>CAZGVW010000092.1:0-60415 GCA_964529265.1 uncultured Phycisphaeraceae bacterium
TCGCCGCACGGTCATGCTGACCGTCTCGCCGGGATCGTGCGAGACGATCGTGCACTGGACGACGCCGGTCGCGAGCGAGTTCCGGTTCAGGCGATGGCCGTTGATTTCGACGATCACATCGCCGTCGCGCAGAACGCTGGCAGCCGGGAAGCGCTCCATGACCTTGCCGATGGCGACGCCATCGACCTCGCGCGTGTTATCAAACGACACGCCGAGACCGGCCCGCGGAGAATCGAAGAATCGCTGCTTGAGGATCGGGCCGAGGCGGGCCCACTGCTCGGGCGAGAGTTCGCTCACCGGGGGCGCGCAGGCGGCGACCTGCTCGGGTGAGAGGCGCATCTCGCGGAGCGTGAGGTCCGCGGATTCGCGCGTCTCGAAATCCGCGGCGCCGAGGTCGGCGATCAGGGCGCGCACGGCTTCGCGATCGAACTCCGGAGCGTCCTGAGCCGTTGCGGGCGCGCCGACGGCGAAGCATGCAGACGCGATCGCTGCGGCAAGCGTCATCCGTGACGGGCGGCGGCTCGGTCTGAACACGTCTGTCGCTCCTTCCGAGTCGGTGCAGGTGAGGCGGGGGAGGCCGCGGGTCGGGGGGTCCGGGGTTCGATCGGCTAGCCGCTGATGAGGGCGGAGAGGCGGTCGGCGTTGTCCTGAAGCCACCGGACCTTTCGCTCCACCATCCGGATGAAGGCGCCGCCTTCGATCGTTGCGAAGCTGCCGGTCGCGGCGATGGGAATCACGGCCTCCACGATGAGGGCTTCGATCATGAGCCAAGGGAGCGCGGCGATCTCAGCCGTGGAGATGACGCAGCCTTCGACCTCATCATACCCCTGACAGAACGCCAGGAAACGACCCTGGTCGAGGGAATCGGGCCAGTCATCGGGGTTTTCGCCTTGCATGGTCATCGAGAACTGGAGGGCGCCGTTGGCGATATCGAGGGCCCGGGGCTCGAATCGCGCCGCGTCGTAGTCGAAAACCCCGGCGACCGCCCCGTCCCGGAACAGGACGTTCCCCGGGTGCCAATCGCCGTGGACGACCTGGTCCGGCCACGCGGCGACGTTCTGGGCGGCCGCCCTGGCCGCGGCGTCGAGGTAGGCGGACCGGAGAAAGGTGGCGGTCTCGCCGGGGTCGGGGCTGGAGGCGGGGGCCGGGGGGGCGCCGGAGCGGATGCGGTCGGGGGCGGCGTCAATATGGGCAAGGATGCGGGTGGCGTCGTGGTAGCCGCCCGCGGTGGGCCGCCAGGGGTGCCGGAAATCCGCGGTGAGTCGGTGGAAGATGGCGAGTTCGTGGCCCGCGGCGCGGGAAGCCGCGGCAGAGCCATCGAACGGCGCGCCGTGGAGGTATTCGAAGAGTTCGCAGGCCCGGTCGTCGTGTCGGACGAGGGGGTTGTTGGCGCGGCGATCGCCGACGAGGCGGGGGAGTGGGAAGCCGCGGCGGGCGAGGTGGAGTTGGAGGGCGTGGGAGAAAGCGATGCGGTTCGGGTCATCGCGCCCGGGGGCGCGCCGTTTGAGCAAAAAGAGCCCCCGTTCGCACTTGATCACGACTTTTGGAGCGCGCGATGAGCCGCGGGGGAAGGGGCGGATGGATTCGATGACGCCGATGTCGTAGTGGGAGAGGACCGCGGCGAGTTCGAAGGCATCAAAGGTCTCCCGCGGTTGGGTGGAGGCGGCGCGGCGGGCGGGGTCGGCGCTCTCGGAGATTCGACCGGCCCCCCCGGAAGGCGCACTGCCGGAAGCCCCGCCGCCGGGAACAGTGTGGCCGGCGCTGGTCGGGGGTTGGCTCATGCGTGTGCTCGCCGAACTCAGGAATGCCGCGGGCGGCGCGAGCGCTATTCGACGTTCTGGACCTGTTCTTTGATCCGGTCGATCGAGCCCTTGATCTCGACGATGTCGCGCGAGATGGGGGCATCGTTGGACTTGCTGGCGATGGTGTTCGCTTCGCGGAGCATTTCCTGCGTGAGGAAATCGAGCGTGCGGCCCATGGAGCGGCCGGAGGTATCGGAAAGGAGTTGGCTGAAGTGCGAAAGGTGTCCGCCGAGCCGGGTCACTTCCTCGGCGATGTCGGAGCGCTCGGCGTAGACGGCGACTTCGCGGACGAGATCGATCTGTCCGACCGTGACGGCGACGTCTTTCAGCATGCCTTCGACGCGGGTGCGGAGGCGCTGGTTGTAATCCTCGACGACGGCGGGGGCGCGGGTCGCGATGCGCTCGAGGCGCTCGGCGATCATGTCGTGGTGGGACATGAGGTCGGTGTGCAGGGCGCTGCCTTCGCGGTGGCGCATCTGGAGCAGGTTCTTGCTGGCGGTGTCGAGGAGGCGCTGGAAGACCTCGCGGGCGCGCTCGAGGCGGGCTTCTTCATCCGCGGGAGGCTGGAGGACTCCCGGGAGGGAGAGGAGAGCCGCGGCGTCGAGGTGCACATCGCCGGAGGCGATCTGCGGCGTGCGGCGGAGTTGCTGGATGTAGTGATCGAGCGCCTCGTGGTTGATGTCGTAGGCGGCGGCGCCGGAGGTCTCGGAGATCTTGCCGATGAGGGTGACCGTGCCGCGGGTGAGGCGGCGGCGCAGTTCGGACTCGAGTTCGGGCTCGAGGCCCTGGAACTCATCCGGCAGGCGGATGATGGCCTTGAAGTACTTGTTGTTGAGGCTGCGGAGTTCGAGGAAGTAGTGCGCGCCGTCCACTTCGGCGGACGCTTCACCGAACCCGGTCATGCTTCGGATCACGCGGCGGCGCTCCTGCTGCTTGGGTCTGGGGGCCGCGCCGTGCCCCACGCGCGCCCGACTTGCCGGTCTGATCAACCCTCGGGCGGGGAGGGGGGCGGAATCCGCGGGCCCTCGGCGGGCGGTGCGCTCTCCGAGCCGGAGGATTCATCGGCCTCCGCGGGAGGGGGACTGAGGCTCGGTCGGGGGTGCGGATTCGCCCGCTGGGGCGGCGCCCTCGGCCGGGGCGGGGGTCTGATCCGGTGCGGCGTCTGGCGAGAGGGGCTGGACGTTGATCGGCACGCCGCCGGAAGCGCCGGTGGGGGGTTGCACGGGGACGGACGTTGTCTCGGCCGGCCCCGGGCCCGCGGTGGGGATGACGGCCGCCTCGGGTGGGCGGACCATGTAGTTCAGGAGGACGGCGACCAGGATGTAGACCACGAAGATGGCGATGGTGAGGATGGTGAGCGCATCGCCGGTCTTGGCGCCGAAGGCGGTCTGGCCGGAGCCGCCGCCGGAGCCGAAGGCGCCGACGAGTCCGCCACCCTGCGGGCGCTGGATGAGGACCGTGAGGATCATGAAGACGGAGATGGCGAGGAAAACGACGACCATCGCCGCGACGACGTACTTATTCATCTGGGCGAAAACGAGCAGATCGAGCATGATCAGAGGTTCCTGGCGCCGACCGGGGCGCTGGCGGCGGCCTTGCAGATGGAGATGAAGTCCGCGGCTTTCAGAGATGCGCCGCCGATGAGGCCGCCGTCGATATCCGGCTGTGAGAAAAGAGACGAGGCGTTGGAGGCCTTCACCGAGCCGCCGTAGATGATTCGCGTGCGGCCGGCGATGTTTTCATCGAAGAGGTCTTCGATCAGGGAGCGAATGTGGGCGTGGGCGGCCTGGGCGTCATCGGGTGTGGCGGTGCGGCCGGTTCCGATGGCCCAGACGGGCTCGTAGGCGATCACGAGGTTGGCGAGACGATTGCGGGGGGCATCGTGAAGGGCGGAGCGGACCTGCCGCTCGTTCACGGCGTCGGTCTGGCCGGATTCGCGCTGCTCAAGGGTCTCGCCGACGCAGAGGACGCACAGGAGGCCAGAGTTGAGGGCCGCCGCGGTCTTGCGCGCGACGAGGTCATCGGATTCCCCGATGACGTGGCGGCGCTCCGAGTGGCCGACGAGGACGGATTCCGCGCCGAGATCGAGCAGCATCTCGGCGGAGACTTCGCCGGTGAAGGCGCCTTCGGGCTCGGGGTAGAGGTTCTGGGCGCCGAGGCGCAGACCCGTGCCCTGGCGCTCGATGGCGCGGGCCACGAGATCGAGATGGACGAAGGCGGGGTACACGAAGGTGTCGAGTTCCGCGGCGAGGGAGGCGAGGGGGGCGAGGAGTTCTGACGTGAGTTCAGCCGCGGCGCGGCGGGTGTTGTGCATCTTCCAGTTGCCGCCCACGAAGGGCCTGCGATGCGACACGAGGGGGGCTCCTGGAGCGATCGGGGGCGGGTCGGCTTGGGCGGAAGGCGCGGCGGCGGCCGGGCCGTTGCGGGAGCGTCCCCGCAGGCGCGTGAAAGGGGGAGGGAGTATACGGCGTGGGGCGGGGGAAGGGGCTTTCGCAAAGTCCGGCATCGACCCGGGGGCGTGCGCGGGCGGGAGGGGTGGAGGGCGGTCGGGCTGTACGGGCTTTGCGGGCTGGGGAGGGAGAACACCAGCGGACGACGCGTTTCCTGACGCGGGAAGGGCTTTGAACGGGGTGAGCGCCCTTCAGGGATGGCGCAGCGATGTCGATGAGGGACGTCGCCGTGCGTGGTTCGCTCCGCGCCCGGCGATCGGAACAGCGCAGTGGAACGAACACGTTGGGCGCCCCTGCGGGGGCCGAGGAGTCAAGGATGTTCAGCAACAGCAACCGGCATTTCGGGGCGGATGGAGTCGTTCGCAGACCAGTGTTCATCACGGCGTGCGTCGCGAGTCTGGTCGCGGCGACGATGAGCGGCTGCTCGTCGTCGGGCGGCTGGGGCTCGAGCAAGTCATATCGCTACCAGGGCGGGCACACCCTGGACGCGAAGGCGCGCCTGGCGAACGTGACGATCGATCCCGCGGAGACCCGCGGCAGCCAGGACGAGGCGTGGTTCGAGGCTCGTGGACGCGAGACGACCCTGCCCGACGTGTGGGTGAGCGAGGCGCGGAGCGCGACGGCGGAGATCGAGACGCTTCGAGCCGCGGCCCAGGCCGCGCGCGTGAAGCGCGAAGCGAATGAGCAGGAGTGGCTGGCCGCGGCGGACGCGGATCTTCAGACGGCGTTCTCGGAGGAGCAGATCGGGCTCGCCGAGGCTGAGAAGATGCGCACGTTCGTCGGCTCTCGCGTTGACGAGTACGCGACGCGCGTCTCCGCGAAGCAGGCCGCCTTCGAGACGAAGAGCCGGTTCGACGACGCGATGGTGGACGCCTTCCGCAAGGAGCGCATGGCCGAGTTCGAGTCGATGCGGTCCCGCGCCGGCAAGGAGTTCGATCAGGCGGGCGCCGAGCACGAGCGGATGCGGTCTCAGCGCACGGCCGTGGCTGATCGCGGCCTGGCCGAGATCGAGGAGATGGTGAAGGTCGCGGACATGACCGAGTCTCGCGCCAAGAGCAAGGTGAACGAGCTGCGCACGGCCGCGGGATCGGTCGAGAAGCAGGCGGGCGCCCGGGTGCAGGACCTGAACCAGCAGATCCGCTCGCTGACGGAGAAGGTGGCGGCGGAGAGCCAGAAGATGCGTGAGCAGGCCGCCTCGCTGGAGGAGCAGGCGAAGGCGACGGCGTCAGAACTGCGGGCCCGGGCCGCGGCGCTCGAGACGGCCGACGTCGAGCAGGAGTACAACGTTGCCGTTCAGTCTGCGGAGCTGCGTTTCGAGCAGCAGCAGGCCGAGGCGATGGAGATGCGCCAGCAGTCCGGCGTGTTGATGACGGAGGCTGAGGCGGAGATTTCGCGCCGCCGCGGCGAGGCCGACAAGTTCCTGGCGGTGGCCGAGGCCGACTTCCAGGAGCAGCGCCAGGCCGTTGACAAGTTCCGGGCCGACGGCGAGGCCCAGATTCTGGGCGTCCGCGCCAACGCGGACCGCGTCGAGCAGGAAGCCCGCGCGGCGTTCATCGCGGCACAGGCTGCGGCGATCGCGAACGCGATCCGCCACGAGTCGGCGCACCAGGTTGCGATCTCCGAGGCGCAGTATGACGAGATCCGCGCCCGCGCCGAGTCCGACGCGGCGAAGATCAAGGCCGACGTGGCCCGCGCCCTCGCGCAGGGCATTCAGAGCGGCTCGGTGGAGTTCGCGCCGACCGTGAACAAGAACGCGGGCGGCGAACTGACGCCGAACGCCCCGGCGCCGGAGATGCTGCCGGTTCCGGCGAAGCAGGTCGTGATCGAGCCCGACCACGTCGCAACGTTCAAGGGCGCGCTGGCCCAGGCGACGCGCATCCGCGCCGAGGCCGGGGCCCGCGAGAAGAGCCTGCTCGCGACGTTCAACGAGAAGAACACGCAGCTCGAGGCATGGTGGCGTCAGCAGCAGGCCCGCTTCGACGAGGCGCTGGCTCAGGCCGCCGCGTTCGAGCAGCAGGCGCTGGCTCGCGCCGAGGAACTCGTCGCCCGCGCCGAGACGCACGAGCGCATCGCCGCGGCTGACATGAACCGCGCGAAGGTCGAGGCCGACGCCTTCCGCAAGGAGACGATGGCCCAGATCGTGGGCCTGCGGGCCGAGGCCGGCACCGTGCTGGCGAAGTCCGAGGCGCAGGCCACCGAGTGGCTTGCCCGGGCCGAGGCGATCGACGCCGGCGGCGCGGCCGAGGTGCAGGCGCTCGAGGTGCAGCGCGATTCGACGCGCAAGCGCGGCGAGGCGAAGGTTCGCGAGCTCCGCGCCGAGGCGACGAGCCTCGAGAGCAGCCAGAAGGCCCTGCTCGCCCAGATGCGGCAGGAGATCATCTCCTCGCAGCAGATCCTGACGGCGGAACTCGCCCGTCTCGATCAGGCGTCGGAGTCGTTCATCCAGATCGCTCGCGCCACGTTCGACGAGGCGACGACGATCGCGGACACGTTCGCCACGAAGTCCGAGATCCAGGTGGCGAGCATGCACGCCAGCAACGACGCCGACCGGCGCATCGCCGCGGCGGAAGTGCAGCACCTGCGCACGGTCACCGACTCGCATGAGTTGATGGGCCAGGCGAAGGTGGACCGCATCGTCGCGGCCGCCGAGGCCAAGCGCGGCGTGCAGGAGGCGTTCGACACGACGCAGCGCGCCGCGGTCTACGCCCGTTCGCAGATGGACGAGGCGAACTCGCAGTACCTGATGGCCGCGGCCGACGCCCGCGACGACTCCGTGCGGGCCGTGTTCGACTCCCGCATCGTCTCGACGCAGTCGGATCGCAATCGCGCCTTCGCTCAGAAGTACCTGAGCGAGCAGGAGACGGAGTCCCGTCAGCGGCAGGCCCTGGCCGCCGCCGCGGCGTACCGCGAGATGTCCGAGGAAGCGCTCGTGACGCTGACGGACAAGTCCGCATCGTTCGAGCAGGCCGCCCGCCAGAACTGGGACATGCGCCTGGCGCGGCCCATCAACCTTGGCCCGGAGCAGTTCCAGAACGAACTGAATCCGAGCACCCGCAACGCCCCGCAGTTCGGGTCCTTCGCCGAGGTGAACACGACCGACGACGGTCGGTGAGCCTCTGAAGGACGACACTGCGCGACCGATTCGAGGGGCGGGCCCGTCAAGGGCTCGCCTCTCTGTTTTTGCGGGGCGGTGCGCGAAGCCTCCGCGGCGGGAGAGGGGTATAAGGGAGCCGTCCGGCGCATCGGCGCCGGCGCCTTTGCCCCGCCGCTCGATCAGGAGGCTTCCATGCTGCTCAAGGCCATGCTTCTCTGCGCAGTGACACTGCTGGCGCCGGCCGCGGATCCGGAGGCGAAGGACGCCGCGGCGGGGTCGAAGGAATCGGAGGCGCCGGCGCTGACGGTGACGGAGCACTCGATCACGGTCGGCGGGAGGCCGCTGGAATACAGGGCCACGGCGGGCGTGATTCGGATGAAATCGGAGCAGGGCGAGCACCGCGCGGACATCTTCCACGTCGCGTACACGCTGAAGGGCGATCAAGATCCGCGGGAGCGGCCGGTGACGTTCGTGTTCAACGGGGGGCCGGGGTCGTCATCCGTGTGGCTGCACCTGGGCACGGCGGGGCCGAAGCGGGTGCTCATGGCGGATGATGCGGGCATGCCGCCCGCGCCGCCTTACGAGATGGCGGACAACGAGTTCACCTGGCTGGTGGACACCGACCTGGTGTTCATCGACCCCGTGGGCACGGGGTACAGCCGGCCCGCGAAGGACGTGAAGCAGACCGAGTTCTCCGGGCTGGAGGAGGACATTGAATCGGTCGGCGAGTTCATCCGCCTGTGGACGACGAAGAATGAGCGCTGGGCGTCGCCCAAGTTCCTCGCGGGCGAGTCATACGGCACGACGCGGGCGGCGGGCCTCGCGGGGCACCTGCAGGACCGGCACGGGATGTACCTGAACGGGGTGATCCTGGTGTCGTCGATTCTCTCGTTCCAGACGGCGCGGTTCGATGCGGGGAACGATCTGCCGTATGTGCTGTTCCTGCCGACGTACACGGCGACGGCGCACTACCACAGGCGTCTGCCGGATGACCTGCAGCAGAGGCCGCTGGAGGACGTGCTGAACGAGGTGGAGACGTGGGCGCTCGGGGAATACATGCACGCGCTGGCGCTGGGGGACGATCTGCCGGCGGACAGGGCCGCGGCCATCGCGCAGCGGCTGGCTCGCTACACGGGGTTGAGCGAGGAGTACGTGCGCTCGACCAACCTCCGCGTGAACATCATGCGCTTCACGAAGGAGCTGATGCGGGACGACCGTCGCACGGTGGGGCGGCTGGACAGCCGGTACACCGGCTTCGACGCGGACGCCGCGGGCGAGCGCTTCGAGCACGATCCGAGCATGTCGGCGATCATGGGCGTGTACACGGCGACGCTGAACGACTACGTGCGGCGGGAACTGGAGTATGAGAACGACCTGCCGTATGAGATTCTCACGGGGCGGGTGCAGCCCTGGTCGTACTCGGCGCACGAGAACCGGTATGTGAACGTGGCGGAGACGCTGCGGCAGGCGATGAGCGAGAACCAGCATCTGAAGGCGCTGGTGGCCGCGGGGTATTTCGACCTGGCGACTCCGTACTTCGCGGCGGAATACACGGTGAGCCACATGCGGCTGGACCCGGCGGTGAAGGGCAACGTGCGGATCACGCACTACCCGGCCGGGCACATGATGTATGTGGAGCGGAGTTCGCTGGAGCGGCTGCGGGATGATGTTCGGGCGTTTGTGGAGTGGGCGACGGCGGAGTGAGCATGGGCGTGATCAGCGCTCCGGCGTCGTGGCGAACGCCTTCTCGACCAGCCGCGGCAGGATCTCCCCCGACTTCCCGGGGAGGGCCCAGTCCACCACCTCCGAGTTCGGCGTGGTTTCCGGGTTCACTTCGATGGTCCGCGCGCCTGCCGCGATCGCGGCGTGGATCAATCCCGCGGCCGGGTACACCTGCGCGCTCGTGCCCGCGGCGATGAAGAGGTCGCACTCGCCGGTTGCGCGCTGTGCGGCCTCCAGGGCCGCCCTCGGCAGCATCTCGCCGAACCACACCACGCCCGGGCGGCGCATGCCGCCGCAGCGGCAGAGGGGCGGTTGCCGCTCGAACGCGCCGCCGCGCTCCTCGCGCTCTTCTCCGCACAAGACGCAGCGCCAGACCCAGATCGAGCCGTGCAGTTCAATGGGCGCGGCGCTGCCCGCCGCCTGATGCAGGCGATCGACGTTCTGCGTGATGAGCGTGAAGGAGCGGCCAAGCGTTGCCATCGCGCGCTCCGCCTGCGCCAGGGCGACGTGGCCCGGGTTCGGCGCGATTGCGGCGCAGCGCAGCCGCCGCTCGTCGTACCAGCGGGCGACGAGGGCGGGGTCGCGGGCGAAGGCCTCGGGCGTGGCGAGTTGGGCGGGGTCGTAACGGGCCCACAGGCCGGTCATGGCGTCGCGGAAGGTTGGGACGCCGCTCTCCGCCGACACGCCGGCGCCGGTCAGGACGACGACGCGGCGGGCGTCCCGCAGCGCAGCCGCGGCGGAGGCGAGCAGGGATTCATCCAGGCTCTGGATGCGGCTGGTGGCCACCGGGAGGTGTATAACAGAGCCGCGTCGCCGCGGTTCAGACGGTTTCCGGGCGATTCCGGCCCCGGCGGCGCAACTCGGGAGGCCTTCGGGATGGCGATTAATTCAACCGGGAAGATTGGGCGGTTCGGGCTCGCAGCGGCCGCGGTTGCGGCGATCATGACGCCCGCAACGGCCGGCGAGATCGAGTTTCGCAAGATGCTGATTGACTACGACGGCGTGGATGTGCCGCTGGAGTACGCCGTCGTGTTGCCGGATGAGTTCGACCCGGCCGCGGCGTATCCGACGCTGCTGGCGTTCCCGCCGCTGGAGCAGGAACGGGTCGCGGCTGTGCAGGCGATTCAGGCGTACTGGCGCGAAGAAGCTGGCAAGCGCGGCTGGATCATTGTCAGCCCCGTGGCGGCGGCGAACCCGGCGGATGGCTCACCTGTCTATTTCCACATGGGAAGCGAGGTGCTCATCGGGCCGCTGATGGATCGGATCGAGCGAGATTTCCGCGTCGAAGGAGGCAAGTTCCACGTTGCCGGCCCAGGCAGAGGCGCGGCGAGCGCATGCATGGTCGCGAGTGAGTATCCGAATCGCGTGGCGTCGGTCGCGGCGCTCTCTGGACGGCCGCACAACGATCGGGTGCTCGGCAACATGCGGCGGGTGGCGGGCACGCCGATCACGCTCTTTGCCGGCGCCTCGGATGAGGACAGCCTGCACCGTCTGAAGGTCGCATCCGCGAGTCTCCTGCAGATCGGCGTCGAGAACGAACTGGTGATCGAGCCTGAAGACTCCGCTTGGCTTCTTGCGCTCGACAAAGGGAGAGTGTTCGATGCGATGGACAAGGGCCGGCCGAAGAACAGGACCGGATTGACCGAGGATGAGCGCGCCATCAGCCAAGCGCTCACCGAACTCCACGCCGCGGCGGCGCGAGCCGACGAGGACGCGTACTTCGGGCTCTTCGCGCCGGATGCGGTGTTCTTCGGGACCGATCCGGACGAGCGGTGGACCATCGACGAGTTTCGCGCCTACGCGCTGCCTCGGTTCGAGGGTGAATCGGCGTGGACATATACGGCGCACAAGCGCACGATCTTCGTGGCGCCCTCGGGCGACACGGCGTGGTTCGACGAGGCGCTCTCGAACGAGAAGTATGGCCCCTGCCGCGGAACGGGGGTGCTGCGGAAGATCGACGGCGAGTGGAAGATCGAGCAGTACAACCTTTCGATCCCGATCCGCAATGAGATCACGGAGGCTGTGGTCGAGATGCAGAAGGCGCCGCGGGAGGTCGTCGCCCCTGTTCGGGGCGCACAGGAGTGAGCCGCTCGCCGCGCACGTTCCGGAGTGATAACAACGCGGGCGTGTGCCCCGAGGCGCTCGAGGCGATGGTTCGCGCCGCGTCTTCGGGACACGCCATCGGCTACGGCGACGATGAATCGACGGCCGCGGCGGCGCAGGCCATCAAGAGCGTGTTCGGCGGCGAGGCGGCGGTGTTCTTCGTCGCGACGGGCACGATCGCGAACGGGCTCGCGATCGCGGCGATCACTCGCCCGTGGCAGCGCGTGCTGTGCCACGTCTACAGCCACTGGAACGATGACGAATCGACCTCGCCGGAGCGCATGACGGGCTGTCGCACCACCGCCATCCGTGGCGCCACGAGCAAACTGACCCCGGACGAGGTGGAGCAGGCCGCGGAAACGAGCCGGAAGGACGTGCACCAGCCGCAGCCGGGCGTGCTCACGATCTCCAACCCGACGGAGTTCGGCGAGGTCTACACGCCGGAGGAGACTCAGGCGCTGTGCGAGCGTGCGCACGCGATCGGATACCGCGTGCATGTGGATGGCGCACGGTTCGCCAATGCTGTGGCGGGCTTGGACTGCAGCCCCCGCGCGCTCACGAACGACGCCGGGGTGGATGCGCTGACGTTCGGCGGAACCAAGAACGGCCTTGCGCTCGGCGAGGCCGTCGTGTTCTTCCCGCAGGGCGATGGAAGCGCCTTCGATCGGGCGCAGGCCGACTTCCCGTTCATTCGCAAGTCAACCGGCGCGCTCCTGAGCAAGCACCGGTTCGTGACCGCGCCGTTCGCCGCGACCGTCTCATCCGGCGCCTGGCTGAGACACGCGGCGCATGCCGACGCGATGGCCCGGCGGATGCGCGACGGTCTCGGCCGCCTTGGAATCTCGCCTCGGTTCCCGGTCCAGGCGAACGCCGTGTTCGCCCCTCTTGGCCGGGAACTGGATCGGGCGCTCCGCGAGCGGGGGCACGCCTACTACCCGTTCGGGCCCGAGGCGTGGGGGCTGTCCCGGCTCATGTGCTCCTTTGACACTCAGGAGGCCGACGTGGACGCCTTCCTCTCAGACGCCGCGGCGGCGCTTGCGGGAGGCGTCCGGGTCACGTCAGGCGGCCAATAAAGCGCGCAGTGACCGGGTTTGTGCGCTCATTCGTGGTCACAAGGTGGATTTGGCTTGATTTTGACGCCCCGGCGGGAAATCCTTTCCGTACGGGCGAGAGGGCCCATGGTTCCTCCCGTCCGGGCACAGGGTGTTCTCGGTCCCGGCCGGGTTCCGGCGGCAGGGTCCGGTGTTTCGGGGCCGGGGTTTCGGGGTGAGTGCGGAGGAGAGATCGATGAGGAGTCTGCTGGTGTGGACGGCGGTGGGCGTCGGCGCGTTTGGCGGCGCTGTGGCAGCGATTCAGGCCCAGTCGCACGAGGTGGCGTCGTCCCGGCGACAGGCTCTGGTGCGCGACCTGGAGCAGGCCGTGGCGCAGGATCCGGATTCGGACGAGCACCGGCGCCGGCTGGAGGCGCTGCTCTCGCCGCGGATGAGCCTGAGCGAGGCCGCCGGCGCGAATGCGCAGCCTGCCGCCCGCGGAGTGATCGGCCCGGACGTCATCGTGGGTGATCTCTACGAAGTTCGCCGGCATGGCCGAAACTCGACGCTCCAGATCGCGGGGTTCACGATCGGCACCATCTCGTGCAACATCGGCGACGACGTCGTGCAGTGGGATGTGGATACGCCGAATCACCCGGCGATCCTGCAGAACATGTACCGCCTCAAGGACGGCCGCTTCGAGCAGGTCGGGCTCTCGTGGCTGAAGCACGGATTTGTGACGTTCGCCGAGAGTTTCTGCTCGGAATGTCAGGATCCGATGGATGCGCGCGTGCTGGGGGTCGGCTGCTCCGATCCGTACAGCTCGCTTACGAATGCGTTCCAGTCGCAGCTGGGCCCGCGGCAGGACCTGAATGCGTCGACCGGCGCGCTTCCGTCGGCGTGGGCGGAGCCGGAGGGCCTGCAGACCATCCGCGGCAAGATCCAGGTGCACGAGGAGGACCTTCACCCGCCTTCGAACGAAGGCGCCCGATACTTCGTGGAGGGCCACTACATCACGGCCGACGACACGCTGGCCGGCAACGGACTCAACAACGTCTCGCACCGCGAGATCGCCATCGTGTGGACCGGCGGCAGCAGCACGACATACAACCTGGCGTTCGTGGAGGACACGTCCACTCAACAGATGCAGCCGGCGATCATGGCGTGGCAGGCGGCCGATCCGGGAGTTCAGCTCACGAACGTTGATATCCCGGAGGACGGTCGCCTGATCCTCGGCTGCCGCGCCACCGACAACGGCGATGGCACGTGGCGTTACGAATACGCGGTCTACAACATGAACTCGCACCGGAGCGCCGGAGCGTTCTCCGTGCCGATTCCCGACGGCGTCGAGGTGACGAACGTCGGGTTCCATGACGTGGACTACCACTCCCTCGACGCCAACAACGGGCCGGAGTACAGCACGAATGACTGGCCGGCGTCGCTCATGCGGGGCGAAACGGGCCAGCTGCGCTGGGCGACCGACGATTTCTTCGTCAACGCCACCGCGAACGCGATCCGCTACTCCACGCTCTACAACTTCCGCTTCGACGCCGATCGCGGGCCGGAGCCTGCCGACGTGACCATCGGGCTCTTCCGCCCCGCGGCGATCGGCATGCCGACCGAGATGGTGGTGACCGCCGTGGCGCCCTCTTCCACCCCGCCCTGTCTCGCGGATCTGACCGGCGACGGGCAGGTCAACTCGTCGGACCTGGGTGTGCTGCTGGCGTCTTGGGGCGGGTCGGGCGCAGCGGACATCACCGACGATGGCATCGTGAACTCCTCCGACCTGGGCACGCTGCTGGCCTCCTGGGGGCCGTGCTCATGAGTCGGCCGGGCGCCGGGACCGTGGAATTGCTCTGGACGAGGGCGGCCGGCGCTCTACGATGAGCCGGGCCGGAGGGCCCCGCCCGGGAGGGCGAAAGCGAGACGAGAGAGGTTCGACATCGAATCGAAGAGGATGAATGCGTCGCTCCCGCCGCCCGGAGCGAGCACTGACCGCGGGATCCGGCGCTGCGCCGGGTCCGTGGGGGCGGCGAAAGCCTCATCGGCAGAAACGGAGAGAAGCGGATGAACACTCGCACGATTACGGCGGCCATGGCGGCCCTCAGCGCGACACTCATCGCGGCGGAGGCGCAGGGGTTCAGCAGTGGGCCTCCTTCGGGCCTGACCGGCAGCCCGGGCGATGGCATCACCTGCGCCGTGTGCCACGGCAACGCGGTCGGATCAGGCTCCGTGCAGATCCTCGGGGCGCCTTCGTCCTACTCTCCGAACGAGACCTACACGCTCACGATCCGCGTGAGCGATCCGATGCAGGTCGGCGGCGGCTTCCAGATCACGGTCGAGGACACGCTCCTGAACAAGGTGGGCATGCTGCTCGTCAGCGATGCGGTCAACACCCAGTACTCCGGCGGGGATGTGTTCTGGATCAACCACACGCTGGATGGCGTCAACGACTCGGTGACCAACTGGGGGGCCCTCGGCAACGCGGCTGAGTATGAGGTCCAGTGGCAGGCGCCGGCGTCGGACATCGGGCCGATCACGTTCTACGCGGCCGGCAACGCCGTGAACCGCGATTTCGACCTGACCGGCGACATCGTTTACACGACGAGCGCCATGATGACGTTCAACGACTGCCCATGGGACCTCGACGGCGACGGCGCGGTCGGGTCGGCCGACCTGGCGTCGCTCCTCGGCGACTGGGCGACCTATGGCTCGACCGGCCTGGCGGCCCTGCTTGGCTCGTGGGGGCCGTGCCCGTAAGGGAGAGCGGCAAGCGGGATTACGCGCAGGGCGCCCGTTGCGGCGCCCTGTTTGTGCGCCCGGCCGGGTCGAAACCCGCTTGGTCGAATCCGCTCGGGCCACAGGCATCCTCGCGTCGGGGACGTGTCCGAACCGATCAAAACGCAGTTGAGTAGAATCAGGACATCGCTCCGCGCGGGCTTTGCCGCGGCGGACCGGCAGGATTCATAAGGAGCCTCACGTGTTCAGAACGTCCAACCCCGCCATGCGAAATGACGTGTTCGGCCGACCCGAAACGTGGGACGACTTCAACTCCCGCCAGGGAGGCGCGGCGGCGCTGCCCGCGGAAGCGGCAGGCTCAGCCGCGGGGGCGAGGGCAAAGGCTGCTGCGCGCCCCGGCGCCATGACGCTGCAGGGGACGATCAACAAGTCGTTCATGCTGCTCGCGCTCTGCATGATCACCGCCGTTGTCGGATGGCATCTCACGGTTCCCTTCCAGGATGGCGTGAATGTCGGGCCGCGCGTGAATCCGATCCTCGTGACGATGGGCGGCGCTATTGTCGGCCTCATCCTCGCGATGGTGACGGTGTTCAAACCGAGGGCCTCGCCGATCACCGCGCCGGCGTATGCGCTGGCGGAGGGTTTCTTCGTGGGGGGCGTCTCGGCGATCTATGCGTCGTGGTTCGCCAGGAGCGGAGCGGAGGCGGGCGGCCTGGTTCCTGATTACACGATCGTGCTTCAGGCGGCGCTGGGCACGTTCGGCACGTTCGGCGCGATGCTTGTGGCGTACACCACGCGGATCATCAAGCCCACGCAGCGATTCCGAACGGGCGTGATCGTCGCAACGGGCGGCGTGATGTTCCTGTACATCGCCTCCATGGTCCTGCGCCTGGTCGGCATCGAGATGCCGTTCCTGCACGCCGCTTCGCCCATCGGGATCGCGATCAGCGTGGCGATCATCGGCATCGCGGCCCTGAACCTGATTCTCGATTTCGACTACATCGAGACGGGTGTGAAGAACGGCGCGCCGAAGTGGGGCGAGTGGTACGGCGGCTTCGCGCTGCTCGTCACGCTCGTGTGGCTGTACATCGAGTTCCTGCGCCTGATCGCGAAGATCAGGGCGATGGCCGACCGATGATGCTCCTTGCAGACAGGTGAACAGAGGGCGTCGCCCGGCGACGCCTTTTCTTCGCGCCGCGGCGAACTCAATACTCGCTGCGATGGAAATGGGCCTGGCGCCATTCGCGGCCTGCGCGCACGTACGTGCGCGTTTCATTGGCGTGCACCATGCGGAATGAGCCGTCGGCGTCGTGCTTCTGCGTGATGCGTGTGTAGGCAACGATCGCCGCGGCCGGAGCGCCGGAACCGTCGCTCCCCAGCGGGCGTGCGCGGAACCCCACGATCTCCGACCGCGCCGTTGTGCCCGGTCTGTGCGGGCGCGACAGGAAGAACTCGTGGAAGGCCATGCCCTCGACGAGGTGGCCCTTGGACTCCGGCTCGAATGACGTGAGATCTTCCGCGCTCAGCCGCCGGTATTCATCGAAACTCCGCTGATCGATGGCGTCGATCAGGCGGCGCGTGAGGGCGAGCATCTGGTCGGCGAATGCGGTTTCGTCGCTCATGACGGCGGCATCATCGCAGAAAAAAGGCCCGGCGGGCCGGGCCTTGGGCACACAATCGATCGGGTTGTTCATTCTTCAGGCGGTCGCTGCGCCGCCTCGGCCTTCATCGTGCGGGAGGATTTCACCCGGCCGCCCATCATCCGGGGCGGAGGCTTGATGGGCACCAGTCCCTGCGGGAAGCGCGAGTCGTCACGTCGCAGGCCCAGCCCCTTCTCCTTGACGGGCGCGGCGTAGCGGTTCAGGCCGGCAGCGGCCTGCACGCGCTTCTCCTTCTGCGCCTGCTCCGATCGGACGTGATCGGGCGGCGTTCCCGGCTGGAAGTCGGGATAGTCCATCTTCGGGATCTCGACGTTCGCGAGTTTCTCGATCTGCGTCAGCAGTTCGCCCTGCTCCGGCGAGACGAGCGACCACGCCACCCCGCGCCGGCCGACCCGGGCCGTGCGGCCGATGCGGTGCACATATACCTCCGGATCCTCGGGGAGGTCGTAGTTCACGACATGGCTGATGCCCTCGACGTCGAGACCGCGGGCGGCGAGATCCGAAGCGACCAGCACCGCGAGTTCGCCGTCGCGCAGCCGCTTGATCACGGCGTTGCGTTTGCCTTGATACATGTCGCCGTGGATCGCGTGGACATCGACGCCCTTCTGCTTCAGGTACTTCGCCAGTTCGTCCACGGTGCGCTTCGTGCGGCAGAAAATGACTGTGAGCGCCGGCTCCTCGTGCGTGAGCAGGTGCAGCAGCAGGCGGCGCTTATCCCACGGCGCCACGGCAAGGTAGTGCTGCTCAACCATGCTCACGGTGAGTGAGCCGGCCGTGGCGACGATCTTCTCGGTGGCCTCCGGCCGCATGTACGTGCGGCCCAGCTGCTCAATCTCCGAACTGATCGTCGCCGAGACGATGATCGTCTGATGCGGCGTCTTGATCGACCGGAGGATCTTGCGGATATCGTCGCGGAAGCCGATGTCGAGCATGCGATCGACTTCGTCCAGCACCACGAACTTGACGTTGTTGAAGTGCAGGCGGCCGCGCTGATGCATGTCCATCAGCCGTCCCGGCGTGGCGACGATGATCTCCGGCCCCTGCTCCAACTCCCTCGCCTGCTGCGGGATGGCCTGCCCGCCGTACACCGCGGCGACGCGGATCGGTGTGTTCCGGCCAAGGCGCGAGAGTTCCCCGGCGATCTGAATCGCCAGTTCGCGCGTGGGGCACAGGATCAGGGACTGGAACGGCAGCCCCCGCGTCGCCATGTGGAACAGCGGGAGCCCGAAAGCCGCGGTCTTGCCCGAACCCGTCTTGGCCTGCCCCAGCACGTCCTTCCCTGCCAGCACCAGGGGGATGAGGTCCGCCTGGATGTACGTCGTACGCTGGTAGCCGGCTTCCGCTACGCCGCGCATCACGCTATTTCGGAGGCCGAGGTCGGCAAAGGTCGTCGGGGAGAAGATGTCGTTGCCGCGGAGGTGGTGCTCTGGAGCGGATTCGAGGGCGACCTCCGGCTCGGCGGGAGGCGGATCGTCGTCCGCGGCTTCAGTGAGCGCCTCCGCCTGCTCGGCGTCATCGCCGAGGGGCGGCCCATCGGCCAGTTGCTGTTGAGGGTCGCCGCCGCGGTTCCGGCCCCCGCGCCGCCGACGGCGTCGCTTCTTCCTCGGGGCGGCGTCATCACCGGGTGTGGGGGTTGTCTCGGTGTCCACGACGGAATCGGGAGTCTGATCGCTGATCATGGCGGGCGTGGGCCGTCCACGCGGCGCGCCCAGGCGGATGACTCACGACGGTCTCCTTCCTCCCAGGTCGGTCGGGGGGAGGGGGAGCGTCGTGGACCATCCGATGGAGCACGCCCCGCGGCGGGGCCGATCTCCTTGAAACTGCTCTTCGGGGCTGGCCGCGGCGCCCCACGGGGCTATCCGGGTTGAAGTGCGGCCGGGTCGAACAGGGGCCTGAAATCGCGTTCATCGTAGCGCCGGGCGGCGGTCGATACAAGTGAGCCGGGGGCGGGCGGCCGCAGAAACGCGCGCCGGCGACGCCGGTATCCTCGGGCCAAGCCAAGGAGGGCGCCGCCGCATGGATGCGACCAGCACGATCGAAGTCGATCTCAGCTCGATTGAGCACAACGTAGCCATGGTGCGCCGCGCCTGCTCCGCGTCCGGCGGCAAGCAGGTCGGCGTGTGCGCCGTGATCAAGGCCGATGCTTACGGGCTCGGCGCGCCGCGCATCGCCAAGCGCCTCGAGATCGCCGCGGTCGAGATGATGGCCGTTTTCACTCCCGAGCAGGCGCGGGCGCTCGTTGAGGCGGCGATCCAGACACCCATCCTGATCCTCATGCCCGTGCGATCGATCCAACGGACCGATCCGCTCTACCGCGCCGTGCTCGAAGGCCGCCTGCACCTCAGCGTGCACGATGAGGAGCAACTGGAGGCGCTCGCGGGCCACGCCGATCAGTTCGGCGTCCGCCTGCCGCTTCACGTCGAAGTCAACACCGGCATGAACCGCGGCGGATCGCGCCCCGACGCGGCCGAGCGCATGGTGCGCCGAATCGCGAAGCATCCGCGCCTCGCGCTCGCCGGCGTCTCCACGCATTTCGCCAGCCCGCACGCCGACGGCGAGGCGGCGATGGAGCAATCCGCGGCTTTCTCGCGATGGCTGGCCCGCGTGGCGCCCATTGTTCCGCGCGAGTGCGTGGCGCACCAGGCCTCCACATTCGCGACGTTCCGCTCGTCTGAACTGCACGCGGACATGGTTCGCGTTGGGCTCGCCCTGCTCGGCTATGGATCGGAGGAAATCCTCGACGCAGATGAGTGCGAACTCATCGAACACGCGCGCGCTCTGAAGCCCGCCGTCAGGTGGCTCAGCCGCGTCGTCCACACGTCGGTCATCGAGGAGGGGCAACCTGTGGGATATGGCGCGACATGGCGCGCCCGGCGCCCCACGCGGCTCGCGCTGATCCCCGTGGGCTACGCGGATGGATTCCCGGCCGCGCTCTCGAACCGCGCGAAGGTCGGGTTCCGCGCCGCGGATGGAGCGCGCTTCTACGCCCCGGTCGTCGGGCGCGTGAGCATGGACCAGATCACGGTGGACGCCACGGATGTTCCGGAGGCGGCCTCGGGCGTCGGCGCGGAGGTCGAGATCATCGGCGCCGATCGCCGAGCGCCGAACCACCTGCCGACGCTCGCGCGATCGGCGGGCACGATCTCGCATGAACTGCTCTGCCGCCTGAGCCCGCGCACGCCGAGGGTGTACAGGGCTGTTGACCGCGCCGTGGAACGCGCTGAGAAGCCGGCCGGGACGCCGCGGCGGAGCGGCACGGTCCGGACGCCCTGAAAAAAGGCCGGGACGCCGCCGTCCCGGCCTTCTGAGTTCGTCCAACTTCAGCAGCCGTCAGGGGCATATCCCCCACGACGCGAGCACCACTGCGAGATCGCTGGAGTTCACCTGGCCGTCCATCGTGAGGTCCGCCGGACCACCGCCGGGACCCCAGGACGCGAGCACCACTGCGAGATCGCTGGAGTTCACCTGCCCGTCACCGGTGATGTCGCCGGTGCAGGAGGCGCCCATGACCGTGAGCGTTCCCGCCTCGCTGATCGCCGGTCCGCAGGTGTTGTTCACGCGAACCGTGTAGTCACCGTTGTCCGCCTCGCTTACGTTCGACACCGTAAGCATGGCGCTGGTCGCGCCGGCGACGTTGCCGCCGTTCATCAGGTTCACGCCGTCGCGACGCCACTGGTACGTGAGCGGGTTTGTTCCGCCGGCCGTGACAGAGAACATCGCCGTCTGACCCGAATCGAGTTCGAGATCATCCGGCTGATCGCTGAAGAACGGCCCGCCGGCGCGATCGCGCTTGGCGATGCGCGTGGTGGCGACTGCGCCGGACATCGTGAAATCGCCGCCCACATAAAGGTCCGGACCCATTCCGTCGTCATGCACAAAGAGCGCCTGCGCGCGTGGCGCGGCTCCGCCGGTCAAGCCACCGTCAATTGCCGCCCACGTCGTGCCAGTCCACTTGGCGACGCCGTTGACCACCGTCATCCCCACATCGGCGACGTTCACAAAGGAGCCGCCCGCAAAGAGCGCCGGACCGCTGCCGGAGCCGTCATCAAAGACGCTGAGGGCGAGGACCTGGCCATTGTTGAAGCCGTCGCCGACCGCAGTCCAGTTCGCGCCGTCCCAGCGGGCAATCCGGCGCATCGGCGTTCCGCCCGTGATCGTCGTGAACGCGCCGCCGACGAACAACCGGGGCGGGTTGGGCCCGGCGCCGTCCTCATCAAAGGGGACCATCGCGAAGACATCGCCCGCCAGCACGCTGCCGGCGTTCAGCGCCGAGAAGTTCGTGCCGTTCCACTTGGCGGTGCGGAAAACGCTGACGCCGTTGGCGGTAATGAACTGTCCGCCGAGGAATAGAGCCTCGCCGGTGCCGTCGTCGTGGATGGCAAGCGCATTCACTGCGTCGCTCGCGCCGCCGCCCGCCACCGCGTTCCCGAGCGCCGACCATGTTGTGCCGTTCCATTTGCCGATCCGGCTCATCGCGATCGCGCCGCCGCCGGTTCCCGAAGCCGAGAAAAGCCCGGCCGCGAAGAGCGCCTCGCCTGACCCGTCATCCCACGAGATCAGCGCGTTGACCGCGCCCGTGAGGCCGGCGCCGAGACTGGAGTATGACGCCCCATCCCATCGGCCGATGCGTGAGATGGTGACCGAGTTGAGCGACGAGAAGATCCCGCCCAGGAACAGCCGCGGCGGGTTCGGGCCCGCGCCGTCCTCATCCCAGGTGTACAGCGTGTTGATGGTGCTGCTTGCGCCGCCCAGCAGCGAAGCCCAGCTGGCGCCGGTCCAGCGAGCGATATGATTGACCGTGACCCCACCTCCCATTGTGAAGCGGCCGGCGACGTGCAGGTCGCCATTGAAGGTGGAAAACGCTCGTGCCTCAAGCGTTCCGGTGCCGCCGGACAGGCCCGCAGCCGAGAACGTGTTCGCCCAGTCTGGCGTGCATGTGCCCGCCACCGCCGCGCCCGCCGCGGCCAGAAACGCCAGCGACCCCGAAACCCATCGCGTTCCGCGCATGGTGATTCTCTCCTCTGAAGCGTCGATCAGACGTCTCCACACTACTTGGGCCGGAAGGTCCCTCGTCTGATCAGGAATGGTGGACCTGCTCGGATCGCTCCAATCTAACCTTGCCTCGTCGTTTCCGGAACACGCAAGGTCCGCTTTTGCAGCGGGTTGGGCAGAATGAAAAAGCGGTCAGGCGCGGGGGATTCACCCTATCGGACGTGTCAGCGGACGTGTCCCAACCCCAACAGAATCCGCCGGTGAGCCGTTGCGAGCGGCAATCCGGCCAAGCCCGCCTCGGACATCCACCGGGCCCCTGGCCCGGCTGCAGTCGCCAGGCGCCCCTTCGCTTCGGCAGAGAGTCCACGAGCAGACGCCCGCCAGACCACGAACTCGACGAGCCGGTGCGTGGTCCGATGTGTGAACGCTCCTGCGTGCGAAACACCGGTCAGGCCGATCCATCGGCTGAGTTCGCGGAGCGTCGGGGCGCGATCGTCTCGCTCGTGCGTCGGCGCCTGCCACATGCCTGCCCAGAGACCGTCCGGCGGGCGCGGGTGCACCAGGATTCTCCCCCGCCCATCGCGCACCAGCACCGCCGCGTGATGAACCACCCGGGGCTTCGCCTTGACCGCGGCGCGCGGAATTTCGCGTTCCCGGCCGGAGCGCCGGGCTTTGCATAGGGATGCAAGCGGGCACTCACCACAGCGCGGAGCGCGAGGCGCACAGATCGTCGCGCCCAGCTCCATGAGCCCCTCGTTGAAGAGTTCGATGCGCCCGAGGCGGTGCGCAAGCTCCGCGAGCCGGCTCGATTCGCTCCACGCCCATTTCATTGTCGCAGGGGCGCTCGTCATCGCGTCCTCGCCGCGCACGCGCACAAGGACGCGCGCAACGTTGCCGTCCACGATCGGTTCGGCGCGGCCGAAGACGATGCTCGAGATCGCGCCGGCGGTGTACGGCCCGACTCCGGGGAGTGTGCGCAGGTCCGCAACTCCATCCGGCACGCGCGCGCCGAATCTTGACACGATTTCCTGCGACGCCTTGTGCAGCATCCGCGCCCGGCGGTAATAGCCGAGCCCCGACCAGGCGGCGAGCACGGTCTGCTCATCCGCGGCGGCCATTGCCTCCGGTGTCGGAAACTGCCACAGAAACGGCCCAAACCGCTCCTGCACGCGCGAGACCTGCGTCTGCTGGAGCATCGCTTCGCTCACGAGCGACGCCCACGGGTCGCGCCGGTCGCCGCGAAGCGTGCGCCACGGGAGCGGCCGCGCGTGCGCGGCGAACCACGTCGCGAGACGCTCGATCAGGGCGGCGTCGCCGCGGCGGCGCGACGGCATTCGGCCCTTACGAACGCCCACCGACACCGGCGCATTCCTCTACAGCGCGGCGGACGCCGGCCTTGACCGGCTTCCAGTCCACTTCAGGCCGCTTGTTCACCGTGAGCCAGTCGGTGTTGATCAGTACGGTCGTCACGCCCGGGATCCCGAACAGCGCCGCCGCCAGCGGGTCGTTCGCTGCCTCCGCGGCGGAACGAAAAGAACGGGGGTGATCACCCACAGGCCCGCTGAGAATGCACTTGAGCGCATTCGGGTTGGGCGTCTCGTCGAAGCGGACGATGGTGATCGGCATACGCCAAGTGTATGAGCGACCCTCACGGCCCGGTTTCTCGAGGCGCCGGGCCACACCCGGCCCCCGGCCCCCGGACCCCTCCGACCCCTGGAGTCAGCGCACGAGATCTTCATTCCGGCGGCGGTTGCCGGCCGCCTCGTGCGCGGTACACTGCTCGGCTCGCCCATGATCCGGGTCGTGGTGATCCGGGGGTGAGAAATCCGCCACGCGGCGGACAAAACCCAGACCGCCCCAGGGGGGCCCGGCGCCCGGCCGGAAATGCGGGCATGGCTCGGTGGCGAGGCGATCCGGTGGGGACGCCGCCGCGGGCCGGAAAAGGACATTCAGAGCACATGATCGATGAAACGCTGATTGCGACGTTGGCTATCGCCGACGCCGAGGCTGAAGCCATGCTCAAGGAGGCGTATGGCGTCAAAGTCGCCGAGGGCGACATGGATTCGCTCCTCGGCGAGACCATCCAGGACTTCTCCGCGGGAACCATTCTCGAAGGCCACATCGTCGGCTTCGCTGGCGACGACGTCGTGATCGAGGTGGGGCTCAAGTCCGAGGGACTGGTGCCGAAGGAGGAGTGGGACGATCCCGCATCCGTCCGCGTCGGCGACCGCGTGAAGGTGCTGCTGGAAACGCTGGAGGGCGAAGGCGGCGTCATCGGCCTCTCCAAGCGCAAGGCCGACCGCATCATCAACTGGCAGCGCATCATCCAGACCGCGCGCGAGGGCGACGTGGTGGAGGGGCGCGTCACACGCAAGATCAAGGGCGGTCTGCTGGTGGATATCGGCGTCCCCGTCTTCCTGCCCGCATCGCAGGTGGATATCCGTCGCCCCGGCGACATCGGCGAATACATCGGGCGCGACGTCCGCGCCGAAATCCTGAAGATCGACGAGCAGCGCCGCAACATCGTCATCTCGCGCCGCAAGCTCATCGAGACCGAGCGCGAGCAGGCCAAGAAGCGTCTGCTCGATACGATCAAGGAAGGCGATCTCGTCACCGGCACGGTCAAGAACATCGCAGATTTCGGCGCGTTCGTGGATCTCGGCGGGCTCGACGGCCTGCTCCACATCACGGACATGTCGTGGGGCCGCATCAACCACCCCTCCGAGATGCTGCGCATCGACCAGAAGGTGCAGGTCAAGGTCCTCAACATCGATCGCGACAAGGAGAAGATCGCGCTCGGCCTCAAGCAGAAAGAGGCTTCGCCCTGGGAGAAGATCGAGGAGAAGTACCCGGTCGGCGCCCGCGTCAAGGGCGCGGTCGTCAACATCATGTCCTACGGCGCTTTCGTGCGCCTGGAAGACGGCATCGAAGGCCTGGTGCACATCTCCGAGATGTCCTGGACGCGGCGCATCAACCACCCGTCCGAACTCGTTGCGGTCAACGACGAGGTCGAAGTGGTCGTCCTCGAGATCGATAAGAACAAGCAGGAAATCAGCCTCGGCATGAAGCAGATCGAGGTGAACCCTTGGGAGCTGGTCTCCGAGAAGTACCCGCCCGGCACGATCATCGAGGGAACCGTCCGCAACCTCGCGAACTACGGCGCCTTCGTCGAGATCGAGCCCGGCATCGATGGCCTGCTCCACGTCTCCGACATTTCCTGGACGAAGAAAGTCGCTCATCCCAACGAGATGTTCAAGAAGGGCGACAAGGTCAAGTGCGTCGTCCTCGACGTCGATCGCGACAAGCAGCGGATCAGCCTCGGCCACAAGCAGCTCACTGAGGATCCCTGGCTGCACGCCATCCCCGACGCCTACCAGCCGGGCATGGTCGTCCGCGGCAAGGTCACGAAGATCACGAACTTCGGCGTCTTCGTCGAACTCGAGGAGGACCTGGAGGGCCTGCTGCACATCTCCGAACTCGCCGACCACAAGGTGGAGAACCCGCAGGACGTGGTGAAGGCGGGCGAGGAGGTGGACGTCAAGATCCTCCGCGTGGATACGGACGAGCGGAAGATCGGCCTCTCGCTCAAGCGGGCCCAGTGGGGCGCCGCCGACGAAGCCCGGGCCGAGCGCGAGGAAGGCCACGAGCGCACCCGCCCGCCGCGGAAGGGCGGCATGGACGATCACGGCGCCATGGGCACCGACAAGATCAGTTTCTGAGGCCTTCGCCCCGTGGGCGCGTCGCCTCTCTCATCGCAGGAATGAAGAACAGCCCGGTCGCTCCCGACCGGGCTTTTTCTTCGCGATAAGTGAATCGAGCAGCGTCCGCAGCCGTCTGATTTCAGCAGAGGACCACGAACGTGAGCAGGCTGAGCACGAGGATCTTGCGGCGGGTTTCGGTGAGTCGGATCATCGATGCGCCGGTTGCGAGGGCTCTGGACATGTGCGCCTCCCGAGTCTTTGGTTTCCCAATGAGGCATCAACATCCGTGCCCGGCCGGGTCCCATCAGGCGAAAGCCGCCTGGCGCGTGCAGGAACACGCGCGGACCTCGGCGCGATCCGTCTTTCGCATTGTACCGGACGCCGCCACGTTGACGAGGCGAAACATCGAATGTCGCGCCGGCGCCACGCTCCGCGCTGTGCTCGCCCTATCTCCGGTGTTATTGGGCCTCGCGCCCGCCCGCGCCGCGGCGCCCCAGGCGCCCGCTCCCGCCGACGTCATATCCGCTTATCGGACAGTGGAGGAGTGGACCCGCGCCGCCGCGGCGCCGGAGGAAGCCGCGTTCATCGATCCCGCGGGCTCGACCGGCGCCTGCGTGACGCTGCGCCTTTCCGGCGCCGTGATCGGCCGCGCGACGTCCATGCAGGAAAACGGCGACAACCTGTGGCGCGCCGCGGGCGAAGCCATCGCCCAGGCTGTGGCCCGCATGCCCGTCGAGAACGATGCGCTCCGCAATGACTCCACCCGGGCCCTCGCGCAGCAGATCGCGATCGATCTGCAGATCGCCGGTCCGCTCACGCCGCTTCCCGAGCGCGCTTCCCTGGAAAACACCGCGGCCGACCTTTCCCCCGGTGTCGATGGCGTCGCGGCCCGCGTCGGCGCCCGCCTCGAAGCCGTCCTTCCGGGGGTCATGCTCTCGACGAACGCCACGCCCATCCAGGGGCTCGTCATCGCCACCAGCGCCCTCGAACTCCCGAACTTGGCGATCGGCGATCCTCGTGTGAGCCTCGATGCGCTCCGGCGCGAACGCGGACTCACGCTCTATCAGTTCCCCGTCGTCCATCTCGCGCAGCCGACAGCCGGCGCTCCGCCCGTCTTCCTGCATAGAGGCGGCCGAGTCGTTCCCCGCAGCGCCGTGACCATGCGCGGCCTGCGCACCTTCGCCGATGGCCTCGCCCACCACATCGAATCGAGGATGTGGCCGGGCGATGAGCCCTTCGGCCTCCTCGGCACGCTGCGCCCATGGCTCGGCGATTTCGAGGAGCCACTCGTCGCCGATCCTCGGGCCCAGGCCCTCGCCGCGGTCGCGCTCCTCGACTATGCGAACGCTCTCCGCGCCGAGCCGGAAGATGCGCTCCGGCGCGCGCATCACGCCGTGCGTATCCTCGCCGACCTCACCGACATCGCCGAAGGCGAAATCGACCACCGCGCCGATGACGTCGTCATCGCCCTCCGCTACATCGCCCTCGCGCAGTGGAACGAACTCCATCCGCTCCTCTCCGGCCCGATCCCCGCCGGAATCGACTTCGACCCCGTCGCAACCCGCGCCATGCGCATCGGATCCGATGAATCGCAGCGGTTCGTGAACGCCCTCCGAGCCGAGAACGCCGACCGCCTCTCGCCCCCCGAACGCGCCATCGTGGCCTATGCATGGGCGCTCTGGGCTAACCCGCCGGAGAACATCCTCCAACTCATCGAGCCACAGGAAGCCGCGGCCGCCGTGCGATCCCTCTTCCGCGAGGCCCCGCCGGGCGGCCTCGCCGCCCTCATGCCCTGGCTCGGCTGGGCAGAACTCGCTCTGATCCCCACGGATGCGCCAATTCCGAGCGAAATCGGCCTCCGTGACTTCAGAACGCTCGTCTGGCGCCACCAACTGAATGCCGCCGACCTCTCCGAGCAAAATCGCGACTTCGCCGGCGGCGTGGTGTTCACCACCGGTTCCACGCCGCTCCCCAACTGGCAGGTCGCGCGACCGCTGGCGTTCCTGGCCACCATGGCCGCCGACCGCCGCTTCACGCCGGATGCCGAGTTTGCGCGCGAATTGTCGAGTTTGAGCGGCTCTTTCCGCTTTCTGATGCAGTTGGCCTCCGGCCCCGAAGAAGCCCACATGTTCCAGCAGCCGGAGCGAGCGCTCGGCGGCATCCGCATGGCCCCCTGGGACCAGCGGCAGCCCCTCGAGGCATCCGCCATGGCCCTCCTGGCCGCCTCCGAGGCCCTCAGGGGACTGGAGGCCCGGTCGGCCGCCGTCCCGCCCTCGGGCCCCTGAGGAAACAGCCGAAGGAACCCGGAGCGAAGGCGGGGGTCTAATCCGGGGTGAACCGAGGCCTCTTCCAGGGCCGCCCTAGGATCACGCGTTCTCGGACCTCAATGCAGGAAAGGCGAGGATCTGGACCATGGCGAGCACACGAAACTGGACAGTCCAATCGCTTGTGGCCGCGGCCGCGGTGGCGATGTTCGCCGGCGACCCGGCGCTCGCTCAGAGCGTTAGCGCGCCTCCCGCCCCGCCGCCCGCGGCGCACGGCGATCCTCGCGCCCAGACCCTCGCGCGGATGCTCAAGCCAATTACGGTCGAGTTCACGGATGCACGCCTGGAAGACATCATGGCGTTCATCGCCGATGTCACCGGCGCCCCGATCGACCCCAAGTGGGTTGACGACAGCACGAGCGGCGACGGCCTCGATCGCGAGCAGACCATGTCGCTGAAGGTCGCGAATATCCCGGCGATCGATCTCGTCGAGCGCGTGCTCGAAAAGGCGCAGGGCGATGCGTTCAGCGGCAACACGTGGCAACTCGCGCGGTCCGGAGAGCTCGAAGTGGGCCCCAGGAGCCGCCTCAATCGCACCACCTACCTGCGCGTATACGACATCAATGATCTGCTCTTCGATATGCCCTCGTTCACGCAGTTCCCCGCGCTCGATCTCGACAGCGTGCTGAACCAGCGCGAGGGCGGCGGCGCCGGCAGCATCTTCCAGAATGAGGAGCAGGACCGCGGCGAGCGCGAATCGCGCCAGCAGCGCACGCAGCAGATCGTCGAGCTCATCACGACCATCGTCGAGCCGGATCAATGGCTCGATAACGGCGGCGACGCCGCGAGCATCCGCGAATACAACGGCACACTGCTCGTCCAGGCGCCCGATTACGTCCACCGGCAGATCGACGGCTACCCCTTCTGGCCCTCCAGCCAGCCGCGGGCCCGTGGCGGCGGCCGGTACTTCACCGGCGCCGTCGGCGTGCAGAACAGCCAGCGCGTCGGAACGTCAACGCAGTCGGTGTCCGGCGGAACGGGCGGTGGCGGCGCCGGCGGCGCTCAGAATCGGACGGCTCCTGCAGGCCCACCGCCGCGCAGCGGCGGACAGGGCGCGGCTCCGGCAAACCCGGCCGGCGCCCCGACCCCGCCCGCCGGCGGCAGCGGCAAGCCGTGATGGTTCGATGAGCCTCGGTCGCCTCGCTCAGAGGCACGGGCCCCAAGACCCAACCAGCAGCGCGAGATCCGAACTCCCCACCACTCCGTCGCCGGAGAGGTCGGCGTCGCCGGGGAGGCCCCACGCGCCGAGCAGAATCGCAAGGTCGGTTCCGCTCACCATCCCGTCTCCATTCAGATCGCCCGGGCACGGCGGGCCGATGGTTCCCGCGATGACGTACGCGCGGCCGGTCGCGCTGGAGTCGAGGCCCGCGGTGATGAGATAGTCGTCCTTCCCGTCTCCGTTCACGTCGCCCATGCCGTTCGCATCGAATCCGAAGCCTGCGAATGGCACGTTGTGCGTGAAGGTCTCGAGCACGGTGGAATCGGCGCCTGAATAGACGAACGCCTTGCCCGCCTGAACGCCCCCGGTTCCCTGGATCCACGCGGCGAGGATCAGATCGGCGTGGTTGTCGCCGTTCACATCGTCAACGATGCGCCCGATCCCGAACTGCCCGATTCCCATGCCGGTGAGGAGACGAATCCTCAGTCCCGTCGCGCCGGAGAAGACATAGGCCTTGTTCAACTGGAAGTCGCTGAGGTAGATGTCGTTCACGCCGTCGCCGTCCACGTCGCCGGCGTTGATGAACCACTGGCCGAAGTCGATGGCGGGCGGCTCCGGGTTCAGCGTGTGCATCAGGACGCACGATGCGCCGTCGAACCGGAAGACGTATGCCTGTCCGATGGCGCCCGGAGGCGCGTTGTTCGCGCCAATCGTGATTTCATCGCGCCCGTCGCCATCCAGGTCGCCCACGAAAGACACGCCGCCCCCGAAGTTGTGGCCCGCGCCGAATCCATCCAGGGTGCAGATGAGCGAGAAATCCGCGCCGGAATAGATGTACACGCGGCCGGAATCCACGCCCGCGGCGTCGCTTCCGGGAGCGCCCACGGCGACATCCGAAACGTCGTCGCCGTTGAAATCGCCGTCGCCCGTCACGACGAGCCCGAACTGGTCGCCCGCCGCGGCGCCGAAGAACGTATGCAGCGCGACGCCCGCGCCGGCGGATGCGCCCGAGTAGATGATCACGCGTCCCGTCCCGCCGTTGGCCAGATCCGGGGCCCCTGCGATCACGTCCGGAACGCCGTCTCCATTCACGTCGCCCGCCCCGGTCGCGTCATGCCCGAGCCACGCGCCTCCTCCGGGGCCCGTAGCGCGGAACAGTTCGGCGCCCGTGGCGCCGTCGTACACGTAGATGCGCCCTGCGTCCGCGCCGAAGCCGTCGCGTGTCGGCGCCGTGAGAACGAACTCCTGCACCCCGTCGCCGTTCAGGTCGCCGACGGCGTCCGAGACCCACCCGAACTGGTCGCCCGCCGCCTCGCCCACGAGCGTGTGGATCGCCGTGCAGCCCTCCAGGCACTGCGCGTGCGCCGCCGGAGCAATGGCCGTGGCGGCGGCGCCGATTCCGATGATTGCACGAGCGACGCGCGACCGGTTCCACAGGTTGAGCATGACTGGTCCCCTCTCAGTTGGCTTGGCCGGCGCCGCCCGATAAGCGCGCCCCGAGGCTTCTTCGCGCAGAATCAACGCGCCGCCGCGGACCAGGCGTCGAGCAACGCGCGCTCGGCGCTTCCGCCGCTTCGATCAGCGGGTAGACTGCCTTCAGGAGAGGCGCAGTCGGGGATGGAACCGCCTCATTCCAATCGGCGAATGGCCTTCCAGGGGCTTCCCGGGCTCCGGAGGTCGGAATGTCCCGGGGGTTCGGCCGGTTTCGCCCCGCCATCGCCCCGGACTTCGAGGAAGAGGACGTGACGATCAGGTCCGCCATCGCCCGCGACGCACTGGCCCGGCCGACGGTGTACTCGCGCCTCCGGGGCATCGCGCGCTCCTACCTGGGGCGCGAGAGGGCCGACCACACACTCCAGCCGACCGCGCTCGTGCACGAGGCGATCATCCGCATGGGTGAGGAGACGGAAAGCGCGCCGGAAGGTCGCGGCGCGCTCATCGCCAAGGCCGCGCGCATCATGCGGCTGACGCTGGTGGACCACGCGCGCCGCCGCAACGCGCAAAAGCGCCAGGCCGGGGGAGACCGCCTGCCGCTGGATGAGGCGCTCGCGCGCTATGAGGAGCGCTCGATCGATCTGTTCGATCTGCACGACGCCCTGGCGCGGCTGGAGGGGCTCGATCCGCGCCTCGCCGCGATCGTCGAACTGCGATTCTTCGGCGGCCTCACGATCGAAGAGACAGCCGCGGCGCTCGGCGTTTCGCGCGTCACGGTTGACCGCGGGTGGAGCGTGGCGCGGGCGTGGCTCTTCGAGGAACTCCGCAAGGACCAGGAATGACGACTCCCGAGGACATGCTGCGCCTGAAGCGGGCGGTGGAAGCCGCGGGCGACGACGCCGCCGCGGCGGAGCGCGCCCTGGCGATCCTGGGGCGGGAGAGCCCGGCGCTGGCGGGAGTGGCGCGCCGCGCCCTGCAGACCTCGGCGGAGATGGGCGATTTCCTCATGCCGCCGCACGCGAGCGCGGTCGAGCATGTTTCGTCGCAGGCCATGTTGAGCGCCACAGTGGCCCGGCGCATCGGCCCCTATCGGCTCCTGCGCCCGCTGGGCGCGGGCGGCATGGGCGCCGTGTTCTACGCCATCCGCGACGATGGCGCGTTCGATCAGGAAGTCGCGATCAAGGTCACGCGGCCGGACATCCGAAGCGAGCGGCTCCTCGCGCGTTTCGAGCGGGAGCGCCGGCTCCTCGCCCGGCTCGATCACCCCAACATCGCGCGGATGTTCGATGGCGGCGCCACCGACGACGGTGAGCAGTATCTGGTCATGGAGCATGTCGATGGCGACGCGATCGACGTCTGGTGTCGCGAGCGCCGCCTGAGTCGAGCGGAGCGCGTGCAGTTGTTCCTGCCCATCTGCGCCTCCGCGCAGTGCGCGCACGAGCGGATGGTGGTTCACGGCGACATCAAGCCCGCAAATATCCTGGTCGGGCGCGACGGTGTTCCCAAGCTCGTCGATTTCGGCGTCTCGCGGTCCGCCACTGACGAGGAAACCGAGCCTGTTGATCGCGAAGGCGCCGGCCCGACGCTCGGCGCCGGTGGAACACCGGGCTACGCGAGCCCGGAGCAGCTCTCGGGCGCGCCTCTCCGCCCCGCGTCCGACGTGTATTCCCTCGGCGCGACACTCAATGAACTGCTCGGCGGCGAATCAGCGCAGGATAGAGACCTGAGGGCCATCGTCGCCCGCGCCACCGCGATGGACCCCGCTGCCAGGTACTCCGCCGCAATCGCATTGGCTGAAGACCTCGGCCGATGGCTCCGCGGGGAGCCCGTCGCGGCCCGCCGCCGCACGCCGATGTACGTCGCGAAGAAGTGGGCCGGGCGCCACAGGCGGCTCATTGCCGGCGCCGCCGGCGTCGTCATCTGCGCTACAGCGGCAACCGCGGTGATCTGGGCGGCGCAGAACCGCGCAGCCGCGGCAAGGCGCGATGCAGGAACGGCGCGTGCGATGGCGGCGGAGGCCGAGCAACGGTCCCAGAGGGTCGCCGAGATCCTCAGCGCCACGATCGGCTCGCTCGAACCCGGAGAAACCGCCGAGGGATCGATGAGCGTTGCGGCCCGCACCCTGGAGCGCCGGCTCGCTCAACTCGCGGACCAGCCGCTTGTCGAGGCCGATGTGCGCATCGCGCTGGCGCGCATGCATATTCCCCGCTGGGAATGGGGCCACGTCGCGACGCACCTCGAGCGGGCGGTCGCCCTGCTCCGGGCTCACGGCCGCCGCGGCGATCTGACCCCGTTCTCCGAGACGCTGACCTTGCTCGGGCGCGCCAAGGCGCATATGGGCGAGATCTCCAGCGTCCCGATCATGGAGGAAGCCGTCGGCGTGGAGCAGACTCTTCATGGCCCCCTTCATCCCCGCACCGCCGCGGCCGTCGGCGCCCTGGGCTATGCGCTCTGGTGTGATCGGGCGTCGCAGGATCTGGGCCGCGCCGAGAAGATGTACCGGCGATCGCTGGACATCTTCGGGCAGGGCGAAGCGCGCCACTCACCCGATCATGCGCGCGTCCTGATGAGTTACGCCATGTTCCTCGACGCCCAGTCCCGGCCGGAGGAAGCCGAGGAGCGCCTCACACAAGCCGCGGACATGTTCCGCGCGCTGCCCCCAACCCGCGACCGCTACCGCGCCGAGTGCATGAGCATGCTCGCCGGATTCCGCCTGCGCGACGAACGATACAGCGAGGCGGAGGCGCTGATGCACGCATGGCTCGAGGCGACGCCTCACGGCGCGCACGACGACAGCGTCTCCCGCGGCTATTGGCGGCTCTGCATCACCTGCACGCAGCAGGGGCGACACGAAGAAGCGATCGACTGGGCTCTGGAAGGCTTCAAGGAAGACCTGCTGCTCCTCGGGCTTGCGAATCCCTCTTCGCTCACGCAGGCTGCCGAGCTGCGGGGGCGACTCGCCTCGCGCGAGGCGCCGATCGCCGCGCTGCTCATCGACGCGTTCAACGTTCTCCGCGCGTCGGAAGCGCCGCCGGTGCGATCCATCAGCCGGCTCTGCTTCGCCGGCGAAGTGCTGAGCGACGGTGGACATCACGCCGACGCCGAGGCCGTTCTCCGGGAATGCGATGCGCGGGCTTCGCAGGATCTTCCGCCGGAGCACGTGCGGGCCGGCATCATCCGGTGCGCACTCGGCCAGTGCCTCGCGCTCCAGGGCCGGCGCGATGAGGCCGCTCCGCTGCTCGCGCGAGCGGCGGACGAACTCGCGGTGAGCGTCGGCGGCGATCACAAGATTGCTCGATTGGCCCGGCAGCGCGCCGAGGCGAACGCGAACGGGACCACCCACCGCGCGAACTGACACAGCGCCCGACCCGGCTCAGGCCCCGGCAGCCTCCAGCTCGTCGCACGGCCGCGCCACGAGGTCGTATCCCTCGCTCCCCACGATCGCGCATTGCACGAGGGCGCCCGGCTCGACTCCGCGCTCGGATTGCACGAACACGTTCGAATCCACCTGCGGCGCTTGAAAATAGGCCCGACCGCGAAAGAGCCGCCCCCCCCCGCCGACGCCCGCCGTCGCCCGCCCTCGCGTGCGCAGCGCCTCATCGATGAGCACGTCGAACCTGTGCCCCGTCTCCGCCGGCCGTTCAGGGTCGAAATCCGCCGCGAGAAACTTCGCCTGCTCGAACGCGATCCTCTGTTGCAGCGACATGATCTCGTGCTTCCGCCGCGACTTGACCTCCGCCGGCACGCGCAGCGAATCATCGAGATCCATCCGCCCCGCCACCGTGCCGTCCTCGCGCGAATACTCGAACACGCCCAGCATCTCGAACGCCATCTCCTCGACGAACTCCAGCAGCTCCTCGTGGTCCTCCTCCGTCTCGCCCGGGAAGCCGGTGATGAGCGTCGTGCGGATCGCCAGGCCCGGAATGCGCTCCCGCAGCCGCAGCACGAGTTCGCGCTGGTGCTCCGCGCTCACGTTGCGGCGCATCGCCGTCAGCATCCGGTCGCTCGCGTGCTGCAGGGGCATATCGATGTACTTCACCACGTGCGGCAGGTCCGCGATCGCTTCGATCATCTCCTCCGTGAACTTCGAGGGATACGCGTACATCAGCCTGATCCACCCGCGCCCGCCCGCATCCCGCTCCACCGCGTCGTTCAGCGCCGCGAGCAGCCCCGGCAGCCCGCGCATCGCGCCGAATCCTCCGCCATCACGCCCATCCCGCGGCTGAAGCCCGAAGCCGATGTCATCCCCGTAACTCGTCGTATCCTGCCCGATCAGGTTGATCTCGAACGCCCCGTCCGCGAACAACTCCCGCGCCTCCTCCAGAATCGCGCTCAGCGGCTTCGACCGCATCTTCCCGCGGATCGACGGAATCGTGCAGAACGCGCAGTTCTGGTTGCATCCCTCGCTCATCCGCAGATACGCGTAATGCCGCGGCGTCAGGCGCAGCCGCGCCGAATCCGATTCGAAATACCCCAGCCCCTTCCCGTCCCGCCCGTTCACCGTCAGGCCCGTGGTCTTCAGCCCCCGATCCTTCGCCGCCTGCAGCGCATTGCCCGCGATCCAGTATTTCGGCCGATCCGCCGGAATCACGCCGCGGCTTTCCGCGTCCCCCATCCCCGAGTCCACCCCCGCCCCGCCCGACACCGCGTCCACGATGTGATCGCGATCGAAGACGCCCACCATCGCATCGATGCCCGGCGCCCACTCCAGCATCTTCGCGCGGTGCCGCTGCACCAGGCACCCCGCCACCACCACGCGCTTCACTTTCCCTTCCTGCTTCCGCCGGATCGCCTCGCGGATGACTTCGAGCGATTCCTCCTTCGAAGCCTCCAGGAACCCGCACGTGTTGATCACCACAGCGTCCGCGCCGCCCTCGCCGTCCCCATCGTCCGAAACCAGCGTCAGCCCGCTCTCCGCGAGCAGGCCGAGCATCTTCTCCGAATCGACAAGGTTCTTCGGGCAGCCGAGGCTGACGAAGGAGACGGAGCGGACGCCCCCGGTCGATTCGACCGTCTGATCAGCGATTGGAGTGGCGGGCGCGGTCATGCGAAGACCGCAAGTCTAGCACGCCCGGCCTTCCGCTCCCCGTCCCCTCACCTGCAATCCCCCCACCCCCCCAGCAGCACCGCCAGATCCGAACTGTTCACCGTCCCATCCTCATTCAAGTCCGCCGCGACGCCCGACAGCCCCCAGTTCCCCAACACCGCCGCCAGGTCCGCCGCGTTCACGAACCCATCCCCGTTCAGATCCGCCGGGCACGGAGCCGCCCCCTGCTTCACGATCGTGAACATGTCCGAAACCACGCCCGTCGAACGGATGTTCCGGAACGAAAGCGTGTCCCCGTTGACCTCCACCAGGCACGAGCCCACGAAGTTCTCCGCCAGGTAGATGAGCGGGTGAGACCCCACCCCATGCGCCGCCGCGCCGTGCCCCGCCACCACGTGCACCGCGCCCTCGCGCGGGTTCAGCCCCACGCTCTTCACATACGCCCCGCCCGTCCCCGCGGCGCCGCCGCCGCCATCCACGATGTGCCCCGCCGCCGTCGTCGGCGTGTCATACGCCCCATCCACCAGGAACGATCGCTCATACCCGTGCGAGTGCCCCACGAGCACCAGGTCAACGCCCCCCTGCTCCAGCAGCGGCATCACGTGCTGCCGCATCTCGATGGAGTTGATCTCGAGGTCCGAATCATGCGTGCCGTGCGAATACACCGGGTGATGCCAGTACGCCACCAGCCACTTCGCCGTCCCCGCGGCCGCCGCCAGGTCCGCCTCCAGCCACTGCAGCATCGGCGAGCCCGGCGTGCGCGTCGGCCGCGCCGTGTTCATGCACACGAAGTGAACATCGCCATAGTCGAACGAGTAATACGCCTCCGTGTTTGACGCCGCCCCGCCGCACTCGCCCATCCGCGGCAAGACGAACGTGTCATAGAACACGCCCATCTCCGCGTTCGAATCCGCGTTGAACTCCTCGTGGTTGCCCACCGTCGGCCAGGCGATGCACCGCCGCAGGATCGATCCGTGCGGCCCCAGGAACGTGTCCGTCATCTCGCCGTCCGTCGAGAGCACATACGCGATGTCCCCCACGTGCACGAGCAGGTCCGGCGCCGCGCCGCCGTTCACCGCCAGCATCGCGTCCCGCATCGCCAGCATCGGTCCGTTCAGCGTGCCCGCGTCGCCCAGAACCCAGAACGTGAACGGCCGATGCGCGCCCACTTCCGGCGACGTGCGGAAGAAGTGCGCCGCATCGCCCCCCGCGAGCGTCGCCGTCGGTGTTCCCACCGAGTAGAAGAACACCGTGTCCGGCGCCAGCCCCGCAACCTCCACGGCGTGATCCCGCCGCGCGCCCGCCACCGTCACCGTCTGATCCAGCGTCCCCGGCGCAGCGCCATACCGCACCACGCTCTCCGTCGCCATGTCCGTGCGCCACACGATCGTCATCGACGTCGGCGCGCCGGACTGCAGATAAGGGCCCCGCAGCAGCGTCGGCGTCGCCGAGTCATTCACCACCACCGTCAGCGTCGGCCGCTGCGATGGGCTCGCCGCGAACTCGCTCGAGCGGAACCGCCCCCGCGTCACCGAGTTCGTCGGCCGGAAGATCCACCCCCGGTTCTGCGACGGATCCTCCGACCATGTCGTCAGGCTCCGCGTCACGTTCACCGGAACCGCGCCCGCCGGGGCATGCGCCGTCGCGATGTTCTCAAACCCGTAGTCCCCCGCCTGCACCCCCGCCGCGGGCCCGAACCCGGAATACGTCGTCGCCTCCGTCCACGCCACCAGCGCCTCGCTCACCGTCCCCACCGATGAGCCATCGAAGATCGTGTACGTCAGCGTCGCCGAGATGATGGGCGAGCCCGGCGGTATCTGCCCCGCGCCCACCCCGAAGATGTCGTCAAACCGCAGTAGCGCAAACGCGTCCATCTGCGAGCCCGCGGGGTCATCCGTGTTCCACTCCACGAACTCCGCGGCCCCGTCCGCAACGCCGGGCGCCGATGTCCGGATCGTCGCGTCCCGCGTCCCGGAGTACCCATTCAGCCCGTCGCGGAAGACATGGGTCGTCGCCGCCTGCGCCTTCACGCCCGCCATGCAGCCGCAGAGCGCCGCAACAACCGCCCACGCCGACGCCTCAAGCCGAGACACGCCGCCGCACCGCTTGCCATGGACGCCCACGTCTGTGCTCCCCAGAGAAGCCGTTCCTGCCCGACCGAGCCCCGACCATGCGCCCGGCAAACGACGGCGCGACGCTCGCGCCATTCCATCAATCGGCCGAATCACTCGTCGGGTTGCACCCGCGCCTCAGAGCGGGCACGGCCCCCACGCGCCCAGCACGATCGCCAGGTCCGAACTGTTCACCACGCCGTCGTCGTTCAGGTCGGCGGTCCCCGCGCCGCTCCAACTGCCCAGAACCTCCGCAAGGTCCGACGCGTTGACGACGCCGTTGCCCGTGATGTCCGCCGGGCACGTCGGCGCAGCGCAATCCACCTGCCGGTACACCACGTGGAAGTACCAGTTCCCGGTCACGCCCAGGTTGCACGCATCGAACCAGAAACCCGGCGAAGCGAACACCGCGTTGCGCCCCGGTATGCACCCCAGCCCGTCATGAATCGGACCCGCGCCCGCCACGGCGCTCGAGTTGAAGAACTCCAGCGAAACCATGAACGGGCCCGAGTTGATGATCCGCCCCGGCCCCGACAGCGTGAACTCATTCACGGCGCCATCCACCATCAACGGGCCGAGCGTCACGAACTGCGCCCCCCCCGGATTCGGCAGCCCCGCCGGATAGATCTTGATTGCCTCCTCCAGCGAATCCGGCGCGCCGCCGCCCTGCGAAGACCATCCGATCCCCACCCGCAGAATCTCGATCGGGTAGTGAGCGATGGGCGCGTTGAACACTGCGCCCACCTCCTCCTGGAAGATGAAGCACAGGCACACCGTCGGCATCGGAACCTCAGTGTGGTTCTGCAGCCGAGGCTCCTCGGGGCACACGCCGCGAAGCAGGCCCGCATCCACCGCCGCAGGCCCCTGATCGCCAAACACGCCTTCCACGACCGGCATCAGCCCATCCCGAGGCCATCCGTCAGGCGCCACCATCAGCGTGTGCGTGTCGCCCGCGCCCTCGCCGCGCGGCGCCGCCGATGCGCCTGTCGCGCACACCAGCATCCCGGCCGCACCCGCCAGCCCGGCGCCCACCGCCGCCCGCCCGAACGAACTCACCGCCGACCGGACGCCATGACGATGGACCATTGCTGATTGCTCCTCCAGGATGGCCGCCCGAAGGCGCGCCGAACTCAGATTCCTCCGACCGAAATCTAGGCCGCCCGGAACAGGCGTCCAACCCCATCGCCAAGTTCCCTCTTCTCGGCCCTCGCGGCCCCGTCGGGGCCAAACCACCCCCGTACACTCCCCCGTGGGCCTTTCCTTTGCACAGCCCGTCTGGCTTCTGCTTGCCCTGATCGCGATTCCGCTCGGGGTGATCGGCCTGCGCTGGATGCGAACCATGAGCGCCGCTCGCGCCTGGTCGGCCGTCATCGCCCGCTCCCTCCTCATCGCCCTCGTCGCCGCTATGCTCGCAGGCACCGCCGCCGTCCGCCGCACCGAGCGCCTCGCCGTCATCGCCGTCGTCGATGTCTCCGGCTCCGTCCGTCACTTCGCCGACCTCGGCCGCGAGCCTGATGGTCGCCCCCGGCAGGCCACCTCCGCCATCCGCGACTGGCTCCAGCACGCCATCCATGAATCTCTCCGATCCGGCGCGCGCCCGAACGAAGACCTCTTCGGCGCCGTCGTGTTCGATGGCGCCGCCGTCGCCGTGCTCGCCCCCCGCCCCATCTCAACCCTCGGCGCCGATGCCCGCGGCGTGCAGGACATCCCCCTCGACCTCCGCCTCTCCGAAGGCACCAACATCGAAGACGCCCTCCGCCTCGCCGCGGCCATGATTCCCCCAGGCGCCTCCGCCCGCCTCCTCCTCGCCAGCGATGGCGCCGCCACCACCGGTGATGCAGTGCGCGCAGCGCAGGAACTTTCCGGGGGAACCGGGGGCGGCGATGCATCAATCGTGAGGCGCACGCCCATCGATGTCCTCCCCCTTGCCTACGGCGCGCAGCCCGAAGTCGCCGTCGAGTTCGTCGATTCTCCGCCCCAGGCCGCAAGCGAATCCACCGTCGCCGTGCGCATCGGCCTCCGCGCCGCGGCGCCCGCCCGAGGCACGCTCTTCCTCCTTCGCGAAGGCGAACTCGTCGATATCAACGGCGCCGAACCCGGCGCCGGCCGCCGCGTCGAAATCGGCGCGGGCACACACGTTGAAGTCGCCGAAGTGCGCCTCGATGAGAAAGCCATCCACAGGTTCGCCGCCGTCTTCGAGCCCGATTCCGGCGCCGACACCATCGCCGCCAACAACCGGGGCGAAAGTGTCACCGTCACCCCCGGCAGAGGCGCAGTCCTCGTGCTCGATGGCGTCAGCAAGGGAGATCCCCGCGGCAGCGGCGCCGCGCTCCCCTCCGCGCTCCGCAGTGCCGGCCTCGAAGTCCACGTTGCGCCGCCCGGCGGCCTGCCTCCTGACCTGCTCTCACTCCACGCGTACGACGCCGTCATCCTCCAGAACGTCGCCGCAGAAGAAATCCCGCGCTCCGCGCAAGCCCTGCTCGTCGATTACGTCAGCGCCCTCGGCGGCGGCCTCGTCATGGTCGGCGGGCCCGATTCCTTCGGCCCCGGCGGATGGAACGGCACCCCCATCGAAGACATCCTGCCCGTTCGCCTCGATCTGCCCGAGCAACTCGTCATCCCCTCCGCCGCCATCGTCCTCGTGCTCGATTCCTCCGGCTCCATGGGCCAGCGCGTCCTGGGCGGCTCCCGCACCCAGCAGGACATCGCCAACGAAGCCGCGGCTCTCGCCATCGAAACCCTCGACCGCAAGGATCTCGTCGGAGTCGTCACGTTCAACAACGTGTCGCAGACACTCGTCCCCATTGGCCCCAATGAAGACGCGCAGGCAACCGCCGATCGCGTCCGCGCCATCTCGCCCGGCGGCGGCACCAACCTCAACCCCGCCCTCGCCGAGGCGGGCCGCATGCTCCGCTCCGTCGAAGCCAACGTGAAGCACGTCATCGTGCTCTCCGACGGCCGCTCCCGCGGCTCATCCGAAGAAGCGCTCAACATCGCCACCGACCTCGCCTCCGACGGCGTCACCATCTCCACCATCGCCGTCGGCGACGAGGCCGATGTCCAGACACTCAGCGCCATCGCGGCCCGCGGCCGCGGCGCGCACCACCGCGTGCTCGATCCCTACAGCCTCCCGCGCGTCTTCATCCGCGAAATCCGCGTCGTGCGCAAGCCGCAGATCCGCGAAACACCTTTCACCCCTGTCATCCTTCCATCGGGCTCCCCCCTCACCGCCGGTGTCGGCGGTTCATGGCCCCGCCTCTTCGGCCTTGTGCTCACCCAGCGCCGGCCGGAGCCCACCATCACCTATGCCGCGGAAGCGCCCTCCGGCGAGCCCCTCCTCGCGCACTGGAACGTCGGACTCGGCGAAGTCGCCGCGTTCACGTCCGATGCCCACCGCTGGGCCGCGCCTTGGCTCGATTGGTCCGGCTATGGGCAACTCTGGACGCAGATCGTCCGCGGCGTGGCGCGCCCGCCGGGCCGCACCGCCGGCGCGCTCTTCACCGAAGTCGTCGATGGCCGCCTCCACATCCGCCTCGAAGCCGCCGACGAATCCGGCGCGCCCCTCGACCTGCTCACCGTGCCCGGTCTCCTCTATGAGCCCGATTCATCGCGCCCGCGCGATATCCGCCTCACCCAGACCGGCCCCGGCGTCTACGAAGCGGAAGTGGACGCCGAGCGCAGCGGCAACTACGTCGTCGCCCTCACCCCGCGCCAGGGCCAGCGCGCCCTGCCGCCCCTCATCTCCGGCGCGTCCCGCGCCTCCGGCGCCGAGTACCGCCGCCTGCGCTCCGATGTCTCCGCGCTCCGCCGGCTCGCCGAGCAGACCGGCGGGCGTGTCTTCGACCTAAACCGCCCGCAGGACGCCACCCTTTTCGACCGATCCGGCCTCCAGCCCATGCTCGCCTCCACCCCCCTGTGGCGCGTCCTCCTGGTCTGGGCCCTTGTGGTGTTCCTCTTCGATGTCGGAACCCGCCGCGTCGCGTGGGATCGCCTTCTCACCCGGGAACTCGCCGCGGAAATCCGCCGCGCCGCCCTCGACACCGCCCGGGAGCAGGGCGACCGCGCCGCCGCGACCGCCGCCCGCCTGCGGGGCTCCCGGGGGCGGGGGCGGGGGGCTGCCGGCAGGGCGCCTGCCGCTGAGACCGCCGAGGCTTCACCGGGAGTCCCACTCGCCCGCCCGGCCCGCCGGGCTGATCCGGGGGCGGGGGCGGGGGCGGGCGGGAGAGGCCCCAAGGCGCCCGCCCAGGTCTCGACGGCCGAGGCGGAAGCACGCCGTCGCGAGGCTGTCCGAACCGCTCTGCGCGCCACGAGGTCGGCGCCGGGGAGCGCCGGCGAAGCGAAACCGGTCATTCAGCCCCCGAAAGCCGAAAAAGATGGCGAAATTTCGACTTCCGGGCTCCTGGCCGCCAAGGAACGCGTCCGCCGGCGATATGGGGGCGAAAACGAGGGCCAGAACGGCTGAAACGCGCTTCGAGAGTTCGACGGCGGGCATCAAAACGCGGAACATGGTGTTCCCGGACGCCTGCCTCGGAAAATCCCCCGGCAGGGGGGCCGGGCGGGCAAGAAAACCCCGGCGCTGCGCGGGAATACCCGGGGCGTCTGGCTGGTTAACCCATTGGCGAGAGGACGGGCCCTTCTTGGAACGGTTGGAGTTCGAGCAACTCGCCCTTCAGCACCTGGACGCCCTGCATCGCATGGCGATGCAGCTCACGCGCAGGCCTGAGGATGCTTCGGACCTGGTTCAGGAGACTTACCTCCGCGCCCTGCAAGCCGCGAAGTCGTTCGAGGAGAAGGGCGGGGGCATTCGGCCATGGCTTTTCACGATCCTCCACAATGCGCACCGAACACGATTGGATCGGCAGCGCCGCGCGCCCAGGGCCGTGGATGGATTCACGGAGGCCGATCCCGCGTCGCGGGCGCCGGACGATCCCCCTCCGGCCTGGAACATGCGGTCCCTCGACTGGGAGCACGTGGATGGGGCGCTGAAAAGGGCGATCGACGACCTGCGGCCGGAGCAGCGCGAAATTCTGCTCCTGTGGGGTGTGGAAGGGCTGAAATACCGGCAGATCGCCGAGATCATGGATCTGCCGATCGGAACCGTCATGAGCCGCCTGCACCGCGTGCGGCGGGTCCTGACCGATGCCATCGCGGCGAGCGAAGAACCGGAAGTTCGAGTCCCCGAACCACACGATGATGGGCGAGAGTCATGAGTTTCAACCACAGCGCCAATGGAAGAGAGTCCGGCCACGGCAAACCGACCAGCGGAGGGTCGTTCCACCCCTCCGAGGCGGAACTGATCCGCTGCGCCGCGGATGGTGAACTCACCGCCGATCAGGAATCGGCCCTGCGCGCCCTTCTGGCGTCACGGCCCGAGGTGGCGAAGGCCATCGAGTTCGAGCGGACGCTCCGCACGCGTGTCGGCGAAGTCATGTCCCGCGACGGCAACGCGCCGGCCGAGGTCCGCGCGAAGGTCGCACAGGTCCTGGGGCGGAACGATGTCGTCGCGACCATCGGCGCGGGTCGCCCCCGCCGCCGCTGGGTGGTCCGTCTCGCGGCCGCGGCGGTGCTCGTCCTTGCCGTGTCCATGATCTTCATTCAGCCCTGGCGCAGCCGGAACATCGATCTGGCTGACCGGGTTTCGCGCGTCTCCCTGCTCGCTCACGTGGAGCGCGAGCACATCCGATGCTCGGAACTCGGCGGTCACTTCAAGAGCAAGATGTCCGTTGACGAACTGGCGCCCGCGGAAGGCTTTGTCGAGGGTTATCTGCACGCTTCGATCGATTCGCTCGATCTTTCGCGCGTCGGATATCGCTTTGTCGCGATCGGCGAATGCTCCGTCCCCGGCGGCGGCCGCGCAGTGCACGGCCTCTACCAGGCTGAGTCCGATTCCGCGCCTCTGAGCCTCTTTGTGCAGCAGGACACCGGTTCGCTCCAGATCGATGCCGGAAAGTGCTACGTCCTCGCTGCCCCCCGCCCGCAGGATTCCCCGCTGGCCGTCTGGCGGGATGGCTCGCTGATCTACTACCTCGTCGTGCCGAAGGATCGGCCCTGCGGCGAGGTGGTCGCGGAGTTGGGCGGGCCTTCCGAAGCGGACGTGGTGCGGCTGTAAGGTCCGGGGCCACGGCGGTTTTCGCTCGGGCGGACGCGGGCTCACGCCGCGTCTACAGTTCGCCGAGAGGAAAGACCGCATGAAGTCCCAATTTCAACGTTTTTCGCGCCGAAACGCATTTTTCCGCGCCTTTGTGCGGTTTTCCGCCGCTCCGGCCCTTCTTGCCGCCCTGGCCGGCCAGGCGGCCGCCCAGAACGCCTTGGGCGACGGCCGCGGTCTCGACCGCAACCTGCTCTCCGGCTCCGCCGGCCGGAACGCCGCGGGCACGGACATTGCTTCGGAACTGCGGTTTCGCAACGCGCTGGTGACTGGGAACGTGCCGGCGGGGTTTTCGTTCCGGGGCGACGTGGGGTATCGCGCGCCGGACGACTTCACCGCGGCCACCGGGACGAACGAAATTTTCGATTTTCAGCGCGATTCGCTCTATTCCGCGCTCGGGCGGCTCAATCCGACACTGCGAAACGTGGATGCGCTGCGCTACCAGATGCGGCTCTCGACCGGCGGCCAGACGGATGACGCCTGGGGGCTGCCGATCGTGAACCGGCCCGCGGCTGGTGAAACGGTGGGGCGATATCGGGCGCAGCAGGCTGCGGAACAGGGCGATTTCACGAATCTGGGCTTCGATCCGTTCGAACTGCGCCCGGGAGCGCTGAGATCGGTGAGCAATTACATCACCACGCAGGCGCTGGCGCCGCGGGTGCTTGCGCAGGGCGAGGGGCAGACTCCGGAGGGCAAGCCCATCACGATGTTCGCGGTGGCGACGCCGCTGCGCGGGGTGGCGATGCAGGAGCGGCCCGATTACATGCGGCCGGTGTCGGAGAATCTGCGGGCCGCGAACCGGGTTTCGGGGCTGCTCTCCGATCTGGCGCAGGCGCCGACGGCGGTGAGCGATCGTGTGGAGCCGGGCCGGGCGCTGTACGACCAGATTCTCGACAGGTTGCGCAATCCGCTGGAGACGGGCGACGACGTGGAGAAGCCGGGCGCACACCCGCCGGGATCGCGGCCTGTGGAGGCGGACGACCCGATGTTGAAGGCGCGCAGCGGATTACTGCCTCAGCCCGCGGGCTCGGAGGATGAGGCGCCCGCGCCGCAGCAGGGAACGCCACCGGGCGCTCCGGGGGCGCCGGGTGGGCCGGGCGCTGGGCAGGCTTCGGGCGGCGCGGTCGGGAATCTGACGATCGAGCAGCGGCTGGAGCAGATCAGCAAGGGGCTCGAGCTTTCGGCGCCGGTCGAGCGGAAGAACAAGAGTGATTTTGCGCCCGAGGCGCCCAAGAGCCTCGAGGAACTGGTGGCGGAGGCGAAGAACGTGCTGGGCGAGGCGCCTCCCAAGGTGGCGACGCTGGCGCCTCCGACGCTTTCGAGCGAGGCCATCCTCTCCGACCACATGCAGCGCGGGCAGCAGCGGCTGGCCGAGCAGCGGTGGTTCGACGCGGAGGAGAGTTTCACGGCGGCGCTTCGTATCGCGCCGGGAGACCCGATCGCGGCGATCGGGCGGGTGAACGCGCAGATCGGCGCGGGGATGTTCCTCTCCGCGGCGGTGAACCTGCAGCAACTCTTCCGGGGCTACCCGGAGATGATCAACATCAGGTACGACGAGAAGTTGCTGCCGCGGACCGAGCGCCTGACGCGCATCCGCGAGCAGTTGCGGGATCGGATTCTGGAATCCACGGAACTCGGGCGCAGTTCGGCGATCCTGCTGGCCTACCTCGGTTATCAGTACGGCGACACGCAGGACATGAACGACGCCTTCCGCGCGATCAAGCGGATCACGCGCGATCGCGGCGACCTGGCCGATCCGCTGTACGAGGTGCTGGAGGCGGTGTGGATGGGCTCGGAGGCGGCGCCCGCCAAGTGATCCCGGGGGAAGGCGTGCGATCCCTGGACTTGGAGCGCTGCGCGCCGCGCGCAGGCACAGCACGGCGCCTGCGCGGTCGCGGGGCCGATCGGCCGGAGGTGTCAGGCCTTGTCGGCGGTCATCCGCCGATCGCGTCAAGCAGATCCAGCAGATGCTCGGCCAGTTCCTGCTCGCTGAGGGAATCGAGCCATTCGATGTACTCGTCGATGGTGTCGAAACCGAGGCCGGAGACGATGTCCGGGACTTCGGGCTCGCCGCCGCCGCCCGATTGAGCCGCGGCCATCATGCCACCCCCGGAGGCGCCCCCTCCGCCAAGCGCCGCGCCGCCTTCGCAGTTGTTCCACGACGCGAGGAGTTGCGCCAGATCAGATGAGTTCACCTGCCCGTCGCCGGTGTAGTCGCCGTAGCAGGGACTCGGCAGGACGCACGCGCCCCAGCCTGCAAGCAGGGCGGCGAGGTCGGCACGAGTTCACCAAGCCGTCGCCGGTGATATCCCACGGACACGGGTTCTCGACGATCACGCTGTACACCGACGCCGCCGGCGTTCCCGCAACGTCGCGGCAGCGCAACTCCGTCTCGATCGGTGTCAGGCGGTACTCGAACGCCGAGAAAAACGCGGCGAACCCGATGGGCCTGATCGCGAGGTACGTCGCGTGCTCGTTCATGCCGGCTACGGGGATCGTGGCGGTGAAGAACTCCGTCAGGTCCTGCCAATCGCCCAGGATGGGATCCACGCGGCGCCGCTCGATCATCACAGGCATCTGCTGCGGAGTCAGCGCGACGATCGGACCGAGATGGCGGTAGAGCACCGGCGCATCGAAGGGCGCGGTGAACTGGTCGTCCGGCTCCGGCGTGAACGGGTTGAGCGGCGTAGCGAGCGCTTCCATCACCGGAAGCGGAATCACAGCGCCCCGGGCGGGAAAGCACGAGTTGTCATAGAGATCGAACGGCGCCACGCCGATGGAGCCGCCGCCGAAGACCTCCGGCGCTGAAAGCGGGAACGTGGAGGCGTCATATGAGACGGGCAGTGCCGCGACCGTGAGCGCGCCGCTCCAAACGTCGGCCGAGTTGTTGGCGTTGACGATGATCCGGCCCTGCAACGCCTCGTTGCCCTGGGTTCTTGCGGAGGCTGACGTTCGGCGTAGTCAGCGAGCCGCCGATGCGCCACAGGTCGGTGAAGAGAACCCACGTGGCTCGAATCGTGGCGCTGCAGTCGCCGCTGACATTCAGCCGCTCCACGCGCGGCGCTTCGAGTTGGCCCGTGAAGTCGCCGTTTACCGCAAAGGAGTCCATGTCCAGGTTTGGGTCCGTCACCGTCGATAGGTCAGCGCCGTCGAATACAGTGATGTTGGCATGAACATTCGCGGCGGAGAAATCCCTGATCCGCCTGTTGGAGCAGATCGTGGCGAGGCTGCCGGGAGCCCCAATATCTCCAGTGACTGCAAAGGTCGTGACTGGCGACCCAGTGCCGCCGCCGCCCGCCGCGGGCGTGAAGAACGCGCCGAGGAAGTCTCCGCCTACGTTGATCGTTGCGATCGATCCCTGGTTGATGGTGAGTCCGGCACTTGACAGAACCGACCCGTCGATCTGAATGGGGGCATCGATCGGCGATGGCAGGTACTCGTCTGCGAGCAGCTGCGCCGCGAGATCCCCGCCCACATCCAATTCCGTAAGCCGTGCGACCTCGACGGAGGAAGTGATGTCGCCGTTGATCTCGCAGAGAAGGTGAAGATCGACGTTCGAGACGATGCCGGCCCAGTGCCGAGCCTGTCTGACCGTTACGTTGATCGGCGGATTCTCGGCAGACGTGCCCTGCAGCGTGATCCGGCCAACATCGTCCGCGAACTGATTCTGGCCGAGCGCCGAGATCGCCGTCACTCGATTGTCGATGAACCCCGCCGAGGGGAACGCTGGGTCGTTTGGCCCCTGCGCTGGAATGGGGAGCGTAATGGAAGCCCCGGAAGGGAAGTTGCGCGACTCTCCGCCTGGTGCGTACGTCGCAAAGATCGTGACGACGACATCGGCCTTGGCAAGCGGCGAGGCAATCAAGCACAGCAACGTTCCGATGAGCATGGATTTCATCGTTCTCTTCTCCTACATGGGATGAACACCGCGCACAGCACGACCGCCCCGGTGCCGACACTTGGCACAGGGGATGCGAGTCGCAACCCGGCAAAGCGCGAATTGATGCGTGCAGAGACCTCAAAAACGATGCTGTCGAATCCTGTACCGAGGCTGCCTGCGACGGATCCGTCCACGAACCGGCGCGGTTGCGGACGCAGATCGACCTCCTCCGTCCATTCGTTCGCTCCACCGCTCGCATCCCACAGGCCCCATGGGGTCTGGAAATCGGCATAGGCGCCGAGGGGGATGTCGCGCTCTTTGCCGGCGGGGTCGAACTGGCCGGCGCTGGTCTGGCCGCCTTCATCGGGCGGGCCGGGGATCGGCGGATCATCTGAGGAGTAGGGGTAGCGCCACCAGCCGCCATCGCCCTCGCCGAAGCGATCGGGGTCGTAGTGGACGGCCTTGATCCACTCGTCGTACGTGGGGATCCAGAACAGGGCATCCGGCTCGTGGGTGAGGGGGACGACATCGGCGCCCTGCTCATCGCGCAGCGTGTAGGCGCCAGCGAAGAGTTTATCGAACGAGGCGGGCTTGCCGTTGTGGAGCCAGTTGCAGTACATGGCGGACTCGATCCACGTGACGCCGATGACGGGGACGAGTTCAGGGTTGGGAATAAATGGATCGAGTTCGTACTGGCCCGGCGGGATGAGCGGGCGGAGGCCGGAGGAAATCGGCATGCCGAAACTGAAGGGATCGGGCGATTGCGGCGCCATGAGGTTGACGAACTCGAGCCACTGGGCGGTGGTGGTTTCGAGGCGGCTCATTCTGTAGGTGTAGTTCACGGCTCCGCGGCCGCGGGCGAGGCTGGGCTCGCCAAGGGGCGGATCGTCCTTATCGAAGCGGCCGTCGTACGGGGCGTTGCCGGGGTCGCCGATCACGGCCCACTGGAAGTCGTAGGTGGGCGGCGCGCTTCCGCTTTGCGCTCGCGCCGGGGCCGCGGGGGCGAGCGCTCCCATCAGCGCGATCAGCGCGTTCAAGACTCGTCTGCGCGCGCTCGGGGCGCAACATTCTCTCAGGATCGCTCCTCTCATCTCCTCTGACTCCTTCCTGCGCTTCCGCGGCTGGGCCTGTGCCCTCGGCCGCCGCGGTTCTCCGGGGGAGAGGATAGCAGGACCATCACTCCGGCAGTTTCCGTGGGCGCTCAGGTTCCCCCGGTTCCCCCGGGGCGGTGGAGTCACGTCCGGCGGGGATGGACGCCACGGCCCGCGGCCCGGGGAAGGCCCCGGAAGGAGCGGGTGACCGGGCGAGGTGGAGCGCGCGTACCATCGTCCCCATGTCGCGCCAGACGCTCGACATCACGGACTTCATCACCGACGGGTCGCTGTTCGGGCTGTGCGAGGTGGCCAGCCGGCTGGCGGGCTCGCCGGTGTTCGTGCGCGATTCGCTGGGGCGCGCGATCACGGGCGTGCGCGAGGGTCTGGCGCAGTACGCCGAGACCGCGACGAACGGGGAGGAGTTCCAGGCGCCGCTGATGGCGGATTCGCTGGTGATCGGGCACATCGTGATGCCCGCGGGAAGCGGGGGGATGGACGGGCCGCGGCGCGGCGCGTTCGAGCGGTTCGCGCAGTTGCTGGCGGCGAGCGTGGGCGAGGCGTGCAACTACGCGGTGCAGCAGCGCCGGCGCGCGGAGGAGCTGCACGCGCTCAACGAGTTGTCGTCGGTTTTAGTGGTGGCGACGGGCGTGGACACGATTCTGGAGGCGGGTCTGCGCGCGGCGATGGAGGCGCTGGGCGTTGAAGCGGGGGTGATCCGGCTGGTGGATGGCGACGGGCGGCTGGTCGAGAGCGCGCGGGCGGGGTTCGCCGAGGGGGATCAGGCGGAGGCGCCGGCAGCGGCGGCGATCGATCGGGCGGCGATGGCGGGGGGCGCGATCGACGCGCAGAAGGGCTGCGCCCAGATGTGCGTGAACGACGCGGCGGAGGCGAAGGCGCTGTGCGCTGCGATGGGCAAGGCGTGCTTCGGCGCGATGGCGTGCGCCGGGATGGTGTTCCGGGCGAAGCCGGTCGGCGTGATTTCGCTCTATGCGCGCGAGGAGCGTGTGTTCAGCGAGGCGGAGAAGGACCTGTTGCTCTCGATCGGCCAGCAACTCGCGGCGGCGGTGTCGAGCGTGCGGCTGGTGGAGGCGGAGGCGGAATCGCGGCGCGTGAAGACGCAGTTGCGGCTGGCGGCGGACGTGCAGCGGCGGATGCTGCCGCGGAAGGTTCCGGAGATTCCGGCGCTCGACATCGCCGCGCGGTATGCGCCGTGCTTCGACCTCGGCGGCGATTTCTACGACTTCTTCGACCTCGGCGGGCACCTGGGCGTGGTGGTGGGGGACGTGGTGGGCAAAGGCGTGGCGGCGGCGCTGCTCATGGCGCACGTGCGGGCGAGCCTGCGGGCGCACGCGCGCGACCTCTACCACCTGGGCGAGGTGATTTCGCTCACGAACCAGGCGCTGTGCCGCGACACGCTGGAGAACGAGTTCGCGACGCTGTTCTACGGCGTGATCGATCCCCGGACGCTGCGGCTGACGTATTGCAACGCAGGGCACGATCCGCCGCTGGTGGTGCGCGCGGCGCCCGCGGGCAACCCGCCTGAGGCGGGGCTGCTGGCGCTGGATGCGGGCGGCATGGTGGCGGGCGTGGACCCGGCGGCGCGGTACGAGCACGCGTGGATCGATCTGCGCCCGGGCGACGTGCTGTTCGCCTATACGGACGGACTGGCGGACGCGATGAGTTTCGAGGGCGAGAAGTTCGGAGGGGCGCGCGTGAAACGGGCGCTGCTCGACATCCTGGGGACTGATCCGGGCGCCTCGGCCACGCGCATTGCGCAGCACGTTCACTGGGAGATGCGGCGGTTTGCCGGCCTGAACACGCGGCTCGACGACACGACGATCGTGACGGTGCGCGTGCGGGCGCCGGGCGAAGTGCGGCCCGCGGCTGCGAATCGGTAGCATCTGCCGCCGATGCAGGGATTGATCTCGCTGCTGCTCGCCGGGCTGGTGGTTGCGCTGCTTGCCGCGGTGTGGGTCACGATGCGGATGCTGAGGCGCCCGCCGCGGCGGACGTATGCATCGGCGGTGGCTCGGGGCGCGGCGGGGGACCCGGGCGAGGCGGAGCATCCGAGGGCGTTCGAGGCGTGGTCGTTGCGCGCGGGGCGAGTTCGGGGCGGGGGCGCCGGCGACATTGAGTGCCCGGTGTGGGAGATCGCGGGTGACGATCCGGACGGGCCGGTGGCGATCCTGAGCCCCGGGTGGGGCGACTCCAAACTTGGCGCGCTGCCGCGCGTGGAGGCGTTCGCACCGGTGTGCTCGCGCATCATCGCGTGGGATCCGCCGGGGCTCGGTGAATCGACGCGCGGAAGTCGGTGCGGGCTGGGCGTGACGGATCCCGGGCTGGTCGCGGCGCTGGTGGGGGAGGTCCGCCGCGGCGGGGGGCTCGAGAACGGGTATGTGCTCGGCGGGTGGTCGCTGGGCGCGGGAGTGAGCATCGCGGCGGGCGCGCTGCTGCGGGACGATGCGGCGCTGCGGGGCGTGATCGCGGAGGCGCCGTATCGCCTGGCGTGGACGCCGGCGCGGAGCGTGCTGCGGCTGGCGGGGTATCCCTACAGGTTGAACCTCATGCCGGCGATTTGGATCATCGGCATGCGGCTCGGAGTCGGCGCGGCGTGGCGCGGGTTCGACCGGGCGGAGTGCGCTGCGCGCCTGCGGGCGCCGCTGCTCGTGATGCACGGGACGGAGGATGAAATCTGCCCGATCGAGGACGGGCGCGGGATCGCCGGCGCGGCGGAGCGGGGAGCGATCGTCGAAATCGCGGGCGCGGGGCACAACGACGTGTGGGCGGAGGAGCGATTTGCGCGTCGCGCGACGGAGGCGATCCGCGCGTTCATCGCGGGCGAGCCGCTGCAGGAAGCCGCGGTGGTCAGGCGGGGGGACCGGGCCACTTGAAGCGGTCGTTCGCGGCGTCACGGATGGATTCCGCGGCTCGGGCGCGGCGGTACGGGCTCTCGGCGCCGCATTCCGGGCAGATGGCGGCGCCGATGCCGCGGAGGTCGTATCCGCAGGTGTGGCAGATATCGGCGGCGGAGATGGTGGGGATGGGCGGCGCGGGGTTGGCGCAGCCGCGGCGATAGCCGAGGAGCATGGCGATCGCGTGGAGGTGGGCGGCGGCGACGAGCAGAAGGAGCAAGAGGAGCGAGTCATAAGCCATCGCCGCGGCAAAGAACCAGTATGCCGCGGCGCCGAAGAGGAAGCGGACGCGGTGGTCGCTGGCGCGTTTTCCGAGGCCCTGCGCCGCGAAGAACCACGCGACGGGCGAAAACACGCAGGTTGCAAAGATCCCCCAGATCAATCCGCCGGCGGGGCCCATGACCAGAGCCATGTCCACGATCACTCGCATCACGACGAAGCCGGCGTAGGAGACGCCGGCGCCAGCGATGAACGCCAGGAGCGCGGCCACGACGGGGAAGCCGCGCTCGATGGACAGCGCCGGGGATGAATCGGGAGGCTGCGTCACTGTTGCGAGGGCTCCGGGCGGGCGAACGAGTCTAGCGCGTTTCGGCTAGTCTCCGCCCGGCCGCGGCGGACTCGGTTCGCGGCGACGAGGAGCGCGCGATGGAGTGGTGGCAGGCGGTCATCCTGGGGCTGGTCGAGGGGATCACGGAGTATCTGCCCGTGAGTTCGACCGGGCATCTCATCATTGCGTCATCGTTGATGGGGCTGGATGAGCCGCCTGAAGTGAAGAACGCGGTGGACGCGTTCAACATCGTGATCCAGGGGGGCGCGATCCTGGCGGTGCTGGGGCTGTACCGGGTGCGGGTGATGCGGATGATCGCGGGCGTCTTCGGGCGCGACCCGGCGGGGCGGCGGCTGGCGGTGCACCTTTTCATCGCGTTCCTGCCCGCGGCGGTTCTGGGCGTGCGGCTCGACGATTGGATCGAGGCGCGGCTGTTTCACCCGGTTCCGGTGCTCGCGGCGCTGCTGCTGGGCGGGGTGTGGATGATCTGGCTGGGGCGCGGGCGGCGCACGCACGTGAGCGTGGAGGAAGGGGAGGATCATCATCCCGGCGCGAGCCCGCAGAAGGGGATCGAGGACATCACGTGGCGCACGGCGCTCGGGATCGGCTTGTTCCAGGTGGTGGCGATGTGGCCGGGGACGAGCCGCTCGATGATGACGATCGCGGGGGGCACGCTGCTGGGGATGAAGCCGAAGGACGCCGCGGAGTTTTCGTTCCTGCTCGGTCTGCCGACGCTGGGCGGGGCGTGCGTTTACAAACTGGCGAAGAATCTGAAGCGGGCGGAGGAGAGCGGGGGGGAGAACCTGTTCGAGCAGCTGGGCGTGGCGGCGGTGGTGATCGGGCTGGTGGTGGCGACGGTGTCAGCCGCGGTGGCGGTGCGTTGGCTGGTGGCGTTCCTGAACCGGCACGGTCTGGCGGCGTTCGGGTGGTATCGCGTGGGGTTGTGCGCGGTGATGGGGGGGCTGGTTCTGGCGGGGGTTGTGACGATCGGGTGAACGCGCGGCTCAGGAATATCGCAGCCACTTGATCATGCCCATGAGCGTGGGCGGCTTGCCGTACATGAGGACGCCGAGGCGGAAGATCTTCGCGGCGGCCCAGGTGAAGACGATCATGCCGGCGAGACCGACGATGGTCGTGGCGATCATCTGCCACAAGGGCACGGGGTCGCCGATCTGGCTGACGCGCATGGACATGACGAGCGGCATGAAGGGCGGGATGAAGGAGAGGATCTGCGTGATGATCGAGTGCGGGTTGCTGAAGCCCAGGAAGACGGCGAGGTAGAAGACGAGGATGATGATGCCGAGGACGGGGCCCTGAAGGGCCTGAGCCTCGCGGATTTCGGTGACGGCGGCGCCGATCGAGGCCATGATGGCCGCGAACATGAAATAGCCCATCAGGAAGTAGACGACCTGCCACAGGATGATGCTGAGCGGGATCTGGTCGAGCACGTTGAACTGCTTCGCGGCGAGGAGGCCGACGCCGCCGTAGATGACGATGGTGAGGAGGCCGACAAGGCCCTGGCCGACGATCTTGCCGGTCATGAGCTGCAGCGGCGAGACGGCGGAGAGGAGCACCTCCATGACGCGGGAGGATTTCTCCTCGATGGTGCTCATCATGAGGTACTGGGCGCCGGTGAAGATGGCGGTGAAGAGCAGGACCATGAAGATGACGGGCATGAGGCGGAGGAAGACGTCGTTGCTCTTCGTCTCGCCGGTGGCGGTGACGGCGGTGCTTTCGGCGCGGGGGCGCTCGGCGATGGTGCGCACCAGGCTGCGGTCGATCTCGGCTTCGGTGTAGCGGCGATCGACGATGGCCTCGCCGACGGTGTCGCCGATTTCGTCGCGGAAGCGGGCCTTGAGGTTCTCGTTGAAGAAGACCTGGAACTTCGCGTCGTCGGTCGGCTTGAGGCCGTCGAGGCCGACGACGGTGAGGGCGAGAAGGTCGCCATGACGCACGCGCTGCTTCTGGGCTTCGAGGTCGGTGTCGGCGGCGAGCGATTCGACGGTGACTTCGGGGGGCGGTGGGAGCGCGGCTTCGGTCTGCTCGCTGATCGCCTCCGGCGAGCCGGCCGCGGCGGCGACGGGGAAATCGGCCTGGATGCGCGCGATGGCGCGCTCGCGGGCCTTTTTCTGTTCTTCGCGGTCGTGCTTGATGAAATCCGGGTTGAAACGGCGCGCAATGGCGGGCGCGAGGGATTGATCGGGCGTGGTGTCGATGACGGCGATGGTTCCGACCAGCGGCTCCGGCTTCTCATCGAAGAGGCCGCTGGCGAAGGCGACGCCGAGGACGGCGTAGACCACGGCGGGGAGGACGACCACGCCGACGATGAAGGCCTTGGTCATCGCCGTGGCCTTGAACTCGCGGACGGCGGTGAGGATCACGTTACGCATCGGCGGCCTCCAGAACGCCGGCTTCCTCGGTGACGAGGGCGCGGATGTCCTCAGAATCCTCGGGCGAGACCATGTTCACGAAGATGTCCTCCAGCGTGGCGCGGCGGAGTTCGATGCGGCGGACGGGGGCGCGGGCGACGATGGCCTGCATGATCGCGGCGTGATCGGCGCCATCTTCGAGGTGGGCCTCGAACGCGGCGGAGCGAGGGCCGGGGGGTGAGACGCTGCGCACGCCGCGGATCGATCGGAGCGCGGCTTCGTCGTCGGGCGCGGGCTCGATCGGCTCGACGAGGATGGTTTTGGGATCGAAGCGGGCGCGGATGCCGTCGATGGGGCCATCGAGCACCTTGTGGCCCTTGTTGATCATGAAGATGCGGTCGCACACCTGCTCGGCGGAAGAGAGCACGTGCGTGGAGAAGACGATGGTGCGGCCCTGGCTGTGCATTTCGTCGATGAGGGTGCGGAGGAGGCGGGCGTTGACGGGATCGAGGCCGGAGAAGGGCTCATCGAGGATGATGAGTTCGGGGTCGTGGATGATTGCGGCGAGGAACTGGACCTTCTGCTGCATGCCCTTGGAGAGTTCCTCGCAGCGCTTCTTGCGCACGCCGGGGAGGGCGACGCGCTCCAGCCAGTCGTCGATTTTCTTCGAGAGGCCGGCGCTCGGGACGCCCTTGAGGCGAGCCATGAAGGAGAGGAACTCGCCGACCTTCATCTTGCGGTAGACGCCGCGTTCTTCGGGGAGGTAGCCGATGCGGTCCTTCGATTCCGCGGCGCTCTTCCTGCCGAGGACGGAGATGCGGCCGGAATCGGGGTAGATGATGGACATGACCATGCGGATGGTCGTGGTCTTGCCGGCGCCGTTGGGGCCGAGGAAGCCGCAGACGCACCCGGTGGGGACGGTGAGGTCGAGGGCGTTGACGGCCTTCTTGTCACCGAAGGACTTGGTGACGCTCTCGATGACGATGGCGGGGTCGGGCAACGGGGTCTCCGTTTCTCTGATCGGCCGCCGTGGTTCGCCGCGGGGCCGGGCTCCCCAGACTACCGAATGGGAGGAGCGGGATGCCGGGGGGGGCTCAGGCGGCCGAGCTTGCCGCGGCGGCGCAAGTGGCCGGGCGACGAGGGGTTCCGGAGGTTCCGGGGGGCTCCGGGGGGTTCTTGGGAAGCAGGGGGCAGGTTTTGCCGAGGGTAAGGGGGATAGCGCGGGGCGCCGATTCAATCATCCACATTTGCGGAAATATGGATGATCGCCGGTTGCGGCAGGGGCGACGGGGCCCTAGCATCCGCCCGCCGCGGGGATGGGTGCGGTTGCCGACTCCCGGCGCGGTGAGCATGGAGGGCCCGAATGCGCAGCCAGCTGCTGAAGGCGCTTGACCAACGCGTGCTGTTCCTCGACGGCGCGATGGGCACGTCGCTGCACAAGTGCCCGTGCGACCTGGAGCGGGACTACCTGGGTCGCGAAAACTGTGTGGACATTCTGTCCGTGACGCGGCCGGAGGTGATCGGGCAGATTCACGAATCGTTTCTGAGGGTTGGAGCGGACGCGGTCGAGACGAACACGTTCGGCGCGACGAAACTGGTGTTCGCGGAGTTCGACCTGGTCGAGCGCACTCGGGAGGTGAACCGCGTGGCCGCGGAGGTGGCGCGGGCGGCGTGCGATGCGCACTCGACGCCCGACAAGCCTCGGTTCGTGTTCGGCTCGATGGGCCCGGGCACGAAACTGGTGACGCTCGGGCACACGACATGGGAGGAGATGCTGGATTCGTACGCGGAGCAGGCGCGCGGACTGCTGGAGGGCGGTGCGGATGCGCTGCTCATCGAGACGTGCCAGGATCTGCTTCAGGTGAAGTGCGCGGTGAACGCGTGTCTGCGCGCGTTGGAGGAAACGGGCTCCTCGCCGGAGCGGATTCCGATCTTCGTCAGCGTGACGATCGAGACGACGGGGACGATGCTGCTGGGGACGGAGATTGCCGCGGCGGCGCAGGCGCTGCGGGGTTTTCCGATCGCGGGGCTCGGCCTGAACTGCGCCACCGGCCCGGTGGAGATGGCGGAGCACCTGCGGTGGCTGGCGCTGCACTGGGACCGGTTCATCAGCGTCGTGCCCAACGCGGGGCTGCCGGCGCTGGTGGAGGGGCGCACGGAGTATCCGTTGGGGCCTGAGCCTTTCGCGGAGACGCTGGCGCGGTTTGTCGATGTGGACGGGGTCAACATCGTCGGCGGGTGCTGCGGGACCACGCCGGAGCACATCGCGGCGCTTGTGAAGAGAGTGGGGGAGGGGCGGCCGGCAAAAGTGGAGAAGCGGCCGTGGAAGCGCGGCTGCTCCTCGCTCTATTCGCCCGTGGAGTTCCGGCAGGATGCCTCGTTCCTCATCGTGGGCGAGCGGACGAACACGAACGGTTCGCGCCAGTTCAAGCGGCTGCTGAACGAGGAGGATTGGGACGGCACGGTGTCGATGGCGAAGGACCTCGTGCGCGACGGCAGCCACGTGCTGGACGTATGCGTGGATTTCGTCGGGCGCAACGGTCCGCGCGACATGGAGGAAGTCGTTCGGCGCTTCGCGCGGCAGGTGACTGCGCCGTTGATGATCGATTCCACGCAGATCGACGTCATGGAGGCGGGCCTGAAGCACACCGGCGGCAAGTGCATCATCAACTCGATGAATCTGGAGGATGGCGAGGAGAAACTGGCGAGCATCTGCGAACTGGCCCGCACGTACGGCGCGGCGGTGGTGGCGGGGACCATCGATGAGGATCCGCAGGAGGCCATGGGCAAGACCGCGGCCCGCAAGATCGCGATCGCGGAGCGCATCCACGACCTCGCGGTGAACAAGCACGGCCTCGCGCCGGAGGACATCTTCTTCGATGCGCTCGTGTTGCCGGTGACCACCGGCGTGGAGGCCGACCGCCGCCTCGCCCTCGAAACCGTTGAAGGCGTGCGCCTGATCTCGGAGCGCCTGCCGCGCTGCAACACGATCCTCGGCGTCTCCAACGTCAGTTTCGGTCTGAAGCCGGCCGCGAGAATCGTGCTGAACTCCGTGTTCCTGCACGAGTGCGCGGAGGCCGGGCTCACTTCCGCAATCGTGCACGCCTCGAAGATCCTGCCGCGGACGAAGATCGACGATGCGCGGTGGAGCGCCGCGCTCGACCTCATCTACGACCGCCGGCGCGAGGGCTTCGATCCGCTCCAGGCGTTCATCGCGCTCTTCCCCGACGACGAGGAAGCCGGCGGCGCCAAGAAAGCCGCGCTCGAAGACCTCCCGCTCGAAGACCGCCTGCGCCGCCACATCATCGATGGTGAGAAGCGCAACCTCCAGGCCACGCTCGATGAAGCCCTCACGAAGCACGAGGCGCTTTCCATCGTCAACGACCACCTCCTCGACGGTATGAAGACCGTGGGCGAACTCTTCGGCCGCGGCGAGATGCAGCTGCCCTTCGTGCTCCAGAGCGCGGAGGTGATGAAAGCCGCGGTGCTGCACCTCGAGCCGCACATGCCGAAGGTCGAGGGCAAGCGCCGGGGCCGCATCGTGCTCGCGACCGTGCAGGGCGACGTGCACGACATCGGCAAGAACCTCGTGGACATCATCCTCTCCAACAACGGCTACGAGGTCGTCAACCTCGGGATCAAGCAGCCGATTTCGGCCATCCTCACCGCGCTCGCCACGCACGAGGCCGACGCCGTCGGCATGTCCGGCCTGCTCGTGAAATCCGTCGCGGTCATGCAGGAGAATCTTCGCGAGATGACCGCCCGCGGCGTCTCCGCGCCCGTGCTCCTGGGCGGCGCAGCGCTCACTCGCCACTACTGCGAGACTGAACTCCGCCGGACCTACGACACCGGCCGCGTCTACTACGGGCGCGACGCCTTCGAGGGCCTGCGCCTCATGAACGAGATCACCGCCGGCCGGCTCGAATCGCTCGAATCCGAGATCGAGGAGCGCCTCGGCAAGCGCGCCCGCGCCGATGCGGTCGCCGGCTCCTCGCGCATCGACCGCCTCATGGCCGCGAACGCCGCGGCGAAGCGCACGGCGCAGCCGGAAGACGGCCTCGCCGTCGCCGCATCATCCGCCCGCAGCCCAGCCGCCGCGGCTGCCGTCGCCGCCCGCAGCAGCGTCACGCAGGACGTCGAGATCCCCGCACCGCCCTTCCTCGGCTCGCGCGTCGTCACCGATGTCCCGCTCGAAGCGATCTATCCTTTCATCAACACGATCGCCCTCTTCCGCGGCCAGTGGCAGTTCAAACGCGGCAAGATGACCGATGAGGAGCACGAGGAGATGATCGTCCGTGAGGTGGAGCCGATCTTCGCCCGCCTCAAGGAGCAGTGCCGCACGGAGCGCATCCTGCAGCCCGCCGTGGTCTACGGCTACTACCCCGTGGCCAGCGACGGCGACGATCTCATCGTCTTCTCCCCTGACAACCGCGATCGCGAGATCGAGCGCTTCTCGTTCCCGCGACAGCCCGATCGCAAGCGCCTCTGCATCTCCGATTTCTTCCGCTCCGTCGATTCCGGCGAGCGTGACATCCTCGGCCTCCACTGCGTGACCATGGGCCACGAAGTCTCTCGCCGCTCGCGCGAACTCTTCGAGCGCAACGACTATCGCGAATACCTCTACCTCCATGGCATGGGTGTCGAATGCGCCGAGGCGCTCGCCGAGATGTGGCACAAGCGCATGCGCCAGGAACTCGGGATCGCGGGCGACGATTCGCCGCGCATCCGCGAACTCTTCACGCAGCACTACCGCGGCTCGCGCTACTCCTTCGGCTACCCCGCCTGCCCCGACATGAGCGACCAGGAGCGCCTCTTCCGCCTTCTGCGGCCGGAGCGCATCGGCTGCGAACTCACGGACAACTGGCAGATCGTGCCGGAGCAGAGCACGAGCGCCATCATCGTCCACCATCCCGAGGCGAAGTACTTCAGCGTGTGACTCCGCCCGGGCCCCCCGCGCCGCTTCCGCAGGAATCTCGCCCGCCCGCGCCCGTTCCCCCGCGGGACGACGTTTACCCGTCTGTAGGGCGTCCACGCGGGCCCGGCCTTCCTCCTGAGGCGAGCGACCCGCACCCCCCTGCCTGATCTGTTCCGGCGGCCTTGCGGTCTCGACCACTCCCTCCTCCGCAACCCCGCCGATGCAAGCCGCCGGTCCTCTCCCAGGTCCGGCGGCTTGACTTTCCGCACCGGCCCCCCGGCTCCCCGCAGGCCGAGGAATTCCAGCGATTTTCCCCGCCTCCCGCCGCCGCCACCTTGGTAAAATCAACATGTTGCGACCGCCGGGCCCTTTCCAGCCCGGTGGGCCCGCCTACCGTCCTCCGGACGGCGCGGGTTCCGGGTGATTGACTGCTCGAAAGAGAGGTGGTCGATGCGGACACGGATGCTGAAGATCGGCCTGATGGCCGGCGCAGCCGCGGCTATGGGCGCGCTCGTCGCTCCCGCCGTTGCGGGCGGTTCATGCGGCTCGGTGCGGATCGGTTTCGGTGGCCACTCTGGACATCATGGCCATCACAGCCACAGCGGTTTCAGCGTGGGCATCGGGTTCGGAAGCCGCGGCTGCGGGAAGTTCTACAGCGGCGGCCACTACGTCGCCTACCCGCGCTCGTATGGCTGCCGGCCCACCGGCAGGTATTACCCATCCTGCCCCACCGTGGTGACATACAGAAGCACCGGGCGCACCACGCACTACGGCCGGCCGTATTCCTACGGCGGCTCATACTGCCGCTCCCACTTCGCGTATGACGATTGCGCGCCTTCCGTCGTCGTGATCGAGCGCGACTCCTCGCCGCCGCCGGTTCGCGTCGCGCCTCCGCCGCCGCAGAACAACATGTATCCGACCAACTCCATGCCCGGCGAGGTCCTGGAGCGGAACGATCCTCCCTACAACGAATCGATGTACGACGCCCGCGAGCGCCAGATGCGCCTCGGCTGGGCGCTGCTGGGCGAGGGCAGCCCGGCCCGCGCGCAGCAGGTCTTCAGCGGCCTGTGCTCGAGCGATCTGAACAACGGCGTGCCCAAGATCGGCTACGCGATGTCCGCCGCGATGCAGGGCGACCACCGCACCGCAACCTGGGCGATGCGCCGCGCTTTCGGCATGG
>CAZGVW010000093.1:0-56549 GCA_964529265.1 uncultured Phycisphaeraceae bacterium
CGTCTACGGCAAGTACTCCGGCTCCGAAATCGAAATCAAGGACGTCAAACACCTCATCCTGCGGGAGTCGGAACTCCTGGGAGTGATCGAAGGGTAGCCGCGGGGCAATGGGGAATGGGCAATGGGCAATGGCGGAGAAGCCTCAAGCAATGAGATTCGCTCGTATCGGGACCTGGTCGCCTGGCAGCGGGCGTTCGGCCTTGGTCTCGCGGTCTACGAGGCGACGCGCTCCATGCCCGAGTCCGAGCGCTTCGGCCTCATCAACCAGCTCCGCCGAGGCGCAGTCTCCATCGCCAGCAATATCGCCGAAGGCTACGGCCGAGGCAGCCGCGTCGATTACGCACGATTCCTCAAGGTTGCCCGTGGCGCCCTGTTCGAACTGGAGACACAGATCCTCTTCGCGGCCGAACTCAAGTTCATTACTCAGGGCCAACGGAAGGCCATTACCGACCGCATCGATGACACCGCCCGCGTCCTCTCGGGCCTGATCAAGAGCCTCGACACACGCTGACGACGCATTCCCCTCTGCCATGGGCAGTGCCCATTGCCCTCCTCTCTGCCATTGCCCATTGCCCATTCCCCATTGCCCCTCCAAGGACCAAGGAAAGCACATATGTCTACAAAACAACTGATGTTCCGAGACTCCGCCCTCCTCGAAATGAAAGAGGGTGTTGAACGACTCGCCCGCGCGGTCAAAGTGACCATGGGCCCCACCGGCCGCAACGTCGTCATCCAGAAGTCCTACGGCGGCCCCGTCATCACCAAGGACGGCGTCACCGTCTCGAAGGAGATCACACTCCCAGAGCCCTTCGAGAACATGGGCGCCAAGATGGTCAACGAGGTCGCCAAGAAGACCAACGACAAGGCCGGCGATGGCACCACCGCCGCCACCGTCCTCGCCGAGGCCATCTTCGTTGAGGGCATCCGCCACGTCGCCGCCGGCGCCAACGCCGTGCAGGTGCAGCGCGGCGTCAACGCCGCCGCGGCCGCCGCCTCCGAAGCCCTCGACGCCATGGCCGTCAAGTGCAAGGGCAAGGAAGATTACCGCAAGATCGCCACCGTCTCCGCAAACCACGACGCCGAAATCGGCGACATGATCGCCTCCGCCATCGATAAGGTCGGCGCCGAAGGCGTCGTCGAAGTCGAGGAAGGCAAGGGCGCCGAGACCACCATCGACTTTGTGGACGGCATGCAGTTCGATAAGGGCTACCTCTCGCCCTACTTCATGACCGATCCCAAGACCGCCGAGTGCGTCCTCGAAGACGCCTGGATCCTCATCCACGAGAAGAAAATCTCAAACCTCAACGATTTTCTTCCGTTCCTGAACAAGATCGCCGGCAGCGGACGCGCCCTCGTCGTCATCGCCGAGGAAGTGGATAACGAAGCCCTCGCCGCGCTCGTCGTCAACCGCCTCCGCGGCGTGCTCAAGGTCTGCGCCGTCAAGGCCCCCGGCTTCGGCGATCGCCGTAAGGCCATGCTCGCCGATATCGCCGTCCTCACCGGCGGAACCTTCTTCTCCGAGGACATCGGCCGCACACTCGAATCCATCGATCTCGATGAACTCGGCCAGGCCCGCAAGATCGTCATCACCAAGGACGACACCACCATCATCGAAGGCGCCGGAAAGAAGAGCGAAATCAAGGCCCGCGCCGATCAGATCAAGGCCCAGCACGAGAAATCCACCAGCGATTACGACCGCGAGAAACTCATGGAGCGCCTCGCCAAACTGACCGGCGGCGTCGCCATCATCAAGGTCGGCGCCGCCACCGAAACCGCGATGAAGGAGCGCAAGGACCGCGTCGATGACGCCCTCCACGCCACCCGCGCCGCGGCCAAGGAGGGCTACGTCCCCGGCGGCGGCGTCGCCCTCATCCGCACGCAGAATGCGATCGAAAACGCCAGAAAGAAGGCCAAAGGCGACGAAAAACTGGGTTTTGACATCGTTCTCAAGGCCGTCGAGTCCTGCGCCTACCAGATCGCCGTCAACGCCGGCGCCGATGGCGATCTCGTCGTCGCCAAGGTGAAGGAACTCCCCGCCAACCAGGGTTTCAACGCCTCCACGCACGAATTCACCGATCTGGTGAAGGCCGGCATCATCGACCCCGCCCTCGTCGCCAAGACCGCCCTTGTCAACGCCGCCTCCGTCGCCGGCCTCATGCTCACCACCAACGTCATCATCACCGAACTCAAAGAGGACAAGGAAGTCGAAACCGGCGCCGTCGCCTGATTCTGCGCTGGAACCCCCGTTTCCAGCCTGAAAAACGACCTTCACGAGCCCGCGCCGGACACGGATCGGGCTCGATTCGCAAAAAGCGGAATTCGGCGCAGAAACGCGAATTCTGCTCACTTTTCCGGGTTTCTCGCTCAAAATGCCCACCACGCGCGACTACTACGAAATCCTCGCCGTCGAGCGCACCGCCTCGCTCGAGGAAATCAAGCGCGCCTACCGCCGCCTGGCGATGAAACACCATCCGGACCGCAACAACGGCGCCTCCGACGCCGAGGCGAAGTTCAAGGAAGCCGCGGAGGCGTACGAAGTCCTGTCCGACGAGAACAAGCGCAAGATCTACGACCAGTACGGGCGCGACGGACTCCGCGGCGCCGGCGGCCCCGCCACGCACGATTTCTCGCGCATGAACGTCGAGGACATTTTCTCGATGTTCAACGAGATTTTTTCGGGCGGCGGATTCGGCGGCCGCTCGTCGGGGTTCGGCCGCCGCGGTCAGACCGTCGCCCGCGGCTACGACCTCGAAACCGAGATCACGATCGACCTGATCGACGTCCTCCACGGCGCGGAGCGCGACGTGGAGTTTACGCGCCTCGACGTGTGCGAAACGTGCACGGGCAGCGGCGCCGCGGCGGGGACGAAACCGGTCAAGTGCGCCACCTGCGGCGGGCAGGGACGCGTGATGCAGCAGGGCCTGGGCGGCATGTTCCGCATCGCCACCGCGTGCCCGCACTGCGCTGGCCGCGGCGTGCGGATTGAATCGCCCTGCGCCGAATGCCGCGGCAAGGGCCGCGTCCCGCGCAAGCGCAGCCTCGTCGTCAAGACGCCCCCCGGCGTGCATGATGGGCAGGCGGTGCGCATCCGCGGCGAGGGCGAGCCGCCGCCGCCCGAAGTTTCGGCGGACGGCTCCGGCGTGCGCGGCGACCTGCACGTGGTCGTGCGCGTGAACGCGCATGAGATCTTCGAGCGCCACGGCGACGATCTGGCGCTCGACATGCCCATTTCGTTCACGCAGGCCGCCCTCGGCGCCGAAACGCCGGTCCCGACGCTTGAGGCGCCGACGACGCTCAAGGTTCCCCGCGGCACGCAGCACGGGGCGCACTTCCGGCTCGATGGGCACGGTCTGCCCAACCTGCGCACGCACAAGCGGGGCGACCTGATCGTGATCGCGAAGATCGAAATTCCGCGGAAACTGAGCGAAAAGCAGAAGCAACTGCTCCGCGATTTCGCCGAGACGGAGGGGATCGCCGTGAACCCGGAGTCGCAGGGGCTCCTCGGCAAGATCAAGGACAAGTTCCTCTGACCAGCGCACCTACGATGATGCAGCCATGGCATTCAACCGCCGCCACAAACCTGACGAAGCCGACCTGGAAGCCGCGGGCCACGTGAGCGCCGACGGCGCTCCGGATACGCCCGCCGCCGACGAGGCCGATCTCGACCATCGCCTGATGGCCGCGGAAGCGGATCTGGAGAGCATGCGCGAGCGTTATCAGCGCGCGCTGGCGGATTTCAAGAACTACCAGACGCGCGCGATCGAGAATGAGCGGCAGGCGCGGATTCAGGGCGCATCTGACGTTCTGCACTCGATCATCCGGATTCTGGATCACTTCGACCTGGCGCTGGGGCTCGATCCGGAGAAGGCGACGGCGGCGCAGGTGCTGGGCGGCGTGCGCATGATCCGGGATGAACTGATGCGGCAGGTTGCGCAGCACGGCGCGGTGAAGATCGAGCCGGCGCCGGGCGAGGAGTTCGATCCCCGCCGGCACGAAGCGGTGCAGTATCTGCCGGCGCCGGGCGTGGCGCCGGGGCACGTCTCGATCGTGCTTCAGCCGGGATATTCGCTCGGCGAGCGCGTGCTGCGGCCGGCGAAGGTGGCGGTCGCCCCGCCGGGAGCGGGGGATGAGCCGGGCGAGGGCGGCGCGTGAATAATAAGGGCGTGATCGGCGCGGTCTCCTGCCCGCGATCACGCATGTGAGTGCAAGCCATGCCGACGTACGAATACAGGTGCAACGAGTGCGGACACCAGTTCGAGGTGTTCCAGTCCATGAAGGATGGTCCGAAGCGCAAGTGCCCCAAGTGCGCGAAGAACGCGCTGGAGCGCTTGATCGGCGTGGGCGCGGGCGTGATCTTCAAGGGATCGGGTTTCTACGAGACGGATTACCGATCCGATTCGTATAAGAAGGCGGCGGACGCGGAGAAGAAGTCGTCGTCGGGCGACGGCGCGAAGGGCGAGAAGAGCGATTCGAAGCCCAAGGCGGCGCCGTGCGGCAAGGGCGCGAACTGCGGGTGCGCGGCGAAGCCGAAGACGGATTGATCAGCCGCCCGCCGCCGCCGCGGCGCAGCGCTGCCGCCACATCTCGCGGATCGCGTCTTCGAAGCGGCGGGCGAATCCGGCCTCATCGCACAGGGCCGAAGCGAGCACGCGCCCGCGGAGCGTGGAGCGGAGCGATTCGATTCGTCCGCGATCGAGCGCGAGATCGCGCGCGATGCGGATGTAGGACGCGTCATCCTGGGCGATGAGTTCCCCGAGTCCGACGGCGCTGAGCAGGCTGACGCCCACGCGGCCGGCGTGCGCTGCGCCGTTGAGCGTGACGACCGGCACGCCCATGAAGAGCGCTTCGCACGTCGTCGTGGTTCCGTTGTAGGGGAAGGTGTCGAGGGCGACGTCGAGGCGCTGGTAGACGCGCAGGTGGTCGGCGATTTCCTTCGTGGGCGGAAGGATCTCGACGCGGTCGAGGTCGGCGCCGGCGCGTTGAAGCGCTTCGAGGGTGAGGACGCGGGTCTGTTCCTCGTTGAAATCGCGATGCTTGAGGAGGAGGCGCGCGCCGGGTGTTTCGCGCAGCAGCGTAGACCACGCGCCGAGCACGCGGCGGTTCAGTTTCATGCCGGCGTTGAAGGAGCCGAAGACGGGGCCCTGGCCCTCGCGCGCCGCGCGGGCTGGTTCGGGCGCATCGGCCGGAGGGCGGTAGCAGAGGAAACACGGATCGAGCCGCCACAGACGTTCGGTGGCGCAAGCTTCGGCGCCGGGCGGGTCGGTGAACGAATCGACGATGCGCCAATCGATGGAGCGCAGGCCGGTGGTGTTCGGGTAGCCGAGGTACGTGACCTGCACCGGCGCGGGCCGCCGCGGGAAGATCATGAGGCGGTTGTTCGCGGTGTGGCCGGAGAGATCGATGAGGACGTCGATGCCGTCCTTGCGGATGGTCTCGACGAGGGACGAGAGCGCAATGTGCGAGACGGCGCGCCAGGTGGAGGCGAGGCGCTTGAGCCGCTCCGTGGTGGAATCGGACGCCTGCGAGGTCGCGTAGCACAGGAGCTCGAAACGATCGCGATCGAGGCGCTCGAGCAGAGGCTCGAGAAAGAACGACACGGAGTGCGCGCCGAGGTCGCCGGACATGAAGCCGATGCGCAGGCGGCGCTCGGGATCGGGGTCGCGCAGGGGCGGCGGCGCGGGCGCGTTGGCTTCGACCATGCGGCCGAAGGACTCGTGGAGCCTGAGCGCCGCTTCGGCGTCGAGGTCCACAGCGCAGTTGGCGGCGAAGCAGAGGGCGTTGTGCGATTCGAGGCGGGCGGGCTGAAGACGGACGGCGTCCGCGAGCATGCGGACGGCGTCGTCGGCGCGCATCATGCCGATGAACGAGACGCCGAGGGTGAGCGCGGCGCGGGGATTGGCGGGCTCGATGCGGCGGACCTCCTCGGCGTGGCGGGCGGCGTTGGCGAATCGGCGCAGGGCGAGGAGCGCAATGGCGAGATTGAGCCGCGCGAAGGCGTTGTCGGGGCCCGCGGCGACGGCGCGCTCCAGAACTTCAACGGCCTGCGCGTGCTCGCCGAGATCGGCGTGGAGTTGGCCGAGGTTCGCGAGGAAATCGGGGTTGTCGGGCGCCGCGCGGAGCGCCTGCTGGATGAAGTGAAGGGCCTGTCGGTGCTGGCCGGATTTCGCCAGCACGAAGCACATCATGCAGTTGGCGTTGGGATCGGCGGGCGTCTTGCGCAGGACAGCGAGGACGGTCTGGCGGGCCTGGTCGAAGCGGCCGGCCATCACCTGCTGCTGTGCCTGGGCGAGTCGTTCAGCCGCGGCGCTCATTCGTCTCCTCGCTCGCGCCGCTCCGGCGCGGGGAGGGAGTATACAGGCGCTTGCGCCCGCGTCAGGACTGTGCGGCGGCCTGCGCGGGCGCTTTCGCCGCGAGCATCTGCTCCACGATGGCGGAGAAGCGATTCGCGGCGCCCGCTTGATCGCAGATGGGCGAGGCGAGCAGGCGCGGGCGGAGGTCGCGGCGCAGCGCCGCGCGGCGTGGCGCATCCTTCGCGAGGTCGAGCGCGAGGCGCACGTAGTCCTCCTCGGTCCGCGCCACGAGGTCATGCATGCCGGCGTTCGTGAGCAGGCTCAGGCCCACGCGCCCGGCGTGTCTGCGGCCTTCCATGGAGACGACGGGCACGCCCATGAGCAGCGACTCGCAGGTGGTGGTGGCGCCGTTGTAGGGGAACGTATCGAGCGCAACGTCCACGTCGTGATACATGGCCAGATGTTCGCGCATGGTCGGCGTCTTGGCGCGCAGGTCGAGGCGGGAGGCATCGACGCCGAGGGACGTGAACCGTCGGCGCATGTCTTCCTGCGCGGCGGGCTCCTCGAAGGCGCGGTCCTTGAGCACGAGGCGCGAGTCGGGCGAACCCTTCAGGATCGCGGCCCAGGCGCGGAGGACGCGGTCGTTCACTTTCGCGAGCGCGTTGAACGATCCGAAGACGACGGGGCCGCCGTGCGGTCGTGTGGCGACATCGGGGAGGTCGCGTGTCCCGGGCGGGCTGTAGCAGAGGAAGCAGGGGTCGAGGCGCAGGAGGCGCTCGGTGGCGCGATGCTCCGCGCCGGGTGGATCGGTGATGGAATCGACGATGCGCAAGTCAACCTCCTTCACGCCGGTCGTGTTCGGATAGCCGATGTAGGACGCCTGAATCGGCGCGGGGCGGAAACGCAGCGAGGGCAGGCGGTGGAACTGCGTGTGGCCGGAGGTTTCGATGAGCAGATCGAGGCGATCGGCGCGGAGCGCGCGATCCACATCGGGCAGCGAAAGATCGCCGACATGGCGGAAGTGTTCGGCGAGTTTCGAGAGGCGCGCGGTCTCCTCGTCTTCCTTCGTCGCGGTGTAGTAGAGGAACACCTCGTATCGCGCGCGATGGAGGCCGGTGAGCACGGGCTCGAGGAAGAACGCGACGGGATGAGCCACGATCTCGGCGCTCAGGAAGCCGATGCGAACGCGGCGGCCTTCGATGGGCGCGGGCTGCGCAGCGCCGGGGCCGTCTCCCAGCGCGCGGTGCAGCACTTCGCCATAAGCGCGGTGGGCTGAGAACACCTCGTCATCCGTGAGATCGGCGCAGTAGTTGAGCGTGAAGGCGAGTGTGGAAGCGAGTTGCGGATGGGTGGAGTGTCGCGACGTCGCCTCGCGCAGGGCGGCCGCGGCGCGATCGGCGTATCCGCCGCCGGTGTACGCCGCGGCGAGGGCGAGGACGAGCCGCGGCTCCAATCGCCAGATTTCGAGGGCAGCGCGGGCCTCGTCAGCCGCGGCGAAGAACCAGCCGCGCTGGAGGAGTCCGGAGAGGAGGTTCACGCGCGAGGGCGAGTGGCGCGGATCGGCGGCGACGGCGCGGCGAAGGGTTTCGATGCCTTCCTCGAGTTGGCCGAGTCGCACCAGCAGGTTGCCGAGGTTGCAGATGGTGGGCGCGTTGCCCGGCATGGCCTCGACGGCGCGGCGCAGGTGGTGCACGGCGGGCTCGGGGCGGCCGGATTCGGCGAGCACGTAGCCGAGGGCGCCGTGCACATCGGCCGGGGCGTCGCGGCGCTCGGCGAGGCGGCGCAGGGAGGTGATCGCCGCATCAAACTGCCCGCGGCGGGCCTGCTCCAGGGCCGCTTCGATCTTGGCGCGCTGGTTCATCATGGCGGTTCGTTATCGGCAGAGTTCCCACACGAGGTGACTGAGTTCCGGCGCGATGAGGCGCGTCATGGCGGTTTCGACGGCGTTGCGCGAGCCGGGCATGCAGAAGATGAGCGTGCGGCGGCCGGAGGCGCGATCGCCCTGGATGACGAGGCCGGCCGTGGCGCGGCTGAGCATGGCGGCGGGGCCGACCTGCTCCCATGAGAGCATGCGGAAGAGTTCGCCGAAGCCGTCGAGCGCGACGGTGAGGCGCGCGGTCACGACGTCGATGGTGGTGTCGCGCCGGGCGACGCCGGTGCCGCCGGTGGTGAGGATGGCCTGAACATCTGGCTGGGCCAGTTGGGCTTCGAGCCAGCGGGAGATCTCGGCGGGCTCATCGCGCACGAGGCCGCGCGCGACGAGGCGGTGGCCTTTCTCCTCAAGGGCGCGGGCGATGAGGTCTCCGCTCGCATCGTTATCGAGAGTGCGCGTATCGGAGACCGTGAGCACCGCGCAGCCGACGCTCCGGGAGGCATCCATCTGGTCGGCGCAGCGCCGGTGGGATGCGGTGGATTCGCTCATCGGCCCCATGCTACTTGGATCCGCGGCGCCGCCGCGGGGGACAGAGCCGCCATATGCTGGCGCCACGCCGCGGATCGCGGCAATCGAGGCTTTCGATGACCGCATTGGCGCATGGCGTTGACATCGTGCCGGTGGAGCGCATCGCATCGATGCTCGAGGAGCACGGCGAGCGGTTTCTGTCGCGCATTTTCACGGAGCAGGAGCGCTCGTACGCGGATGCGAACCCGAAGCGGCGGATCGAGCACCTTGCGGCGCGATTCGCGGCGAAGGAAGCGGTCATGAAGGCGCTGGGCACAGGCTGGGGGGAGGGCGTGGGGTGGAAGGACATCGAGGTGCAGCGGGCGGTGTCGGGGGCGCCATCGGTGGCGCTGCATGGGAAAGCCGCGGCGGTGGCGGCGGGGCGGGGGCTCGGGGAATGGCGGCTCTCGTTGAGCCATGGCGGCGGGTTCGCGATCGCCTCGGTGGTGGCTATGGGCGGGTGAATCCGCGGCGTGGGCGGGAATCCGCGGCAAAACGGGCCGGCCGGCGGGGATGGTCCGATATACTCGGGCAGGATGCCGCCGCGCCGACGATCGCCCGTGCTGCTGGAACTGATCAAGGACCGGCCATCGCCGCGGCCATCGGCGGCGCCACCGCCGGGGCCGGCGCCAGCGCCGATGCCGGCGCCCGCGCCGCGGGCGGTGGAGCCGCTGCACTCGGATTCGGGCGGCGAGGCGGGTTCGTGGCTGAGCCCTGGGCGGGTGATCCGGGTTCCGGCGGGGTATCTGTTCTTTGCGGCCGCGGGGGTGGTGCTGATTTTCGTGCTGGGTTGGACGCTGGGGCACCGGCAGGCGACGGCTCATGCGCAGCGTGCCGAGGCGGCGCGACAGGCGGAGCAGTGGCCGGTGAGCGACCCGCTTCTGGCGGAGGCGCCGCTGAATCCGGGGCTGATCGCGGCGAATACGTCGCCGCAGGCGGATTCCGGGTCGTCGCGGAAGGCCGCGGCGCCGGGCCGGGCGCCGGCGTCGGCGCCCACGGCGGGCGGAGACCCCCGGGTTTCGGGGCTGAACTACTACATCGTGGCTCGATACGACGCTCCGACGGCGGAGCGGGCGGCGGAGTTCCTGACCCGGCATGGCCTTGCGGCGGGGGCGTTTCCTGACAATAATCCCCGCCTCTATCTGGTCGTCGTGCTGAGGGGATTCCCCGGCGGCGAACTCGATTCCGCGGAAGCCAGGCAGGTGCGGCAGGAGATTGCCCGCCTGGGGCGGCTGTGGAAGGGCGAGGAGCGCGGGCCGAGCGATTTCAGCGACGCGTACCCGGCCAAGCACTGACTCCGCGGCCATTTGACGGCGCCGCCGGCAAAGGACAAAGACTCATGAGCCTCGATCGCAGCCTCAGAACTTCCGGCAACCTGGCCCAGCAGCGGAGCGTGAAGACGCGTGCGGAGCGCATCACGCAGCTGCATGAGACGTCGGGCTACGACCCCAAGAAGACGAAGGTGCTGCACCTGCGGAAGACGGATACGCGGGTGAAGAAGGCCTGACGGGCGGCGCTTCGGCTTTTCCTGACACGGTTGAGCGAGAGTGCGGTGTGTGCGCGTGCCTGTGCAGCGCGTGCGCGAGACGTATGCTTTGGCCATGGACCTGGAACGGCTGATCTCGGGGCGTGTGCGCTCGGTCGAGGCGTCGGGCATTCGGCGCGTGTTCGAACTGGGCGTCTCGCTGAAGGATCCGATCGATCTCTCGATCGGGCAGCCGGATTTCCAGCCGCCGAAGGCGATGCAGGACGCGGCGGTGGCGGCGATCCAGGGCGGGCGGAACGGGTACACGCCGTCGCAGGGGATTCAGGCGCTGCGGGACCGGATCTGGTCGCACCTGGCGACGGACATCGGGTGGAAGGCGGCGGACGGGCTGGGGGCGATGGTGACTTCCGGCACTCTGGGCGGGATTTATCTCGCGTATGTGTCGCTGCTGGATCCGGGTGATGAGATCATCATGTCGGATCCGTACTTCGTGGCGTATCCGCATCTGGCGCGGCTGCTGGGCGCGAAGCCGGTGCTGTGCGACACGTATCCGGATTTCAGGATGACGGCGGAGCGCGTGGAGCCGCTGATCACGCCTCGGACGAAGGCGGTGCTGCTCAACAGCCCGGCGAACCCGGTGGGTGTGGTGCTGAGCGCGAAGGAATGCCGCGATCTGCTGGACTTGTGCCGGCGGAAGGGCGTGATGCTCATCAGCGACGAGATCTACGACGCGTTCGTGTTCGACGATGCGCGGGACCCGGAATCGGGGCGGTGCCCTTCGCCGTGCCGGTTCGATGGGGCGAAGGAGGGGGTGCTGCTCATCCGCGGATTCGGGAAGACGTATGGGGTGACGGGCTGGCGGATGGGGTATGCCGCGGGGCCGGCGCGGTTGATCACGGAGATGACGAAGGCGCAGCAGTACACGTTCACGTGCTCGCCTTCGATTGCGCAGTATGGGTGCCTGGCGGCGCTGGATTGCGACATGAGCGAGACGGTGAGGCGGTATCAGCGGCGGCGCGATCTGTGCGTGGAGCGGCTCTCGAAGGTGACGGAGGTGGCGCGGCCGGGGGGGGCGTTCTACGTGTTTCCGCGCGTGCCGGAGCGGCTGGGGTTGACGGCGCAGCAGTTTGCGGAGCAGGCGGTGACGCGGAACGTGCTGGTGATTCCGGGGAACGTGTTCTCGACGCGGGACACGCATTTCCGGGTGAGTTTCGCGGCGTCGGAGGAGCGGCTGGAGCGCGGGCTGGGGATTCTGGCGGAGATGCTGAAGGGCTGACCCCCCGGAGGCTCGGCCGGAAGCACGCTCCGGGAAGGCCCGCGGCTAGACGTCGCCCCTAGAGTCCGGCTCGCCTCGGGCGGGCGTTGATCGGGATGGGTCGTCGTCGTACCGTGCGCAACGGAAGCACCCCTGCTGAAGAAAGGATCAACGTCCATGGCCATCCGTGTCGGAATCAATGGGTTCGGCCGCATCGGCCGCCTGGTGTTTCGGGCTGCGTTCGGATCGGAGATCGAGGTTGCGGCGGTGAACGACCTGGTTCCCGCGGACAACCTGGCGTATCTGCTGAAGTACGACACGGCGCACCGGCAGTTCCGGCGGACGATTTCGTCCACCGAGAACTCGTTCACCGTGGACGGGAAGACGACGAAGACGTTCGCGGAGAAGGACCCCGCGCGGCTGCCGTGGAAGGACCTGGGGGTGGAGTACGTGCTGGAATCCACGGGGTTCTTCACGGACTACGACGGCGCGGCGAAGCACCTGACGGCGGGCGCGAAGCGGGTGGTGATCTCGGCGCCGACGAAATCGACGGACAAGATCCGGACGTTCGCGTACAAGGTGAACCACGAGGAGTATGACCCGGCGAAGGACACGATCATCTCGAACGCCTCGTGCACGACGAACTGCTTGGCGCCGATGGCGAAGGTGATTCACGATTCGTTCGGGCTGGAAGAGGGGCTGATGACAACGATCCACGCGGTGACGGCGACGCAGCCGACGCAGGACGGCCCCTCGAAGAAGGATTGGCGCGGCGGGCGGAATGCGTATGCGAACATCATTCCGGCGTCCACGGGGGCGGCGAAGGCGGTGACGCTGTGCCTGCCGGCGCTGAAGGGGCGGCTGACGGGGATGTCGTTCCGCGTGCCGACGGTGGATGTTTCGGTGGTGGACCTGACGTTCCGGACGTCGAAGGCGACGTCGCTCCCGGCGATCAATCAGGCGATGAAGGCGGCGGCGGAGGGCGCGATGAAGGGTGTGCTGATGTACACGGAGGAGGAGGTGGTTTCGAGCGATTTCATCAGCGATCCGCACTCGTGCATCTTCGACGCGAAGGCGGGGATCGAACTGAACGACCGGTTCTTCAAGGTTGTGGGGTGGTACGACAACGAGATGGGCTACGCGTGGCGGTGCGTGGACATGCTGCGGTTCCTGGCGAAGAAGGATGGTCGCTGAGAGGGGGGTGGCGAGAGTTCGCCGGATTTCGGACGTCGGGTGGTGAGATGACGCCAATGGGCCCGCCGCGGATCGCACGGCGGGCTTTTTTTCGGGCATCGGCGGGAGAATCGGGTAGTGCCGGGGGAAGGTGGTCGTTAGGATGGGGAGGGCGAGACCCGGTGATCAGGCGGGGCGCGCTGTGAGTGACGCCTGCGACAACGTGTGTCGGAGGCGGTGGAGGCGACCGCGTATTTGCGTGGGGCTCTTATCAACGGCAGAAGGAGAGCACGAGCAATGAGGAAATCGCATCTGTTGGCAACCGGCGTCGCGAGCGTCGCCGGCCTGTGTCTTGCTGCGGGCGGTCTGATCGCCGGCGGCGCCGATACGCGCACGAAGGAGGCGGAATCGATCGTGCGCGAGTTGACTCAGTACTCGCACGCCAATCCTGATGATGCGGATTCGAGGCTGAAGCTGGGTGTTCAGCTGATGGACCTCGGGCGTCCGGCGGAGGCTGACAAGTGGCTGACATCGGCGGCGGAGATCGATCCGACGCTGCTGGAGGTGGTTGAATCGCTGCAGCGGCAGATTCACGGGCTCGGCGAGGAGGGCCAGGCGCCGGTGGCGCGTGGCGGGTTCTCGGTGGGCCCGGACATCGAGTACACGGACATCGACGGCGTGCTCGCGTACGGCCAGGTGGGCGGGATCTACGGGTTCGCGCTCGCGAGCGATACGTGCAACATCGGCAACCAGACGTTCGCGTGGGCGAACAACGGCACGCCGGGGCTGGCGATGAACGCGTATCGGATTTCGGAAGGCCGGCTGGTGCAGGTCGGTCAGTCGTGGGTGAAGCACGCGTGCTGCGCGGCGCAGCAGAACGGGTGCGGCCTGGGCTGCTCGCCGGGCGCGGGCCTGGGGCCGGGCTGCCTGGATTCGTACACGGCGTCGTGGAACGGCGGGCAGGGGCGGTTGGGCAAGCGATCGGGCATCAACGCGTGGACGGGCTCGTTCAGCCTGCCGATCGGCGGCCCGGCCGGCGGCGCGATCGGCGGCCGGCTGCAGATCCACGGCGACGATCTCAACAGCACGATGCACCCGGGTTCCCAGTTCGTCGCCGAGGGCGTGTACGTGTGCACGGAGGATGCGCAGGCGGGCAACCGCAACAACAACGCGTCGTACCGGCGGGTCAACATCACCAGCACGGGCTCGATATCGCTGCTGGCCGGCGCGACGACGCAGAAGGCGCTGGGCGCGATCTACGCGTGGCGCGATCACGGCCTGGGCCCCAACATGCCGGACAACTCGGTGATGATCCAGGAAGTGGATGTGCCGAGCGAGGGCCGGTTCATCGTGGCGGATCGCGCCAAGGACAACGGCGACGGCACGTGGACGTACGACTACGCCGTGTTCAACCTGTGCTCCGACCGCTCGGGCGGCTCGTTCTCGGTTCCGCTGGGCGACGGGGTGAACGTGACGAACGTGGGATTCCACGACGTGGACTACCACTCGGGCGAGCCGTATGACAACACGGACTGGAACTCGTCGGTGACGGCGGATTCGGTGACGTGGTCGAGCCCGCAGACGTTCGCGCAGAACCCGAACTCGAACGCGATCCGGTGGGGCACGATGTACAACTTCTGGTTCACGGCGGACTCGGGCCCGACGGGCGACCGCGCGGTGCTGGGGCTGTTCAAGCCGCACTCGACACAGAGCGTGACGGCGGCGGTGAGCGTGCCGCTCGGCAACCCGTGCCCCGCCGATTTTGACGGCGACGGCGTGGTTGGCGCGGCCGACGTGGCCCTGCTGCTGGGCGCGTGGGGCACGGGAGGCCCGATCGGCGACGTGAACGGCGATGGCATTGTGAACGTGGCCGACCTGGCCACGATGCTGGGCGACTGGGGACCTTGCTGAAGCCGCGGGGCTTCGGAGGTCGAGAGATGAGACTGGTTCGATGAATCCAATCGGCCGCGGCGGAGGTTCGCTCCGCCGCGGCCGCTTTGTCTTGACGCACGGCGCCGTTGGCGGAACTCGCGGCTCCGACTTCGGCGCACACCCATCGAAAAGGAGAGCACTCAGATGAATGCACGTGCATTGGCGATCGGCGCCGCGGCGCTGGCCGGATGCGGCCTCACGGCGCTCGCGCTGACGGCGGGGGCCTCGGGCTCGGGGTCGTTCGATGAGAGCCTGGCCCGTGAACTGCGGGCGGCGATCGAGAACGACCCGAAGGATGCGCCCTCGATGATCCGGCTGGGGATGCTGCTGCTGGATCATGGGCATGTGGACGAGGGGAGCGGGTGGCTGGACTCCGCGGCGGAGGTGGATCCAACGCTGCTGGAGGCGGTGATGTCCGTGCAGCGCGAGTTCAAAGATGGGCCGCAGGCGGGGGCGCCGGTCGAGCGTGGCGGGTTCTCGCAGGGCGCGGACGTCATCCTGAGCGTCATTCCCGGCGTTGCGACGTTCGGGCCGGTGAACAACGTGTACGCGTATTCCATCGGCAGCGATACGTGCAACATCGGGGACCAGAACCTGTCGTGGATCAACGACGGCTCGCCGGGACTGGGCATGAACGCGTTCCGCATTTCGCAGGGGCGGTTCATGCAGATCGGGCTTTCGTGGGTGAAGACGGCGTGCTGCGCGTTTCAGGGGAGCGGGTGCGGCCTCGGCTGCACGCCGGGCGGCGGGCTCGGCCCGGGCTGTCTCGATTCCTACGGCGCCGGATGGAACGCGATCCAGGGGAATCTCAAGAGCCGCTCGAACATCAACGCGTGGACCGGCGGCTTCACGGGCGGCGTGGGTGTCGGCGGCTCGAGCGTGGCCGGCCTGACGCAGGTGCACGCGGACGACCTGAGCGCCGCGATGCATCCGAACCCTCTGTTCTTCGTCGAGGGTGTGTATGTGTGCACGGAGGACGCCGCGGCGGGCAACCGCAACAACAACGCGTCGTACGCGCGCGTGAACGTGAACAACGGCCAGATCTCGCTCGCGGGCGCCACGCGGCCGCAGATTCCGGCGATCTATGCGTGGCGCGATCACGGGCTGGGGCTGAACCAGGAGGATCCGGCGGTGATGATCCAGGAGTTGGATGTGCCGGACGAAGGGCGGTTCATCGTCGCCCACAAGGCCAAGGACAACATGGACGGCACGTGGACGTACGACTACGGCGTGTACAACCTCTCGAGCGATCGCTCGGGCGGGTCGTTCTCCGTGCCGCTGGGGGATGGGGTGGTGATCTCGGACATCGGCTTCCACGACGTGCAGCGGCACTCCGGCGAGGGGTACGACAACACGGACTGGAACGTGACGGTGGACGCGGATTCGATCACGTGGTCGAGCCCGGAGACGTTCGCGCAGAACGCGAACTCGAACGCGATCCGCTGGGGCACGATGTACAACTTCTGGTTCACGGCGGATTCCGGCCCGACGGACGTCGCGGCGGAACTCGGTCTCTTCAAGCCGCACACGCCGCAGAACGTGGATGTGATGGTGAGCGCGCCGGTCGGGAACCCGTGTCCGGCCGATTTCGATGGCGACGGGCAGGTGGGGGCGTCGGACATGGCCCTGCTGCTCGGCGCGTGGCTGACCGGGGGCCCGATCGGCGACGTCACGGGCGACGGCATCGTGAACTCCCACGACCTGGCGCTCGTGCTGGGTTTGTGGGGGCCGTGCTGATCGACCGGGTTCGAGGGACCGGCTGAGCAAGTCCGCGGCGGGGGCGAAGAATCGCCCCCGCCGCTTTTTCGTGCGAGCCGCCTGGGGCGGAGGGGACAGACAAAAGTTGCGCGTCCGGTCGGCCTCGGACCGATGACCCGGGTGAACGCTCCCAAGGCGGCCGGGCGGTCCGGCTGCGCCTCGTCCTGACGAGAACACCCGTCCGAACGGAACCGCTCCATGCTGCCATCGGTCGTGCAGGCGTACCTGGAAGAGGGGTATCGCTTCCGGATGGGCTCGCCGCGGCTGTACACGTCGGGCGTGCACCGGATCGGCGCGCGCACCCACCCGGTGGACCGCAACGCACTGCCCACGAGCGAACTGGGTTTCACGCTGACGGATTTCTACCTGTTCGATCTTATCGGGCAGGAACTCTCGCCGCGGACGGGGCTGATCGTCGGGAACGCGTTCGGCGTGAGCGCCGTGTGCCTGGGCGAACTGCTGCGGCCGATCTCGCTGGATGTGATCGATGCGGAAGTGTGCGGCGATGTGAGCACGGAAGGGGCGGATCTCACCCGGCGGGTCGCGGCGCGGCTGGGGCTCGATGTGCGGCTGACGCGCGGGTACAGCCCGCGCGATCTCGGCTCAGCGTGCAGGCACAAGGCGTACGAACTCGTGTTCATCGATGGGCTGCACCAGAACGGGCAGGTCATTGCTGATTTTCAGGGTGTGGCGCCGCGGCTGGGCGAGCGATGCGCCGTGGTGTTCCACGACATCGGCCTGTGCAGGCTGGACGCGGGGTGGGAGGAAATCAGGCGGCTGGCGGCGCCGATGGGGCTGCGCGCGTTCGATCTCCCGTTCACGGATTACGGGCTGACGATCCTGCTGCGCGGCGCGCCGGAACTGGAATCGATGCTCGAGGCCACGTGCCCGCGGCTGCGCGACTTCAACGAGGTGTATGAGATCGGCCACCAGTGGTGGACGCCGCCGTCTCCGGTCGATCGGACGCTGGAGAGGGAAATCTTCTTTGTTCCGGCGGATGGACGCATCGCGTTCTTCGGCGCGGGGCGCGACCTGGGCTTTTACGAGCCGTTCATGCGGTTGCATCCGGACCGCGTGGCGGCGGTGCTGGATGACGATCGGTCGCTGTGGGGCGAGCATCGTTTCGGCATCGAGGTCATCGATCCATCGCGTCTGCCGACGCTCGGCGTCGGCGCCGCGGTCATCGCGACACGCTCATACGATTCGCATGTGCGGGGCCGGTTGGGGCGCCTGGCGAGCGGTGTCGGAATCCTGCCCGCGGCGGGCGGGCGGTTCGAGGTCGAGCTTCATGTTCAGCGCAGCCCGGCGGTTCCGCATGTCGCGGAGGCGCTCGCGGCCGCATCGGCGACGCGCTCGCGGGGCGCAGTAGAGGAAGACAAGCCGCGACGGAGCCGCGCTGCAGCGGCGGCATCGAGATGACGGCGAGCGCGAATGGAGTCGCATCATGCTCCCATCGGTGATTCAGGCATACGAGGCGGAGGGGTTTCAGGTGCGGCTGGGTTCGCCGCGGCTGCGGACGGCGGGGGTCCATCCGATCGGGCGATTTCGGTATGCGCCGAGTTTCGAGCACCTCACGGTGAACGACTGGGGGTTCACCATCCGGGACTTCTACCTGTTCCGGCTGATCGGGCGGGAAATGAAGCCGCGGACGGCGCTGGTGATCGGGAATGCGTACGGAATGAGCGCCGTATCGCTGGCGGAGGGGCTGAAGCCGATTTCGGTGGATGTGATCGATGCGGAAGTGCTGGACGACGACAGCCGCATCGGCGCCGACCTGACGCGGCGGGTGGCGAAGCGGCTGGGGCTGGATCTGCGCGTCACGGCGGGGTTCAGCCCGCAGGACCTGGACGCGGCGTGCCGTCACGAGGCGTATGAGTTCGTGTTCATCGATGGCGACCACACGAACGAGCAGATCGTGAAGGACTTCGAGGGCGTGCTGCCGCGGCTGGCGGAGCGGTGCGCGATCGTGTTTCACGATGTGGGCAACCTGAACATGGATGAGGGATGGGCGGAGGTGAAGCGCTGCGCGGAAGGGACGGGGCTGCGGGCGTTTGATCTGCCGTTCACGGATTTCGGCGACACGATCCTGCTGCGGGGCGCGCCGTCGCTCGAAGCGATGTTCGAGGCGACGACGTACGGCCTGCGCGAGTTCAAGGAGGTGTACCGCGCGGGATTCGGGTGGACGTACCCCGGGCAATCGCCCTCAGGCGAAGTGCTGCTGATTCCGCACGATGCGCGGCTGGCGTTCTACGGCGCCGGGAATGACCTGGAGCATTACCGCGCCTTCATTGAGCGACATCCGCAGCACGTTGCGGCGATCCTGGATGACGATTCGAAGAAGTGGGGGAGTCGGCGCTTTGGTGTTGAAGTGGTGGATCCGGCGCGGCTGCCGTCGCTCGATGTGTTTGCGGTGATCGGCGCTACGCGCACGGCGGATCTCAAGGTGCGGGCAAGCGTGGCGCGGCTGGCGCCGCATCTCTCCGTTCACCCCCGCGGCTGGTTCAACCTGCCGGTCGAGATCCACGTGCAGGAGCCGCCGCGGATGCGCAGCGCGCCCGCGGTTGTCGGCCGGGCGGCGGCGTCGGCGGCGCCCGCCATGGCCTGAGGAGCGAGCATGAAGGTCATCGTCATCGGGGCGGGGTTCGCGGGCGCAGCGGCGGCGTACATGCTGAAGCGGCGCTTCTCGGCGGATGTCGTGGTGTTCGAATCCGGGGCGCGGCCGGGCGGCATGCTGCGCACGCTGTATACGCCGGAGGGGCATGCGTATGAGTACGGCCCGCGCGTGGTCAGCGTCTTCCGCGGCTCGCCGGATTCGATTCCCTTCCTGCAGCAGTTTCTCACGCTCGAAGAGCGCGACATCTACCAGGGCACCCGCCTTCGGCCGGAGTATCCGGTCGTGCCGTTTCCGCTGGATCGCCAGAGCCTGCTCGCGCTGCCGTGCGGCGAACAGGTGAAGCGCGAATGGGAGGAGCGGCAGGGCCGCGAGCCGGATGGCGCGAACCTTCGCGCGTATCTGGAGTCAACCGTCGGGCCGACGCTCACGGAACTGGCGTTCGCGGGGTTCAACGTCAAGTTCTGGGGGCGGGCGCTGGAGGACATGCCCTCAGACTGGGGGCGATTGCGCCGACTGGAGCGCATCGCGGAGACGGGGCAGTATCGCCTGCCCGCGGTGGCGCCTCACTATTACCCGAAGGGCGGGTTCAATCCGCTGTTCGATCAACTGCTCGACGGCGTGGAAGTGCGCTACGAGACGCCGGCGCTGGACCTGATCGAAGGCTCGAACGGGCCGATCGTGAAGACGCGGAATGGGGCGTTTCCGGCGGACCTGGTCATCTCGACGGCGCCGATCGACAAGGTGATGGGACTGCGCTTCGGCGAACTGGAATGGAAGGGGTATCGCGTCGAGACAGAGGTGATCGGCGAGCCGGCGCTGGGAAGAGCGCCGGATGGTGTTCCGTTCTCGTGGCTGTATACGCCGTGGGCGGAGACGCCGGTGTGCCGCACGACCGATTTCGGCGTGATTCACCATGGGAACGAGTACAACCGGCCCGCGGTGCTGCTGCGCGAGATCGTGGACAACCGGGTGAAGATGTACCCGGTGTGGTGGGAGGATGCGCGGTTCTATCGCTACCTGGAGGAGGCGGCGAAAGTGCGCGGGCTGATTCCGCTGGGTCGGCTCGGCATGTACAAGTACGTGACGACCGACAGCACCTACGCGATGGCCACGCGGCTGTGCGAGAGCCTTGGGGAGTACGCGGAGGCGGATTCGGGGAAGCGGCTGGAGATCCTGCGGGGGATCCGGGGCGACTGGGCGAACTGAGCAGCAGGGCTGAGATTCCTCCTGGATGGGTTCTCGGCCCGCAACTGGGGTCGGTTGCACGTTGTACGATGGTGGCGGAGGCTGCGATTGACCCGCGGGACTCGTCCATCTTCGACACTGCTTCGGCTCGCATTGTCGGCGGCCCTCGTGCTGCAGACCGCGCCGGCGGTGTGGTGCGGGATGTGCTTTGCCGCGGGATTGGCGGGCGTGGGGCCGTGCACGGCGATGGCGGGGGGCGACCCGTCGTCGGGCGGGTGCGGATTGGGCGCCGAGCCGGCATGCTGCTCAGAGGCTGTGTGCATCGAGGAATCCGCCCCGGCGACGCCCCCTGAGGAAGAGCCCGGAAAGCGTGACCGGTCGAGACCATGTTGCGAAGGGTGCTGCGCCGTCATCATCGATAAGGCGCCGCCCGTGTTTCTGCCGGGGGAGAAGACGAAGGCGCCGGAGGCTGGCGTCATCGGCGCGTTCGCGCCGGCCGACTTGGCGGCAACGCTCCACGAGGATCCGCGGACGCTTGATCCACGGGCCAAGGCCCGTTGCGCCGCGGCGGAGGGCGCCCGCGCGCCGGACAGGCCGGTGCTCTCCGTGTGGATCATCTGATGAGCGCCGGGCCGTTGCGCGGCGGGCGCCCGCCGGAGCGCACGGCGCCATCGATGCGTGTATCACGAGTGTGATCGCAAGGGTTGAGCCCTGCGCATGTGCGCTGCGCGCGGAGTCCGGGCGAAGCCCGGCGCTCGGAGCGCTGCGCACGCAGAGTGAATCCATAGTGAATCCATAGTGAATCCATGAAACACCCTGATCTTCTGAAAGGAGATCACCATGAAGTCTGCATTGATTCTTTTTGCCCTTGTCGGACCTGCCCTGGCCATGTGGCTCGCCGCGCCCCTGCGCGGGGGCGCCGCGGCCGGCGCTTCGTCGGCGGAAGCGTGCTGCGCAACGCCGGAAGAGTGCGCGGAGTGCTGTCCGGACTGCCCGTGCCCGTGCTGCGGCGGCGCCTGCTGCGAGCAGGGCTGAACCGGGGTCCCCGGGGGTGATCCGGGGGTGATCCGGGGGTGATCCGGGGGTGATCCGGGGCAGTTGCTTCGGATGAGCTGAGTCTGCTCAGCGGGCCGGCCATGCGCCGGCCCGCTTTTCGTTGCGCGGATGCGCCGCTGCGTGGTCGCGTGTAGATTGGCGCCGTGGAAGCCAGACACGCGGGGCGCCGTCGAGCCCGCTGGCGACGGCGGAGCAAGGGTTCCCTTTCACGGAGACGCACCGATGGGGTTCATCAAGGAGTTCAGAGAGTTCGCGGTCAAGGGCAACGTGGTGGACATGGCGGTGGGCATCATCATCGGCGCCGCGTTCGGCAAGATCGTGAGTTCGTTCGTGAACGATGTGATCATGCCGCCGATCGGGATGCTGATGGGGCAGGCGGATTTCTCGAAGTACACGATCCGGCTGAAGGAGGCGTCGGTGGGCGAGGCGGGGGCCGCGATTCCGGCGGTTGACCTGAGGTACGGCCTGTTCATCAACAACATTCTGGACTTCATCATCGTGGCGTTCGCGGTGTTCATGATGATCAAGGCGATCAACCGGCTGAAGCGCAAGGAGGAGGCGAAACTCGCCCCCGCCGCGCCGGCCGGCCCGCCGCCGCAGGAGCGGCTGCTCATGGAGATCCGGGACATCCTGAAGAGACAGTCCTGAGGGGCGCCCCCGGAAATCGGGCGGCTACGATCGACCGGGCAAGCGGACGCCGCCGCGGGCGATCGCGCGGGTGGGGTGGCCGAGTGGTTGAAGGCGCAGGTCTTGAAAACCTGTATGCCCGTCAGGGCATCAGGGGTTCGAATCCCCTCCCCACCGCTTGAAGAAAAGAGGCCGCCGCGGGCATGAAACCCGCGGCGGCCTTTCTCGCGGTGCGAGCGAACGGCGCCGGATCTACTGCGCGCCCTGCCCGGCGAACTGGCTCGCCATGCGCTTCTGCATCTCGTCGGGGGTGACGATCTCGGTGCGTGTGGCGATGCCCCACATGTGGCCGGACGGGTCAGCCAGCACGGCGTAGCGATCGCCCCAGAACATGTCGGTGGGGGGCATGACGACGTTGGCGCCCGCCTTCTCCGCCTTGCTCACGAACGAATCGACGTCCGGCGTGTAGACGTGCATGGCCACCGTGGTCGAGCCGGCCTGATCGGGCGACGTGAAGCCCGGCATGTTGGGCGACGGGTCGTTGAGCATGAGCATGGAGTCGCCGATGCGGAGCATGGCGTTCAGGATGAACGCGCCGTCGGGCGTGGCGGTGCGCGCGATCTCGACCGCGCCGAAGGCCTTCTTGTAGAACTCGATGGCCTTCACGCCGCCGTTCACGGTGAGGTGGGGCGTGAGTGTGCGGAAGCCCTCGGGCACGGGGGCGACGGCATTGGGCATGGTGGTCTCTCCTTTCAGGCGCCTGAATCGCGCGGGCGACTCCGCCACGCGCTCGATGGGGACTTCAAACTTCTGGCTCAGTGCGCCGCTTTCATCCTTGACGAAGAGGCGCATTCTGTAGTGGTTCTCGTCGTCGAAGACGGCGTGCACGACGAATGAGGTGCGTGTCTCGTCGAGGCGCGACACGTCCCAGTCCCACACCAGCGTGTCATCGCCGATCGAGGACATTCGGCCCGCGGCGACGTCGCCGTTCTCGTTCACGTTCACGAACTTCACGCCGCCGCCTTCGGACGCCGGAGCGCGCCAGAAGAGCGAGGCGCCGTGGTAGAACATGCCCTCGGCGTCGCCCAGCCAGCCGCGGGCGACCAGGCTCTCGCCGTCGGCGCCGTATTCGATGACGTTGCGGACGCGGAAGACTCCGCCGTCAGGGCGTTCGCCTTCATGGATCCACTCGCCGCCGACGAGGCGCTGGGCGAGGCGAAGCGTGGTCGCGTCGCGCTCCGCGGCGTCGGGGCGCTCGAAGTGCTTCTGAAGCATTTTGAGTGTGTACGCGTTGCCCGCATCGAAGAAATCGCGCAGGCGCTTCGCATCTTCCGTCTCCGCCCAGCCGAGACCGACGGAGCGGATGCGCGTGAGATCGCTGGAAAGGGGGGTCAACTGGATGACGGCCCAGGTCCCCTCGAAGCCCTTCATTTCGTGCCGGGCGTTCTTGGGCGGGATACCGCGGAACGTGAGCATCCGCTCCGGCTCGAAGGCCAGGATTTCGAGCGTGACCGTGCCGTCGTCGCCGAGGGTTCCGTTGGCGTCGTAATGGCACAGGATCGAGCCGCCGATGCGCAGATCGACCTCGTTGAGCGGCGTGAGCCACGCGGCGCGGCCTTTTTCGGTGGTGAAGGCCTCCCACACGTCGCGGACGGGCGCGGTGATGACGGCTTCGTGCACGAGCGGGGGCAGATCGGCCCGTGCGGCGGTGGAGCACGCCGCGGCGAGGGCGCAGGTGACGATGCGGCGGGACAGGGACATGAGGCAACTCCTCTCTTTGGTCGAAGGGGGCTGAAACTCAGCGCCAGGCGCCGATGATCGCGCCGGTGAGCGCGAGGTAGATCAACTGGTGGGATCCATCGATGACGAACGCGGCGATCGGCTTGTTGTGCGCGGCGTTGTCCATCAGGTTGATGGGCCCGGCGACGCCGACCCACAGCGCGGCGCCGAGAGCGACGCCCTTCAGGGCCGTGTCCGCGCCGAGATTCGCGGCGAAGACGGCGACTCCGAGCGCCACGATCAACTGCGTGACGAAGATGATGGAGAACGTCTTCGCGGGCGTCTTGCCGAGTTCCTTGGCCTGTTCTTCCGTGTAGCGGTGCGCCTTCGCCCATTGGGTTCCGAAGAGGGCGGCGTACCAGACTCCGCCCAGCAGGAAGGATGCGACCGCGGCGACGAGCACGGCGAGGAAGTTGATCTCGGAGAAATCGAGTCTGAGCATGGATGGCTCCATCAGGGTTCGTGCCCGCGGCGGGCGCGGGCCTCGGTGAGCAACCGGTCGAAGTAATCGCGCAACTGCGCAATGGACGCGTCGTAGTGCTCGAGCGATTTGTGGGCGCGAGCCTGCATGATCCCGCCCTCCATCACGGTGAGGACGAATCGGCTCAGGCGCTCGCGATCGAGATCGGCGGGAAGGCGGTCCCCCGCCTCATTCAGCCACGACTGAACGACCTTGCACCAGTTGGCGAAGTTCAGCGCCACCTTCTCGCGCGCTTCGGGGTACGAATCGCTCGTCTCCAGCGCCAGGTTGCCGATCGGGCACCCGAGCGAGCAGTTCGTCATGACGAGCATCTCGCGATAGCCCTGCAGCAGCGCGAAGATCCGCTCGATCGCGTCCTCCGAGCGGGCCCGGGCGTGGCTCATCACCTCCGGTTCGAGCAGGCCCACGTAGCGGTCGAGCACACCCACCAGCAGGGCCTCCTTGCTGGGGAAGTAGTGGTAGAGGCTCCCGCTGTTGACCCCGGCCTCCCGCAGGATGGTGGCCACCCCGGTTGAGGCGTACCCCTGCTCGTGAAACAGCCTCGCCGCGGCTTCCAGGATCCGTTCTCTCGTGGTTGATGGGCTCATTTGATCGGTTGATTGATCGTTCAATCAGGTAATCTAGTGATGCCCGAAGCCCTGTCAACCCCTCACGAGTTTCCAAGGCGGGACATGAAGGCCGAATCCGGGTACCCTCCGCCCCCGTTGGAGGCCCCGACGTCCCTCCGGGCTCGTGGGGGGCACAGGTCAGGCAAGTCGCGGGAGAAGGGAACTGGAGGCCACATGAACTCGATTCGGAACGTGCTGCGGGGGGTGGTTGGGATGGCCGCGGCCTGCCTGATCGCCGGGGTGGCCCTGGCGCAGGGCGGCTGGACCCCCGGGCAGCAGGTGGTCGTGACGCTGGATACGGGCGAAGTGCTCACGGCGTCGTTCGTCTCGCAGGGCGCCGAGGGTCTGGTGCTGGACCACCCGGTCCTGGGCCGGATCACGGTCTCCAACGCGCGGGTTGCGGGCGTCGTCGGCGCCGCCGTGCCCGAGCAGGCGCCGGAAGTGGCCGAGGCGGCCCGGACGGCGGGGGCGGAGGCGGCGGCGAAGGCGGCCGAGGAAGCCGCGAAGCCCCCGGAGGATCCCTACGCGTTCAAGTGGAGCGGGAACATCGATCTCGCGGTGTCGGGCTCGGAGGGCAACACCGAGCGGGCCAACATTTTGTTCGGCGCGGGGGCCAAGCGCGAATCGAAGTTCGAGGTTCTCGATTTCACCGCGCTCTACCGGCTGGCGTTCGATCGCGGCGACAAGACGGAGAACAGGCTGTTCGGCCGTGTCCAGCAGGAGTGGCTCCTGCAGGATTCGCCCTGGACCGTGTTTCTGCAGGGAACGGTCGATTACGACGAGTTTCAGGCGTATGAAACGCGTCTGCGCGCCACGGGCGGCGTGGGATACCGGTTCATCGACACGGACGAGACGAAGCTGATCGGTCGTATCGGCGCCGGTGTCCGCTACGACTTCGACGGTCCATCCGAGGGCGAGGTGATTCCGGAAGGGTTCCTGGGCTTCGACTTCAACCAGAAGATCACCGATGGGATCGATTTCGCCGCGTTCGGCGAGTATCGGCCGAGTTTCAAGGACTTCGGCGACTACACGCTCCGCGGCGGCGCTTCGTTCGACTTTGCGCTCAATAACGACAAGACGCTGACGGCGCGGCTGGGCGTGATCGACGAATACAACTCGATGTCCGGCGACTTCGAGAACAACGATTTCTACTACTTCGCGGGCGTTTCGTACAAGTTCTGAAGGCCCACCGGGGCTTCGGTTCGGTCGGCGGCGCCGTACAGATCGTTCAGCGCCTCGAGCCATTCGTGTGTGGCGGAGACGGCGATGAATCTGCGCCGGGCGTCCTCCGGCGCCGGGTGGTGCGCGGCGAAGCGGACGCCGAACTTGCGCATCATGAGCCCGGCGCGGCCTGCGCCGTTCACCGCGACGGAAAGCGCGAAGTGGTCTTCAAGCACGCGCCGCTGCTCCGCGAGCGTGGGCGCGGAGGGCGGGAGCCCCGCCATCATCTCGCGCGCCTCGCGGAAGATCCATGGATTGCCGATGCACCCGCGTGCGACGCTTACGGCGCGCACACCGGTGTACGCGAGCATGCGGAAGATGTCAGCGGCGGTCCAGACATCGCCGGAGCCGAAGATGAGGCGATCCGGCCGGGCGCGCACGAGGTCGCGCAGGAAGGTCCAGCGGCTGGGGCCGATGTACTTCTGCTCGACGGTGCGTCCATGCACGGTCGCCCAAGCGTAGCCGAGTTCGTACGCGGAGTCGAAGATCTGGAAGAAGTTGCGCTCGGCTTCTGGGGAATCGTCGGACCCGCGGCGGATTTTCAGGGTGCACGGCGTCGTGCGCGGGACGGCTTCGCGCACGGCGCGCAGGATGTCGATCGCGCCATCCGGCTCGCTCAGCCAGTGCCCGCCGCGGGCCTTGCGGGAGATCTTCTTGACTGGGCAGGCGAGATTGACGTCGATGGCCTGGAAGGATGGGCCGGATGCGTCGTCCTGGGGCCCGGCGGTCAGCGCGGCGCCGCCGGCCTCGGCCAGCAGGCGGTACTCGCGAGCGGCCCTCGCGCCCTGCTCGATCATCTTGATCGCGGCGGCGGCCATTTCGTCTGGATCGCTGCCCATGATCTGGCCGACCAGGGGATGGTCCTCGGCGCCGCCGGGGATGTTGTCGTGCAGTTCGCCGAGGTCCGCCTTATCGAATCCGCGGCCGCCGGCGAGGAGGGTGCGGTCGAGCAGGGCCTCGGTGACGCAGCAGGGGGCGCCGAGTCGGCGCGCGATGATGCGCATCGCGGCGTCGGAGTAGCCGGCAAGGCCGGCCTGGAAAAATGGGGCGTCAAACCCGGGAACGGTCGCGGGAATCCGCGGATCGATCGCGAAGCCCGCGGCGACGGCGGCGGGGTCGATCAGATCGGCGCCGGGGGCGAGGGCAGGGCCCGGCGGAGTCGCGTTGTTGCCGTGGCAAGCCAATCGGGCGAGTATATGGCGATGAGACATGCAATCATGCTGGCGATCGGGTGCGCAGCGCTCGGCGCGTGCGCCGCGGCGCCCGTTCGAGAGGGAATGTCGTACCCGACGAGCGCCTCGCGCGGGCCGTTGATGGACATCCATGTGTTCCGCGAGGATGACGGGGGGACGATCGCGCTGACGAACACGACGGCGCGGGAGGTCGGCCCTTCGCGGCTGTGGCTCAACGGGTGGTTCAGCCGAGAAATTCCGGGCCTGGCGGTGGGGGAGACGATTCGCCTCGAGGTCTCGTCATTCATTGACGAACACGGAAAGGCAATGCGCGGCGGGGGGTTCTTTGCGACGCGGGCCGGCGAGAAGGCGGTGCTCGCCGAGATCGAAGCGGAGGGGGTGATCTACCCGATCGTCGCGATTCCGCCGCTCGATCGATAGCGACTGCGTGGCCGGGAAACGACCATCGCGCATGCAACCAAAAGATGTGCCTGGATTGCTCGCGCTTCAGGAAGCGAGTGCAGCGCGGGCATGAGAAAACCCACCATACCGGGGGAAGCATGGTGGGTAGGAGGGAAGAAACACGTCGCCTTCAGTATACACCAGCGGGCCCTGGAGGCAAGGGGATTCGGGGCAAGTCTGCCCAGTTTGACACCCCTGGGCGCCGGTCCGATAAAACCGGGTGTTCGACCCGTTCGGCAGGGTTGGGGCGCTGCGCTGGGGCGGCGTTTTGGCGGGTTGGTGAAGAATTTCTCGGAGCGGATCTGGCGGAATCGTCCGATCGGTGTGGACCGGAAATGTGATCGGTGCGAAGAACCCGCGGTCGGTTCGGTGGTCTGACGATGAGGAGCAGGCATCCGCGTGAGCGCGGTGCGTGCGCCGGCGGCCGAACCGCGGGGCCGCCAGTTTGAAGGCGGGGTATGTTCCGTGATGAGGGTTGAAGGAGTGGTTCGCCGATGGGTGGAGTGACGCGCCGAGCCCGGATGGTCCGCAGAATCGGATGGATCGCGGGCGCGCTTTCTCTCAGCATGGCCGCCACGACCGGCGCCCAGACGGGCGATGGCGATGGACCGGCGGGCGAGACGCCGGCCGCGGCGGAGGCGCCCCGGGAAGTGGTGGTCGTGCTCACCACCGGCGACAGGCTGCGGGGCAAACTCATCGAAGAGGCGAATGCGCACATCGTCCTGCGGATCGCCAATGTGGACACGAGGGTTGCGCGGGACCACATCGAGACCATCATTCCGCAGCGATCGCCGCGGGAGCGATACCTCGAGATGCGATCGATCATCGATGATGCGGACGTGGACCGCCGGCTGCTGCTCGTGGACTGGCTGCGGTCGCAGGACATGCTCGACGAGGCGCTGGAGGAGATCAACGCGATTCTGGTCCTTGAGCCGGAAAACGCCGAGGCGAAGCGAATCGCGACGCTGGTCGAGAACGAGCGATCGCTCCGGCGGCGCGCCGGACAGCCGCATCGTGAACCGGCGCATGAGCCGGCGCCGCAGATCGGCCGGCCTGCGCCGGGGGAGTTTCCGCTGCTGAGCGAAGATCAGGTCAACCTGATCAAGGTGTACGAAATCGATCTGAGCGATCCTCCCCGGCTGCTGATCGAGCGGAGCGACGTGGAGGAGTTCCTCGACGCGTTTCGCGACGATCCGCGGGCGCCGAGCACGCGCGACGGCCGCGCCGCGTTCCACCGGAAGCCGCCCGCCGAGATTTTGCGCACGATGTTCGAGTTGCGGGCCCGGCCGTTCTACGGGCGCTTCAAGGTCATGACGCTGCCGGACTCGCTGCGGCGCTTCCGGGACCACGTCAACACGACGTGGCTCGTCAACTCCTGCGCGACGACGCAGTGTCACGGCGGGGAGGACGCCGGCCGGCTCATGCTCTACTCGCGGAATCCGGGCGCGGAAGAGGCGTTCCTGACGAATCTGCTCATCCTGGAGCGATTCCGGTTCCCGGACGGACGCGGATTGATCGACTTCGCAGCGCCTGAGCGATCGCGCCTGCTGGACATGGGGCTGCCGAGGCAGGACGCGGCGACCCCGCATCCGGACGTCCAGCGATGGACGCCGGTTTTCAGGAGCCGGGACGACCGGCGGTTCCGGCAGGCTGTGGAGTGGATCGGCTCGATGCACCGGCCCCGGCCGGAGCACCCGATCGAATACGCGCCGCCGACCGGCCGGGAGACGGGAACCGATCCGGTCGAGCCTGCGCAAGACCGCTAGAGAGCCGGGGGCCGTCCTCGGCCTCGCTGCTACACTCCGCCACTCCCGCCGAACCACCCGTTTCGGCGTCATTCGACCCACTTTCATGGAATTTTCGCGCATGGCCCCTGCGATCGCACGAATGGTTCGAGCCCGCCAGTCCGTGGCCCATCTGGTCGCCCTTGCCGCGATCGGCGCGGCGCCCCTGTCTGGGTGCGGCGACTCTCAGGCGCGGTCGGATGCGGCCGCCCTTGAGCAGGCGGGCCGGATCCTTGCCGCGGCGAGCGTCGATCCGGCCAACCCGCCGCTGCCGGAATCGCGCGAGAAGGTGTTCGGCGAGGCATCGCGGCTGTTGCAGCCGATCACGACGCGGGGGCAGGAATCGCCGAATCGCGACGCGGCGCTGCGGCTGCTGTCGAGAGCCCAGGCCGGGCAGGCGCAGGTGAATGCGGGTCGCGCGCTGGAGGCGCAGACCGCGGCATTCAACATGCTGAGCGATGCGAGGATGCTTTCGGACCGCTACGCGGCTGAACTCTCATTCGCACGGGCGCTCGAAGCGCATGATCCGGCGGAACGGCGCGCGGAGCTGCAATCGGTGATCTCGGAGAGGGAGGCGGAGATCGCGGAGGCGGAGGCGCAGCGGGCTGAGGTTGCCGCGGAAGTGGCTGAACTCGAGGGTCAGGCCGAGGCGCACCTCGGGCGCGCTCGATCGGAGCGCGAGCAGGCCGGGACGCTGCGCACGGAGTTGCTCGAAGCGCCGGCTGAAGCGCGGGTCGCGATCATCGAGGAGGTCGTGGAGCACCAGGGCAGGGCTGACCGGGCGGAGTCGGAGGCGGCGCGTTCGACGGCCCGGGCGCAGCACGCGACGCCGCGGCTCAGGGAACTGGAGAACACGATTCAGAGGCTCACGACGCAGAGGGAACTGCTCACGCTCGCGATTGGGGAAGTTGATGCCCGCGTGCAAACGACCTCAGACCAGGCGGCTGCATCGCGGGAGGCTGCGGCGGACGCCGGCGACCGGCTCTCGCGCGTGCTTGCGGCGCTGGATGAGCACCTCAAGGGCCCGTTGACCGAGACATTCGATGCCGCGACCTCGGGGCTGAGCAGCGCGATCGGCACGGCGTCGCGCGCGCCGCGGACGGGCGAGGGGCGGTCGGCGGCGCTTTGGGGCCTGGGGCGGCTGAATCAGGAGTTGACGGATCTGCACTGGGCGCGGGCCCAGGTGTGGGAGGCGACCGAGGCGCTGCTGGAGCGCGTGACGGCGCTGGAGCCGCCGCCGGCCGGTGTCGATCGAGCCCGGGCGCTGCTGGCGGAGGCGACGTCAAGGAAGGATGAGGCGCTGGCGGCGGCGGGTGAGGCGCTGGTCGCGGCGCGGGAAGCGATCGAGCAGGCGGGCGGGCGCGGCGCCGCGGCGGACCGGAGCGAACGCGTCCTCGAGCGGCTTGGCGCGGTGGCGGAGGCGATCGGCGCGCCGGTGAGCACGGAAGTCGCGCCCGAGGGCGGGGCGCCTGAGCCGGAGGGCGGGCTGGGCGGCGCCGGGATCTGAGGCGCGCCGGCGCAATTTGAGGCGTTGCCTACACTGCCCGGCGGGCCGATCGGCGGCCCATCAACGAGCCTGCGAACCGCGTTCAGGGATGAGCACCTCAGTGACCACAGCCCGATCGGGATCGGCGACGCCAAAGGCCACCGGGAGCCCGGGAAGCGACATCGCGCTTCCGACGGTGCAGATGCACCTCGTGCGCCCGACGGAGCCGGTGATCGGGCGCGTGGTGAAGAACGAGGTGTGCACGTCGCGGAAAGCGGCGGGATTCGTGCGGCACGTTGAGATCGATGTCTCCGGGACGGCGCTCGAGGGGAGTTTCCGCGCCGGGCAGTCTTTCGGTGTGATTCCGCCGGGCATGGATGAGCACGGACAACCGCACAAGGTGAGGCTGTACTCGATCGCCGCGCCCACGCGCGGGGAGGACGGCGGCGGCAAGGTGGTCTCGACGACCGTGAAGCGGACGATCGATGAGCACTGGGAGACGCACCGCCTGTTCCTCGGCGTCGCCTCGAACTTCCTGTGCGACCTTCACGAGGGCGATGACGTGGCGGTGAGCGGGCCGAACGGGAAGCGGTTTCTGCTCCCGGCGGACGCTGCGGCGCATGACTACGTGTTCTTCGCCACGGGAACGGGCATTGCGCCGTTCCGGGGGATGCTGCTCGACCTGATTGAAGCGGGCTTCCCGAGCCGCGTGGCCCTGATCATGGGCGCGGCGTATGAGACGGACCTGCTTTATCACGATTTCTTCCTGCGCGCGCAGGAGCAGCATGAGCACTTCACCTATCTCACGGCGCTCAGCCGACAACCTCAGCCGGATGGGCATGGCCCGATGTACGTGCAGAGGCGGCTGATCACGGAGCGCGAGGCGCTGCTGCCGCTGGTCTCGAGCGAACGCACGCTCATCTACATCTGCGGGATCGCCGGCATGGAGCTGGGCATCCTGCAGGAACTGGCGAAATCGCTCACGAGCGACGCGCTCGAGCAGTACCTGCACGTGGAGCCCGCGGCGCGCGGCGACGTGCAGTCGTGGGAGCGGCGGATGCTCCACAAGCAGGTGAAGCCGACGCGGCGGGTGTTCATGGAGGTCTATTGAAGGCTCTGCCGCGCGCTCAATCGGTGGGCAGGCCCTTGGACTTCCAGAGGCGCTTCAGTTCGTCGAGTGTGATGGGCTCCATCACTTCGCCGCCGCCTTGGATGCGGCTGATGATGGCGCCGCTCTCATCGAGGTAGGTGCGCTCCTCCAGGGAGTTCTCGTCCGGGCGCGAACGAAGGCGCCACGCGGCGCCGCGCGGCGCGGAGGCGTCGCCCTCCTGGACGCGATCGAGGATGTCCCGGCGAAGCGTGAGTTCCGTCCGCGAAGACTGGTAGCGGTAGAAATTGAAGATGAGGGCCGCCTTCGCCTGAGCGAGCAGGCGGGGGAGCAGGTATGCCTCGACCTGGGAGAGGTACGCCTCCGGCGGCTTGCGCCACTGCTTGATGACGGGTGGGCGGCCGGGCTGCTCGACGGTGACCTTGATGTCGTCGCCCTGGCGCACGCCCGTTTCGACGAAGGTGAGCGGCGTTTTCCGGCCCTCCTTGACGACCATGCGGATGGTCCAGGCCTCCTCATCGCGATCGGGCGTGAGGAAGAAGATCGATTCGCTGTCAACGATCGACTCGCCCTGGAGCAGGCGGGCGTCGATGCGGACGACAAAGCCGGGATCCTGGTCGGCGCCGCGCCACTGGGCCTTGTTCTTGCGAGGGTCGAGTTCGCCGCGGTGGCCGAGGGCCGCGCCGATGCGCTGGTAGGCGATCTCGGTGTCGTCCGCGGGGCGACCGGTGGGGCCGGGCCTGAAGATGCGATACCACACGGGCTCAGAAGGCGGCAGGGCCGCCTCGAGGTCATCGCGCCCGAGCCCTTCAAGGAGGGATTGAGCGGCGCCGATGCCGGCGGCCCGCTCCGCGGCGATATCCGCGGGATCGCGGAACTCGGTGGTGGCGACGATGGTTTCGTATTGAGGTCGGGCGCGGGCGTACTCCGGCTCCAGGCAATCCATCTGGAGAACGGCGAAGCGTCCCGGGGCGGATTGGAGCACGGTGTAGCCGCTCACGACCACGGTGTTTCCCGAAGCCGCGGGCAGGGAGACATAGAACCGCGCGGCGGGCACGTTGTTGATGGTGACGCCGTCTTCGCGATCGAGGACCTTGACGGCTGAGCGAGGGCCGTTCTCATGGCCCTTGATCTCGCGGGACGCCAGGAGTTCGTTGAGGAGTGATTTGGCGATATCCGCGGGGGTCAGTGTGAGGTCGCCGCTGCCCGGGGTGTGGAGGCGGATCCGCCACGAGCGGTCCTCGGCGGTGACGGTGAATGCGGCCTGCCCCTCGGACATTTCGGTGGACTCGAACTTGGCCCCGAGGGGGAGGCGGATGTACAGGCCGATGCTGCGGAGGTAGATGGGCTGATCGGAAAGGGCCAAGGCGCCTGGGTCGGCGGGTGGCTGGGCGGGGGCCCCGGGTGGGGCGGCTACCGCTAAGGCGGTGAACAGGCTGATGAGGCTGGGGGCGAGCAGGGGGCGGGGCATGGTTCTGGTCCTGTATGGGGTGTTCGCCGGGGTCCGTTTCCGGCCCCTGCATCCTTGGATCGATCCGGGGCGCGGGGGTGGCCCGTCCATAAAAAACACGTCGGCTTGACACTGGCGGTGACTTGCTTACATTTTCCGGCTCGCCCCGCGGTTGCGGGGCGTCTGTTTCGACTCGCCGCGGCGGCGCCAAAGTCTCTCCGACTCGGGAGTCGGCCGCCCGGCAGGTCAGTTCATTCAGGCAGGTCAATGGGGCGCCCGGAGCGGCGCCGCGAAGCGCATGGCTGCGACGGACACGCGGCGTCTCACGCTTCAGAGGGCATTCTTGTCGTTTCCGATGCGCGGATCGCATCGGACGAGGTCAGCATCGCATCACTCCGCCGGTTCGAACCGGCGCGACGGAACGAGCGCAACGCATGAGCGGCGGAAAGATTCGAATCCGAATGGAGGCGTACGACCACCAGGCGCTCGATGCCTCCGCGAAGGAGATCGTCGATCACGCCAAGCGCACGAACGCGAAGGTGGCGGGTCCGATTCCGCTTCCCACGCGGATCGAGCGCTACACGGTGCTGCGCGGTCCGCACATCGACAAGAAGTCTCGCGAGCAGTTTGAGATTCGGACGCACAAGAGAATCATCGATATCACCGAGCCCAACGCGCGCACGGTCGAGGCGCTGAACCGACTCGTCGTCCCGGCGGGTGTTTTCGTGAAGATCAAGGCTTGACGCGGATTTGACGGCCGGCGCTCCCAAGGAGCGGCGGCCGATTGTGTTGATGGAGACTGAACGCTCCTCTGGCCTTCGGGGTGGTCCCGGACGAGCCATGAGCGAAAGGCCCCTGAGAGGGCGCAGGCGACCGCGAATGAGCGGGCGGCTGGAAGAAGGATGAAGGCCCGATGCCCCTGACGCTTCTGGGATCGAAAGTCGGCATGACGCGGCGATACACCGAGGAGGGGAAGTCTGTCCCCGTGACGGTGATCGAAGTCGGTCCGTGCGTCGTCACTCAGGTGAAGACGGAAGACAAGGACGGCTATTCGGCGGTGCAGATTGCGTACCAGGACGTCAAGCCGCGGCGATCGACGCAGGCGCTCATCGCGCACGACGCGAAGGCCGGCGCGGCTCCGAAGCGGCATCACCGGGAGTTCCTGGTGAACGCGAAGGAGGCGGAGAACTACACGCTCGGCCAGACACTGACGGTGGCGGACCTCGAGGGGCTGCTGTTCGTGGACGTCGCGGGCGTGAGCAAGGGCAAGGGCTTTCAGGGCGTGATGAAGCGCCACCACTTCAAGGGGATGTTCGCATCGCACGGCACTGAGCGCATGCACCGGCATGGCGGCTCGATCGGCGGCCACGCGACGAACCGCGGCACCGGCCCCAAGCCCAAGAAGGGCAAGCGCATGGGCGGCCACATGGGCGCGGAGCGCGTGACGGTGCGGTCGCTGGACGTGGTGATGATCGACAAGGACAACGGCCTGCTGCTGGTGAAGGGGCCGGTTCCGGGACACAATCGTTCGGTCGTTGAGATCAGGACGCCGACGCGTCTGTACGCCCCCAAGGCGCGGAAGCAGAGCGCGGCGGCGAAGGGGAAATAGACAGGAGTGAATCATCATCGCGGCTGAGGCCGCCGGCGGGTCGCGCAGAACGCGGCCAGTCGGCCCGGAAGGTTCCGCGGAGGAACACCACCGGGTGAGACAACAGAGCGTGACACACGCCGAGTCGGAGCCGGATCGAGCGCATTGAGTGACAGCGCCGGGCCGGCCGAGGCGAACAGAGAACCCGCCGGTCTTCCGGCGCAGCGAGGCGACAGACAGCAGGAATCCACCATGGACGTTCCCGTCTACAACATGCAGGGCAAGCAGGTCGGCTCGATCTCGGTCGAGGAGGCGGTGCTGGGCGGCACGATCAATCACGCTCTGATCAAGCAGGCGTACGTGCGATACCACGCGAACACGCGGCAGGGCTCCGCCCGCACGAAGAACAAGTCGCTGGTCGAGGGGTCCACGCGGAAGCTGTACAAGCAGAAGCACACCGGCCGGGCCCGCATGGGGCCGGCCCGCACGCCGATGCGCAAGGGCGGCGGCCGGGCCTTCGCCAAGACGCGGACGCGCGAGGACTACCACCTCGACATGCCGGTGAAGATGCGGCGCAAGGCGAACCGCAATGCGCTGCTGGCGAAGCTGGTGGACAACGAGGTTCGCGTCATCGATGCGATTTTGTTCAACGAGCCCTCGACCAAGGGCTTCATCGCGCTGCTGGCGGCGTGCGGCGTGGACCGCAGCGCGCTCGTGGCGCTCGGGGTGGACAACGAGAATGCGAGGCTCTCGGCCCGGAACGTGGAGCGCGTTTCGACCTGTCCTTCGCACGAGCTGAATGCGTTCAACATGCTCAATCACCGCTACCTGGTGATCGGCAAGGCGGATTTGGAGGCGTGGCTCGAGGGTCCGAGCTCCAGGACCGGCAAGACGGCGAAGGCCACCGCCCACGTGAAGGGAGGCGCGCGTTGAACCCGTCGCACATCGTCAAGAAGCCGCTGCTGACCGAGAAGAGCAACTTTGCCTCGGAAAAGTTCAACCGGCACGCTTTTGTCGTTGACCGCCTCGCGCGGAAGCATGAGATCAAGGCGGCGATCGAGGAGATCTACGGTGTTCACGTGGTTTCGGTGAACACGATCAACCGGAAGGACCGCCTCCGCCGCTACAAGTACGGCTACGTGCCCGGCAAGACCACCAAGAAGGCCATCGTCCGCCTGCGCGAAGGCGAGACGATCGAACTGCTGTAAGGCGCAAGGAGCATCCATGGCCATCCGCGTCTACAAACCGACGAGCGCAGGCCGGCGCAACGCCTCCGTGAACCTCCATGTGGAGGTCACGAAGACGAAGCCGGAGAAGTCGCTCACGCGCCCGCTTCCCAAGACGGGCGGCCGGAACCATCACGGCGTGATGACGTCGCGCGGCCGCGGCGGCGGGGCGAAGCGTCTGTACCGCAAGATCGATTTCCGCCGGCTCGACCGGATTGACATTCCTGCGAAGGTGGTCGGCATCGAGTACGACCCGAACCGCTCGTGCCACATCGCGCTGCTCGAGTACACCGATGGAGTGAAGAGGTATATCCCGTCGCCCGTCGGCCTGAAGGTGGGCGAGGTGATCCTGGCGTCGAGCGGCGCGATCGAACCCAAGGTCGGCAACGCGATGCCGATCAAGCACATCCCGACCGGCCTGAACCTGCACTGCGTCGAGATCAGCGCGGGGCGCGGCGGGCAGATGTGCCGCTCGGCGGGCGTGTACGCGAGGCTCACGAACAAGGAAGGGCGCTTCGCGACACTGGTGCTGCCTTCGGGCGAGATCCGCCAGGTTTCGGTCGAATGCCGCGCGACGATCGGGCAGGTCGGCAACACCGACCACCAGAACGTGCGGCTCGGCAAGGCGGGCAAGAGCCGGCACCTTGGGCGGAGGCCGATCACCCGCGGCGTGGCGAAGCATCACGGCATCCACCCGATGGGCGGCGGCTCCGGGCGCTCCAAGGGCAATCGCGCGCCTGCGAGCGAGACCGGCGTCCTGTCCAAGGGCGGATCGACGCGAAACCGCAAGCAGTACTCGGAGAAACTCATCATCCGCCGTCGCCGGACGAAGCGCTACGGCCAGTTGCATTGATTGGAACCACTGAAGGCGCCAGCCGGGAGAGCCGGCGGGCGAGAATGACATGAGCAGATCCCTCAAGAAAGGCCCGTTTGTGGATGAGCGGCTCTACCGCAGGGTGGAGCGGCTCAACCAGCAGAACAAGCGGGAGCCCATGAAGACGTGGTCCCGCGCCTGCACGATCGTGCCGGAGTTCGTCGGGCACACGTTCAAGGTGCACAACGGGCGCGCGTTCCTCGACGTGTTCATCACCGAGGACATGGTGGGCCACAAGCTGGGTGAGTTCGCGCTCACGCGGACGTTCCGCGGGCACACGAACAAGAAGGAAGGCGTGAAGGCGGGCGAAACCAAGTCCTGACGCGCGGAGTCCTGCGGTGAAGATCAACAGCGAACGATTGAAGAGCAAGGCGCGTGAGGCGGGGTTGAGCGACGAAGCGCTCGCCGCGGCCGTGGTGCGCCCCGGGCTCAGCGACCGCGAGGCGCTGGCCGCGGTGCGGAACTGGAAGGCCGGGCGCGATCATCCGCGCTGCAAGGCGGGCGACATCACCCGTCTCGCGCAGGTTCTGGCGTGCGGACCGCTCGAGATCACGCGATTCGTGAGCGTGGCGCGGTTCCAGCGCTCGAGCCCGCGGAAGGCGGCCCTGCTGGCCGAACTGATCCGGGGCCGGAGCGTGGTGCACGCGGAAGACCAGTTGAGGGCGAGCCCGAAGCGCGCCGCGAAGATGGTGCTCAAGGCGCTGCGGGCCGCGATCGCGGACGCCGAGCAGGCGGACGCGGATGTGGCGGCGCTCGTTGTCTCGGAAAGCCGCGTGAATTCGGGTCTGATCATCAAACGGTTCCAGCCCAAGGACCGCGGCCGGGCGCACGCGATTCAGAAGAAGACCAGCCACATCATCGTGGGCGTCGAGGAGGCGGCCTAAATGGGACAGAAGACCAATCCTTTCGGCTTCCGCGTCGGCATCACCGAGGCGCACAAGAGCCGGTGGTATGCCCCCAAGGCGCTCTATGGAGAGTTGCTCGTCGAGGACTACCGGATTCGGGAGTTCGTGGACAAGCGGCTGAACCGGACGCCGCCCTTCGCCGCGGTGAGCGATATTCACATTGAGCGCACGCGCGAGGAACTGAAGGTCATCGTCAAGACCGCCCGTCCCGGCCTGGTCATCGGGCCCAAGGGCGCCGAGGTGGACAAGCTGACCGAGGAGCTGCAGTACCTGACGGGGCGCAAGGTGTCGATCGGCATCCTGGAGATCAAGAATCCGGATACGAACGCGCAGCTGGTGGCCGAGGGTGTGGCGGAGCAGCTGAAGAAGCGGGCCTCGTTCCGCCGCGTCGTGAAGCAGCGGGCGGAGGCGGCGATGCAGAACGGCGCCAAGGGCGTGCGGATCCTGATTGCGGGCCGGCTGGGCGGCGCGGAAATGAGCCGCACGCTGGATACGCGCCTGGGCTCGCTCCCGCTCTCGACGCTGCAGGCGAACATCGATTACGGCTTCGCGAAGTCGATCACGACGTACGGTGTGATCGGCGTGAAGGTGTGGGTGTGCAAGGGGATGTACGCCCAGGGCGAGGATGAGAACGAGAGCAACGCCGCGGGCGCGCGGGCGCGGGCGCGCGGGCGCCGGTGAGCGACGGGGCGCAGGAACGACGGATCACGAGGTTGTCGCGAATCGAGGCTGACCCATGGCGATGATGCCCAAGCGAGTGAAGTTCCGGAAGGAGATGCGGCGCGTGCGCGACCGCAAGGCGACGAAGGGAAACTACGTCGCCTTCGGCGACTACGGGCTTCAGGCGCTGGACCGCGCCTGGGTGAGCGCGCGGCAGATCGAGGCGGGCCGCATCGCCGCCCAGCACTTCCTGAAGCGCGAAGGAAAGGTTTATATCCGCGTGTTCCCGGACAAGCCCATCTCCAAGAAGCCGCTGGAGACGCGCATGGGCAAGGGCAAGGCGGAGGTGGAGTACTGGGCTGCGCGCGTCAAGGCCGGCACCGTGCTCTTCGAGATCGGCGGCGTCCCGGAGCAGACGGCCAAGCGGGCCCTGGTGCGCGTGGCCATGAAGATGCCCATCCGAACAAGGTTCATCCAGAGGCGGGTCTCGGTCTGACCCCCGGGACCCCACGAGGCAGCAAGGAATGAAGGCAGTCGAAGTCCACAAGTTGAATGACGAGGAGATCGGCGTCGAGCTGAAGCGGCTTTCGCGCCGTCTCTTCGACCTGCGCACGCAGGCCGTCACGGAGAAGATCGAAGACGTGAGCCAGTTCAAGAAGATCCGGCGCGACGTGGCCCGCCTGAAGACGGAGCGCGCTGCGAGGCTCGTCCGGACCGAGCGCGGGGCGCAGGAAGGCAGGTCGGCGTGATGGCCGTGAAGACGCAGTCAGAGCCCGCGGTGGTCGAGGCGAAGGGCGCCCAGATCGGCGTCGTCGAGTCGGACAAGTGCGACAAGACGCGCAAGGTCGTGGTGAACTACCTGGCCAAGCACCCCAAGTACGGCAAGTACGTGCGGAAGCGCACCGTGCTCCACGTGCACGACGAAACGAACGATTCCAGGCAGGGCGATCGCGTGGAGGTCGCCCCATGCCGGCCGATGAGCCGCACGAAGCGATGGCGCCTCGTGCGCGTCGTCGAGCGGGCGGTCACCGAGTGAGCGGGAGCGCGCAGCGATGATCCAGCAGGAAACAAGGTGCGAAGTCGCCGACAACTCCGGCGCCAAGATCGCCTACGTCATCCGGGTGCTCGGCGGCTCCACCGGGAAGGGCAAGTTCACGCGCCGCACGGCGGGCGTGGGCGACAAGGTGGTGTGCTCGGTGAAGAAGGCGCTGCCCGGCTCCGACATCAAGGCCGGCGACAAGGTGAAGGCCGTGGTGGTGCGCACCAAGTACCCCACGAAGCGGCCGGACGGCTCGAGCGTGCGGTTCGATTCCAACGCGGTGGTGCTCATCGCCGAGGACGGCAACCCGCGCGGCACGCGCATCTTCGGCGCCGTGGCCCGCGAACTGCGCGACATGAACTACATGAAGATCGTCTCCCTTGCTTCGGAGGTGGTGTGACATGCCCAGACACATCCGCAAGGGCGACACCGTGATGGTCACCGCCGGCGACCACAAAGGCCGCACGGGCGTGATCACGCGCGTGATCACCAAGACCGACCGCGTCGTCGTGCAGGGCGTCAACGTCCGCACGAGGCACATGAAGCCGACGCGGCTCAACCCGAATGGCGGCATCATCTCGCGCGAGGCGGCGATCCACATCTCGAACGTGAGCCCGGTCGTGGACGGCAAGCCGTCGCGGGTCAGGTTCCAGATGAAGGGTGATGGCTCGAAGGTTCGCGTCGCCGCCCGCGGCGGGACGGAGCTGGGTGTCATCCACAGCCCTCGCGGCGGCAAGAGCGGCAGCGCCAAGAGCGCGGAGCCGAAGCCCGCCGCCGCGTCAAAGAAGAAGACCACGAAGAAGACGTCAAAGAAGAAGACGGCGTCACGCAGCAAGAAGAGTGAGTCCTGATCATGGCCAAGGAACAGAAACAGGGTGGAAAGGGCAAGGGGGGCGCTCCCGCGGCGGACGAGGGCCGCGCTTCCGGTCCCAAGACTCCCCCGCGGCTCAGAATCCACGCCGAGCAGACCGTCGGACCCGCCATCGCCGAGCGCTTCGGCCGCAAGAACCCCATGAGCCGGCCGCGGCTCGAGAAGATCGTGATCAACGTGAACATGGGCCGCTATCTGGAGGGGAACAAGATCCCCGCCAACGTGAAGGACACGGTCCTGTCCACGATCGCGACGATCACCGGTCAGAAGCCCGTGGTGGTCAAGGCCCGGAAATCGGTCTCGAACTTCAAGGTGCGCGAGGGCGCCGAGACGGCCGCGTTCGTCACGCTTCGCCGCGAGCGCATGTGGCACTTCCTGGATCGCCTCATCAACCTCGCCACGCCCCGCATCAAGGACTTCCGCGGGCTTCCCGTGAAATCGTTCGACAAGGACGGGAACTACGCGATGGGCCTGAGCGAGCAGGGCGTGTTCCCCGAGATCGACATGGCGAGCGCCACGTTCTCGCACGGAATGAACATCAATCTCGTGTTCCGCAACTCGAACCCTGAACTCAGCCGCTTCTATCTGGAAGAACTGGGCATGCCGTTCCGCAAGCCGGAGAAGAACTGAACATGACCACCAAAGCACAAGTCGCGCGAGCCAAGAGGACGCCGAAGTTCAGCACGCGGCGGGTGAACCGGTGCCAGATCACCGGCCGCGCCCGCGGCTATTACCGCAAGTTCCGCGTGAGCCGCATCATGCTCCGGGAACTGGCTCTGCAGGGGAAGATCCCCGGGATGAGGAAAGCCTCCTGGTGAACGCCGGGGCGGCTCGCACGCACTCAAGACACACGAACACGCATCACGCCGGACACCCACATGGCAATCAGCGACCCCATCGCAGACATGCTCACCCGAATCCGCAACGCAGCGCGGAACCGGGCGAAGACCGTCAACTGCCTGAACAGCAAGGTCTGCCGCGGCATCGCGGAGGTCCTGCACCAGGAAGGCTACATCTCGGGCTACGACGTCATCGACGACGGCCTGCAGGGCAAGATCCGCGTGCGGCTCAAGTACGGCCCGCGCGGCGAGGTCCTGATCAACAGCCTGCGGCGCGAATCCAAGCCGGGCTGCCGGGTGTACCGCGGCGTCGAGGATCTGCCCCGTCCGCGTCAGGGCCTGGGCATCTGCGTTGTCTCAACGTCCCAGGGCGTCATGTCCGACCGCCGCTGCCGCACCGAGCGGGTAGGCGGCGAACTGCTCTGCACCGTCGAGTGATCGGCCGGAGTTTCGACCATGTCACGAATCGGCAAAAAACCAGTCGAGATCCCGAGCGGCGTCAAGGTCTCCATCAAGGACCGCATCGTCACCGTGGAGACTTCGTCCAAGAAGCTCTCGATGACGCACCGTCCCGAGGTGGCCGTCGCGTGGGATGAGACCGAGAAGAAGATCAACGTCTCGATCGACGAGAAGAACCTCGAGAACAAGGCCGTTCGCGCCTACTGGGGCATGACGCGCGCCCTCATCCAGAACATGGTGCATGGCGTGACGAAGGGCTACGAGAAGCGCCTCCAGGTGGTCGGCGTGGGCTGGTCGGCGGCGCTCAAGGGGCCGGCGGTCGAACTCAAGCTCGGGTTTGCGAGCCCCGTCACGGTCCCCATCCCGCCGGGCGTCGAGGTTCAGATCGAGAAAGAGAACATCACGATCAAGGGCGCCGACAGGCAGGCCGTGGGACAGCTGGCGGCCGATATCCGCGCCCGCCGCAAGCCCGAGCCCTACAACGGCAAGGGCATCAAGTACATCGACGAGGTCATCCGCCGCAAGCAGGGCAAGGTCTTCGGATCCTGACACATCTTCGCGGGCGTCGCCCGCGCTTTCTCCAGGGCATCACTATGGACAGGCAGAAGCACAAGACAGTTCGAAGGCAGCGGCGGCGCCACGGCATCCGCAAGCGCGTTGTGGGCACGCCGGATCGCCCCCGGCTCGCCGTCTTTCGATCGCTCAATCACATTTATGCGCAGATCATCGACGATCTCCGCGGGCATACACTGGCCAGCGCCTCCACGCGCGACAAGTCGGTTTCCGTGGAGGGCGGCAAGTGCGGCAACTCCGCCGCGGCCGCGGTCGTCGGGCGCTCGCTCGCGGAGAAGGCCAAGGCCGCGGGCGTCACCGAGGTGGTCTTCGACCGGGCCGGGTTCCGGTACCAGGGCCGCATCAAGTCGCTCGCCGACGCCGCGCGCAAGGCCGGACTGAAGTTCTGATCCCCAATCACCCTTTTCCCTCCGAATCTCTCTCAGGCTGAACGCCATGGCTGAACTCCTCGACGAAGCAAGTTCTCTTGAAAGCACGACTGTCGCCGTGTCGCGCACATCCGCGACGATCAAGGGCGGCAGGCGATTCAGTTTCAACGCGCTGGTGGTCGTGGGCGACCGCCGCGGAAGCGTCGGCCTCGGCTACGGCAAGGCCAACGAAGTTCCGCCGGCGATCGAGAAGGCCCAGAAGGATGCGCGCAAGAACATGAAGCGCGTGCCCCTGCTCGGCGCCACGCTGCCGCACGAGGTGGCGGGCCGCTTCGGCGGCTCGACGGTGCGCCTCATTCCGGCGGCGCCCGGAACCGGCGTCGTCGCCGGCGCTTCGGTGCGGGCCGTGCTCGAGATGGCCGGCATCACCGATTGCCTCACCAAATGCTACGGCTCGACCAACCAGCAGAACGTCGTCAAAGCCGCCATGGCGGGGCTCCTCAACCTTCAGCAGAAGGAACTCATCGCCGAACTCCGCGGTGTGACGATCGACCAGACAACCGTTGAGCGCGCCCTGGAGCGCAGCGCCGCGTTCTTCCGCGCCAAGCCCACCACCGAGCGCAAGATGAAGGGCCCCACCAACGTCGTCGGCCAGGACCGCAAGGGCGGGCGCGGCGGTGGCGGCGGCCGAGGCGGACGCTCCCGCCGCGGGCCAAGCGGTGGCCAGGATTCGGGCGGCCCGCCGGCGGAGAGCGCGCCGGCCTCGGAGTCCGGATCCCCCTCCTGATCGCCAGGTTCGGCGCAGAGACCAAACAAGCCTGACGCGAGATCGAACGCCATGATGATCCATGAAGTGACACCAAAGGTCGGGAAGTACAAGGCGCGCAAGCGCATCGGCCGCGGCGAGAGCAGCGGCCACGGCAAAACCTCCGGCCGCGGGCACAAGGGCGCCGGCAGCCGCTCCGGCTGGCGCGCGAAGGCAGCCTTCGAAGGCGGCCAGATGCCCTATTTCCGCCGCATTCCCAAGCGCGGCTTCAACAACGCGAACTTCACCACGGAGTTCTGGATCGTCAACCTCTGCGATATCGTCGCGCACCCTGAGTTCCGCAAGGGCGGCGAGGTCACGGCCGAGCGCCTCGTCGCGGCGGGCCTCATCCGCGACACCAAGCGCCCGCTCAAGGTGCTGGGCGACCTGGGCAAGGATGGGCGGCTCGGCGTGGCGCTCAAGATCACGGCCGATCGCGTCACGGAATCGGTCCGTCGCGCCGTCACGGAAGCGGGGGGCTCGATCCAGGAGAAGGGCACGCGGCGGGATCGCGTCCGCGGCATCGACCGCAACAGCGACGATCGCGCCCCGAAGAACCTCACGAAGAAACTGCACCGCGGCGGCAAGAAGAAGGGCAAGTCGGAAAAGACTGAAGAAGCGGCCGCCGAGTAACCCTGCACATCCGGATCACATGCTTCAAGCCATCCTGAACATCTTCAAGATCCCCGAGCTCCGCAACAAGGTGCTCTTCACGCTGGCGATGCTGGCGGTGTATCGCATCGGGTTCTGGATTCCCATTCCGGGAATCGATCAGACGATGATGAAGGAGGCGATGGAGACCCAGCTCGCTCAGGGCACCGCCGCGGGCCGCATGATGCAGTTCGTCGGCATCTTTTCCGGCGGGTCATTCGGCCAGTCCACGATCTTCGGCCTGGGCATCATGCCCTACATCTCCGCGGCGATCATTTTCCAGATCCTGGCGAGCGTCTCCGACCGCTTGAAGAAGATTCAGCAGGAAGGCCCGACCGGCCGCATGAAGATCATGGAGTGGACGCGCTACGCCACGATCGGCCTGTGCGTCATTCAGGCGGCGGGGTGGCTGTCGTACATCAAGGCGCAGAACCTCGTCTACGCCAACTGGGCCGGAAACCCGATCTGGTGGCTCATGGCCCTCACGGCCATGACTGCGGGCACCGTCTTCCTGATGTGGCTCGGTGAGCAGATCGACAAGTACGGCATCGGCAACGGCGTTTCACTCATCATCACGGCGGGAATCCTGGCGCAGATGCCCGGCGCCGTGCTGTGGGTGATCCAGAACTCGCCCATCGGTCAGATCTCATGGATCGGCTCCGCGCTCGGCATACAGCGCATCCAGGGCGACACCACGATGTCGTGGATGGGCGTGATCTTCCTCCTCGCATCGTTCGTCTTTGTCGTCGCGGGCGCGATCATCATCACGGTGGCCCAGCGGCGGATTCCCGTGCAGCAGGCCAAGCACACGCGCGGCCGGCGCGTCTTCGGCGGTCAGCGCGCCTACCTCCCGCTGCGGGTGAACCACGGCGGCGTCATGCCGATCATCTTCGCTTCGTCGCTCATGATCTTCCCGTCGGTGGCCTTCGGCTACATGGCCTCCGCCGCGACGAACTCGCCCGCCTGGTACCAGGGGCTCACGCGCTTCCTCAACGATTCGTTCCAGATGGGCGCTTACCCCTACGAGATCCTCTACATCGCCATGATCTTCTTCTTCTCCTACTTCTGGACCACGATCCAGTTCAATCCGGAGGAGATGTCGAAGCAGCTGCGCGACCACGGCTCGTTCATTCCCGGCCTGCGCCCCGGTCCACGCACGGCCGAATACCTCGAAACGGTCATGGAGCGCATCACGTACGTCGGCGCCGCGTTCCTCGCGGTGATCGCCGTGATCCCCACGCTCGTTTCGACCTCGATGAACGTGCCCATGTTCGTGGCGGCGTTCCTCGGTGGCACAGGCCTGCTCATCGTGGTCTCGGTGGGGCTGGATTTCATCCAGCGCGTCGAGGCGAACCTCCTCATGCGCAACTACGCGGGCTTCCTCGGCGGCAACGACCGCGGCCAGGGCCCCCGCATCCGCGGGCCGAGATCATGAGGCTCTGCCTGGCCGAGTCTGGTTGCAGCGTCCCGCCCGGAGAGCCGGTCCTGCGCAGCCCGCGGGAGATCGCCGGCCTGCGCGAGGCCGGCCTCAAGGCCGCTCGCGCCCTGGCGGAAGCGGTGGCCGCCTGCCGCCCCGGCGTCGCCACGGCAGCCATTGAATCCGTCGCAAACGCGGCGATTCGCGCCCAGGGCGCGTCGCCCGCCCTCCAGGGCCTCCAGTTCGGCGCCCAACAGCGGCCATTCCCGTGCGCCTGCTGCGTCAGCGTCAATGAGGAAGCCCTCCACACCCTGCCGGGGCCCCGCAGGCTCCGGGCTGGCGATCTGGTCACCATCGATCTCGCCCTCCGCACCGCCGCGGGCTGGTGCACGGATGTGGCGACCTCCGTGGTCGTCGGAAGCGAACCCCTTCTCGGGGAAGCAGATGGGGCTCGCCGCCTCGTCGCCGCAACCCGCCGCGCCTTGGCCGCCGCGGCGGATATCATGCGGCCCGGCGTCGCCTGGTCGCGGGTGGTGGAGGAGATTGAAGCGGTCGCCTGGGACGAGGGCTTCGGCGTCGTGGCCGACTATGTGGGCCATGGCGTCGGGCGCGACGTCCACGAGCCGCCGATTGCCCCCGCGGCCCACGAACGAAGGGGGGCGCCCCTCGCCGAGGACTTCATCCTGCAGGCGGGGATGGTGATTGCGGTCGAGCCTGTTCTGACGCTCTCTCCCGACGGCGAGCGGGGAGGGCGAACCGCGACGAGGACTCTTGACGACGGGTGGACCGTCGTCACGGCCGATCGGTCGCTGGCGTGCCACGAGGAGCACACCATCGCCGTGACCGAAGCCGGCCCCGTGACGCTGACGGCGGAGTAGCCGTCACCGGAAGCGGGAAACGAACGAAGGAACGTATGCCGAAGCAGGAAGACAAACTGACGATGGACGCCCAGGTGGTCGAGGCGCTGCCGAACGCGATGTTCCGCGTGAAACTGCCCAATGACCACACCGTGCTCGCCTATGTCTCGGGAAAGATGCGGAAGCACTACATCAGGATCCTGCCCGGCGATCGCGTGACGGTCGAGATGAGTCCGTACGACCTCACCAAGGCCCGAATCACGTATCGGCACTGACATTGACCACGGGCGCGCAGCCCGATTGACCCCGAGAGTTTGAGAGGCTCAGCCATGAAGGTTCGATCAAGCGTGAGACGCATCTGCAGCGGCTGCAAGATCGTGCGCCGCAAGGGCCGCGTTCGCGTCATCTGCAAGTCCGATCCCAAGCACAAGCAGGTCCAGGGCTGAGCGTCCCGGACTCACGCTGACTCGCGTTTCAGGAGCAGGCATCCATGCCACGTATTGCAGGCGTCGATATCCCCGACCGCAAGAAGATCCGCTACGGCCTCCGCTACATCTACGGCATCGGGCCGAAGTTCGCGGATGACATCCTGGCGGCCACCGACACCAACGGCGATCTTCGCGCGAATGAACTGGACGAGCACCAGATTTCGGCCATCGCGGCGTACATCGACGCGACCTTCCTTGTGGAAGGCGCGCTGCGCCGTCAGGTGTCCCAGAACATCACCCGCCTGCGCGAGATCCGGTGCTACCGGGGCGATCGCCACCGCCGCGGCCTGCCCGTCCGCGGGCAGCGGACGCGGTGCAACGCCCGCACACGCAAGGGCCGCAAGAAGACCGTCGCCGGCAAGAAGGGCGTCAAGGGCTGATCCAATCCCGCGCGGGCTCGGCCCCGTTGCGCCTGAACACGGACCACAAGACACATGGCCAAGAAGACCAAGAAGATCCGCCGGAACGTCGTCAAGGGCGTCGCCCACATCAAGGCGTCGTTCAACAACACGATCGTCACCATCTCCGACGCCAACGGCGAGGCCCTGTGCTGGGACTCGGCCGGCACCATCGGCTTCAAGGGCGCCCGGAAGTCCACGCCCTTCGCCGCCACGCGGGCCGCGGAGTCCTGCGGCCAGAAGGCCCGCAAGATGGGGGTGATTGAGGTGGAGGTCCGCGTGACCGGCCCCGGCCCGGGGCGGGAATCCGCCATCACCGGCCTGGCCGCCAGCGGCATCAAGGTCACGGCGATCGAGGACCACACCCCGGTGCCCCACAACGGCTGCCGCCCGCGGAAGCGCCGCCGGGTCTGACCCTTCCAGAACGAGACCCCGGCCCCTTGGCCTTGAGGCTGATGGCGGGTCGGCGTATATTCACCGATTCCTCACCGCGGGACAGCAGGCGACCGCCGGCGCGATCAGCAGGCCCGGTCCGGCGCCGATAGCCCGCGGCGTCACGTTCCTACAGACGCGACACTGCTGAAACTGAATCCGGAGATTCCCCATGCGCATCCGCTGGCGCGGCATTGAGTTGCCGAGCAGGGTTCTTCTCGACCACTCGACCGCCACCCAAACGTACGGAAAGTTCTCGATCGAGCCCTTCGAACGCGGCTTCGGCACAACCGTCGGCAACAGCCTCCGCCGCATCCTGCTCTCGACCCTCGAGGGCGCTGCGATCACGGCGGTCAAGATCGCCGGCGCCGAGCACGAGTTCTCCACGCTGAAAGGCGTGATGGAGGATGTCACCGAGATCATCCTGAACGTCAAGCGCCTGGTCGTCCGCCTGGAGGGCGATGAGCCCAAGACGATGCGCCTCGCCGCGACCGGCCCGGGCGAGGTGACGGCCGACCTTATCGAGGCCGACACGGCCGTCACGATCGTCAACAAGGACCTCGTCCTGGCCACGCTCACCGACGCCGTTGACTTCGAGATGGAGTTCAGCGTCCAGAAGGGCCGCGGGTACGTTCCGGCCAGCGAGCAGTACGAGGACCAGGACGAGCAGGAGATCGGCGTCATCCCCGTTGACGCGATCTACTCCCCGGTGCTCCGCGTCCGCTACAAGACCGAGGACACCCGCGTCGGCCAGAAGACCAACTACGACAAGTTGGTCCTCGAGATCTGGACCAACGGCACCATCCCCCCCGAGATGGCCCTCGTCGAGGCCGCCAAGATCCTCCGCAAGCACCTGAACCCGTTCGTGCAGTACACCGAACTGGGTCAGGAGCGCGTCAGCCCCGAGGCGGCCGCCGCGGCCAGCGTGGACGAGGAACTCATCCGCAAGCTCCAGATGCCCATCGGGGACCTGGAACTCTCCGTCCGGGCCAGCAACTGCCTCGAATCGGCCAAGATCAACACCGTGGGCGACCTCGTGTCCCACGACGAGGCCGACCTCCTCAAGGTCCGGTCGTTCGGCAAGACCAGCCTCCGCGAGGTGAAGAGGAAGCTGGCCGACCTGAACCTGACCCTGGGCATGCCCATGCCGGATGGGGTCGGCTCTTCCGCCTCGGCCTGACCCGGCCCGCGGGTCTTCGGTACACTCTTCGCCCCCAGAGCCCTCGGGCCCCGGGGATCCTCGACGGATCAAGATCGGAGCCTTCAGTCATGCGTCACCGCAAAGCCGGCTACAAACTCGGGCGCACGTCGTCCCACCGAACCGCCACGCTCCGGAACCTCGCTGCGGGCCTGTTCGAGCACGGCCAGATCACGACGACGATCCCCCGCGCCAAGGCGGTGCAGCCGTTCGTCGAGAAGATCATCACGCTTGCCCGCCGCAACGATCTTCATTCCCGCCGGCTGGTCATCAGCCGCTTGGGGTGGGATCGCACGGCGTTCGAGTGGATGCTCCTGCCGCCCAATCCCACCGAGAGCGAGCAACAGGGCCACCGGCGCCAGAAGCGGCGCGTGGAGGACTACTTCGGCTCCGCGCCGGATGAATCAGCCGTTGTGCGCAACAGGTACGGCGAACTGAAGAAGGCGCCGAAACTGGTCAAGCACATCTTCGAGAACGTGGCGCCGATGTACGCCGACCGTCCGGGCGGCTACACGCGGATCGTCCGCCTCGGGAAGCGCCGCGTTGGCGACGGCGCCGACCTGTGCGTGCTGCAACTGGTCGGCAAGGAAGAGGGGCCGGAGATCGGCGGCCGCGTGAGCACGCGGCGCCGCATTGCGGATCGCCGGACGGCGTTCGCGGCGAAGGTTCGCAAGGCAACGGCGTCGTCCGCCGCGTGAAACGCGGCCGTGTCCGATGATTCTCAAGCCCCGCCCTTCGGCGGGGTTTTTCATGCGCACGACCCTGACATCGCCGCCGCCGCCCGCCTCTGGTAGATTTCCCGCCGCGATGCTTCAGCAGATCGAGGAACTCGAGCGCAGCGCGCTGACGGAGCTTTCCGGAGCGGGCGATGCCTCCGCGCTCGAGGATTGGCGGATTGCCTGGCTCGGCGGCAAGGGCCGCGTGAAGGAGGCCATGTCCGGCCTGGCTTCGGTCCCGAAGGATCAGAAGCCCGCGGTGGGCAAGCGGCTGAACGAGATGAAGAAGTCGCTGGAGGAGGCATTCGAGCGCCGCCGCGGCGGCGCGGCCGAAGCCGCTCCGGCGGGCCCCGCGCTCGATCTGACTGAGCCCGGCCTCGCGCCGCCCGTCGGCCGCCGGCACGTGCTGACGCGCGTGCGCGAGGAACTGTGCGACGTCTTCGCGCGCATGGGCTTCGAGGTCGCGACGGGCCCCGAACTCGAGGACGACAACCACAACTTCGTGAAGCTGAATATTCCGCCCGAGCACCCGGCGCGAGATCCGATCGACAACTTCTACGTGGACGACCCGGCGAAGACAGAACGCCCGCGCATGCTGCGATCCCAGACCAGCACGGTGCAGATCCGGATCATGGAGACGCGCAAGCCACCGCTCAAGATCGTGGCGCCCGGGCGCGTCTACCGCCCCGACACCGTGGACGCCACGCACTCCTTCATGTTCCACCAGATCGAGGGGCTGTACGTCGATCGCGGCGTCTCGATGGTGGACCTCAAGACCACGCTCTTTCAGTTTGCGCGGGCGTACTTCGGCCCGGACGCCGAGATCCGCCTCGTGCCGAGTTACTTCCCTTTTACGGAGCCGAGCGCCGAGTTCTACATGAAGATCCGCCTCCGGCCCGATCAGCCCGCCCGCTGGATCGAACTGGGCGGGTGCGGGATGGTCGATCCGGCCGTCTTCGAGATGGTCGGCTACGACCCTGAGGAGTGGACGGGCTTCGCCTTCGGCTTCGGCATCGAGCGGATCGCGATGGGCAAGTACGGCGTGCCGGACATCCGCATGCTCTTTGAGAACGATGTGCGCTTCCTCGGGCAGTTGTGACGCAATCAGCGGCCCGCGCTTCCGAGCAAGACCGCGAAGGAGCCACCCATGGCGGAACAGGACAAGCCGTTCGACGAGCAGGACGTGTACGTGGCCGGGCCGGACGCCTACGACGACGACTTCGTCGAGCCGCCGCGCTGGCCGAAGGTGGTGGGCATCATCAGCATCTGCTGGGGCGGGCTGGGGCTGTGCTGCAACGGCCTCGGCGCTGTGTGGTTCGTGTTGGGCCCACGGATGATTGGCACGGCAGCGCAGCAAATGCCTGGCGGCATGCCGCCCGTGATCCTGTCCCCGCCGCCGAGTCAGACGGTGCTGGCTGTCCTCTCCGCAGTGCTCTCGGTGTTGCTGATCGTCGCGGGCGCGGTGGCTACGGCGCGCCGGCCGATGTCGCGTGTGCTGCACCTGGTGTACTCCGTGCTTGCGATGATTCTCGCGTTCGCCGGCGCCTATGTGTCGCTTGAGATCCAGGCCGAGATCGCCGAGTGGGTGAAGGCGAATCCTGATGCGCAGTTCTCGCAGTCGCAGCGTCAGGGCGGCGTTGCCGGCCAGGTCATAGGACTGGCGTTCGGGCTGATACTCGGCTTCGCCTGGCCGCTCTTCTGCATCGTCTGGTTCGGCTTCGTCAAGCGCAAGCCCGACGACATGACCGGCGGCGTCATCGAGCCCGCGGCATAGCCGGCCATCGCGAACGCATCGTCAGCCCACTTCGCGCGTCTGGAACAGCATCACGCCCAGCGCCAGCAGCCCCGTCACCTGCACGACCGTGTACAGCGCCACCAGCCCCACATACCGCCCGGGAATCCGGTGCGATTGCGTCACCGCGTCCACCAGCCAGTAGAACTGCACGTTGGGCACGATCGCCCACGCGCCCCACGCCACGCCATTGATGCGCGTCGGCGTGAGGAACACGTAGTCCTGCTCCCGCGGCGGGCGCGAAAGCGCGATCCCGCCCACATTGACCCACGTCATGGTCCTCTGATCGGGCTCAACCGACCGCACCACCAGAGCCGGCCCCGCGTCCTCATCCATCACCTCTTCAGGCTTCGTCGGGTCGCCGGTGAACGGCCGCTGCCCGGTCGGCGTGATCGCCAGGCCGTTGGGCGCGGGGCCGAAGAAGACATGCTGCGCCGGCCGCAGCATCCGGGATGACGACTGGAGCAGCTCCACCCTCCAGATGTCGCCCGCGTCAAGGAAGTCCCCATCGATGTCGCGCTCCACCACAGCCGACTTGATGCGACCGATGTCCTCGTTCCTGAACGCGTGCCGCCCGATCAGATGGTTCGAGAGCAGCCCAAGCAGAAAGACGCCGACGCACACCGCGAGCGTCATCACCTGCCCCAGACGGGTTGACGCCGCCACAGCCACAGCGCACAGGACGAGCATCGCCATGATCAGGCACGCCGAAGCCAGAAGAATCTCCGGCTTCAGATTCGTCGTGATCGGCTGGACCTCCCATTTCTTGCTCACCATGAGCACCGCCAACCACGCCAGGAGCGAAGCCGGAAGCAGCACCAGCACGGTGGTCGATGAAAAGACCGAGCCGTAGAAGAAGTTGCACCAGACGCCCACGCCGATCGAAAGCCCGATCGCCAGGAGCGAGAACAGCAGCACCGGCCCATCCACCTTGTCCCGCGCTGTCGAGAGCACCTGGTGCCGCAGCGCAAACTGGAAGAAGACGAGCAGGATGATCGTCGCCACGACGATCGCCGCAGTGACCCCCAGGTACTTCCCGATGACGAACATCGGCCGCCCGATCGGCTTGCTGATGACCGTCATCGCCGTCTTGTTCTCGATCTCGCGCGAGAGCACGGCCGTGGCGAGGAACGCCGCCAGCAGCGTGGCGACCACGAAGACGGTCGCCAGCCCCATGTCGAGCAGCATCTTGTTGTCCGAGGACACCTCGGAACTGTCCGAGTAGCCGAGGCTGTACCCCGAGAGCAGCGTGTTGAGCACCTGCAGCAGCCAGCCGGCCATGAGCAGCACGAAGAAGATGGGCTGCCGCACGCTCTCAAGGAACGTGTTTCTGGCGATGGCGAAGGTTTGGCCGATCATCGGAGGGTCGAGAGTCTAGCCGCGGCTTCGGGCGGGGTCGTCGTCAGGGGAGGCGCAACGGTTGCGCCAACTGTACTCGGGGCCGAGCGGTCGCCCACCCGCTTTCGCCGTCCGGGCGAACACGCGCGACTCCCCTGTCGTATAAGAACGCTGGATCGGTCCCCCTCGTTCGCGCGGCGGCGAGTCAGACGCAACTCAGTGACGAAACGGCCCCTCCCGCGGCCAAGTGGACAGATGACGCGGGGTGGCGACAATGAGCCCCCCCTTTCCGCCGGTCCAAGCGGGGGGTCTGGATTCCCGGGAGGGCCGGGTGTTCAGGTTTCCCCTTTCGGGTGTGCGGACGGTCATTCCGGGCATTCTTCATCGCGCCCATTCCTCCTGCGGCGAAATCGAAGCATGAAAGCAGACCCCATTGCCTTCAAGCGGGCCACCAACGTCAGCCTCCTCGGGCTGACGCTCCAGATCGTTCTGGCGCTGGTCTTTCTCCTCTACTCGGTCTTCGGCCAGGATCAGGCCGCCCTCACGGCGTTCTACTACGTCGCCCTCGGCGCTCCGGTTTGGCTGGGACTGGCGCTTGTGTTCAATCAGCACCGCCTGGAGCGGCTGGAAGCCGCGGAGGCGGAGATGTTCGCCTCGTCGTCCGCGTCCCAGGCCTCGGTCTTCGCGGAAGTGGACACCGAACTGCGGGTGCAGTCGCGGCGGCTGTCGTGGATGCACCGCGTGCTCCTGCCGGTGCTCTCGCTGGGTGTCGGCGGTGCGCTGATCGGGCTTGGCCTCGTCCAGTTCCTCGACGATCGAGCCTTCCTGTCCCCCACCACGTCCCTGACCGGCCGGCTGACGGGCTGGGCGGTTTCACTCGGCCTCGGCGCCGCAGTCATCGCGTTCATCTTCGCGCGGTTCGTCGCGGGAATGGCCAAGCAGCCGGCGTGGTCGAACCTTCGAGCGGGCGCCTCCGTGATGGTGGGCGCATCGCTCGTCGGGCTGGCCATTGCCGTGGCGCACGGCGCCGATTTCGCCGGCAGCAACCTCGCGCTCCGCTACCTGCACGTCGTGCTGCCGATTTTCATGATCGCGCTCGGCGCCGAGGTGTTCCTCAACTTCGTGCTGAACATCTATCGCCCCCGCCGGGCGGGTGAGATCCCGAGGCCGGCGTTCGATTCGCGGGTGCTCGGCTTCGTGGCCGCGCCGGACCGGCTGGTCGAATCGATTTCGGATGCGATCAACTACCAGTTCGGGTTTGAAGTCAGTTCGACGTGGTTCTATCGCCTGCTCAGCCGATCGATCGCTTCGCTGCTGCTGCTGGCGGGGCTCACCATCTGGCTGCTTTCGGCGTTCCCGGTGGTCGAGGCGGATGAGCGCGGCCTGCTCCTCAGCTGGGGGCGGCTGAGCCGCGAGGTCGGACCGGGCCTTCACGTCAAGGCGCCCTGGCCGTTCCAGTCCATCCAGCGATTCCCGGCGACCGCCGTGCGGCAACTGGAGGTCGGCACGCCACCGCCCTCCGGCGACCACGCGATCCTCTGGACGAATCCGCACGGTGTGGACGAGGTCTACATGCTCGTGCAGTCGGAGAAGGCCGAAGTCCGCGGCGGGCGTTCAAGTGCGGGGCGCGATCTCTCGGTCCTTTCGATCGAGGTTCCGGTGCAGTACGTCGTTCGCGACCTGACGGCGTACCGGCTTCTGACCGCTGATGGCCCCAACCCGAACCAGCCCGATGCGATGCGCGAGGCCCTGCTGCGCTTTGTCGCCTCGCGCGAACTCATTGAATATGTGGCGACGCTGACCGTGGACGAAATCCTCGGCGCCGCGCGGTCTCAAATGGCGGAGGAGCTGCGGCGCCGGTTCGAGGCGAGATTCGCCGAACTGGGTCCGGTCGATCCGGAAACCGGTCTCCCGCGGGGGGCGGGAGTAGAGATTCTGTTTGTCGGAGTCTCGGGCGCACACCCGCCACAGCCCGAAGAGGTGGCCCTGAGTTTCCAGAGCGTGGTCTCGGCCGAGCAGCGCCGCGAAGCGACCGTCGAGCATGCGCGGGCCGAGGCGGTGCGGAGTCTTTCGCGCGTCGCGGGCGACGTCGAACTGGCGAACCGCATCGTGGCCGAGATCGATGCGCTCGAGCGCCTTCAGAACGCGTCCGCCGATGAGCGGGCGACCTCCGAGCAGGAACTGAAGGTGGAGGAACTGCTCGCCGAGGCGGGCGGACAGGCGGCAACGCTCATCGCCGAGGCCCGGGCCGCCCGGTGGGAGCGGCACATGGATGCGCGGTCCGTCGCCGCGCGGCACGCGGGGCGCGTCGCGCTCTATCGCGCTGCGCCAGCCGTCTACATGGTGTCGCAGTATCTGAACGCGGTGCGCGAGGCGGCCCGCGATTCGCGCCTGTTCATCACCGCCTTCGACACCCCTCACATCCGAATCAACCTCGAAGAAGTGCAGACGACCATCAGCGGCTTTGAGGCCCGCGAGAGCCCCGAGAACTGAACAATGAGATCAAGACTCCTCATCTTCGTCGCCGCCGTCATCGCCATCGGGTTCCTGATGTTCGCGTTCACGCGGACGGTGGGGTTCACCGAGAAGGCCGTCATCCAGACCTTCGGCGGCGCCAGTGAGAGGTCGGTGGTGGACGAGCCCGGCCTCGTCTTCCGCTGGCCAGCGCCGATTCAGCGGGTCACGGTGTACGACACGCGGGCCCGCCTCCTGACCACCCGCTCCGAGACGCAGCAGACCGCCGACAACCGTCAGATCGTCGTCGAGGCGTTTCTGACGTGGCGCGTCAGCGATCCGCTCAAGTTCCTCCAGCGCTTCGGCAGCGAGGGGTCGGAGGAGCGGCGCCACTATGCCGCGGCGGAGCGAACCCTGCAGGCCCAGTTGCGCAGCGCCATGTCGGAAGTCAGCCGCTACCGGCTCGATGAACTGTTCACGCCGACCCCCGGTGGATCCCGCCTCGGCGACCTTGAGCAGGCCATCGCCAGCCGGTTGCAGTCGCCCATGTCGGAAGGGGCCTCAGTCGCCGAGTGGGGCGTCGAACCGATGGTCGTGGGCATCAACCGGATCGTGCTTCCGGAAGATACGACGAAGGATGTCTTCGAGCGCATGAAGGCCACCCGCCAGCGGCTGGCCAGCGAGGCGGAAAGCCGCGGGCAGGCTGATGCGAACACGATCCGGGCCTCCGCCGATTCCGCCGCGCGCCGGATCCTGGCGTTCGCGGAGAGCCGGGCGGCGGAGATCCGCAATCGCGGCGACGAGGAGGCCACGCGGTACATCGCGCTGCTCAACGAGGAGCCGCGCCTGGCCGTGTTCCTCGAGCAGGTCGAGTTCCTCCGAGAGCTCCTGGGCCGCAGGACGACGCTCGTCATCTCGACCACCATGACGGGCATGAGCGTGCTACACCCGGCCCTGCTGTCGTTCCTCGGGGCGGAGAGTCTCCCGCCGTTCACGCTGGATTCTTCGTCAGTGCCGGTGGGAGGCGAACGCGCTGTCACCGAGGCGCCTCAAGACGGCGACGAGCCGGTGAGCACGATCGGCGCGGCGGACGGCGATTCCCCCGCCGCGACGGGAGGAGCGCCCCAATGAGCGATCCGTTCCTCCCCGATGATCCGCGCACGCAGTTCGATCCGGCGCCGGAAGGCGCGGAGCCCGCGATCGACTATGCGTCGATGGATCCGGCGCAGCAATC
>CAZGVW010000094.1:0-19280 GCA_964529265.1 uncultured Phycisphaeraceae bacterium
CAGGGGGCCGCTGTTCTCGGGCGCCGAGGTGGTGACGGGCGTGAACTCGACGCCGCCGCCGGGATCGGATGGGTCGCCGGCGCAATCGATCATGCAGGAGAACCTGCTGGAAGATTCGCAGATGCGGGAGGAGTTTTCGACGGACACGCCAACGGGGGCGCTGAGGCCGTGGGCGCAGTCGGGGTCGCCGGTGAGCGCCTCGGCGCAGGTGCGGCTGAACTCCACCCTCACGGTGCGTGGCGTGTTCGTGGTGGACAACGACGTGGATGGCGTGGCGGCGGCGCTGCTGATCGGCGCGACGGGCGCGAACGATCTACCGGACGCCCGTTTCCACCCCCGGCTGCCGAACCCGCTGCACGATCCGACGGCGCACGTTTCGAATCTCTCGAAGGTGGACGATCGGCCGAACCTGGCGCACAACGCGCCGTTCATCAACTGGCCGACGACGCAGAGCGTTGTGCCGTTGCCGCCTGCGTTCTTCGAAGCGCGACTGACGGTGTTCGGCGACGGGACGGGGCAATGGAGCGTGAACGGGACGCCGCTGGAGTTCGACGCGGCGTTTTATTCGATGGATCCGGCGCTGGAGCAGTTGCTGGCGGACGCGGATGTGTTGGGGGGCGGGGACGGCATGCCGCCCTACACGCGCTTCCCGACGACGCTGCGCACGCTGGACCAGGTGCAGTTCTGGTCGGGGAACAACCGGGGCGGGTTCTTCGATCACGTCGTTGTAGACGATGTGCTTGTGGAGGGGGCTGCGCGGGCGCCGGGATTGGGACCCGAGTTCTTCGAACTGCCGTGGTGCGACGACTTCGAGGGGTACAACCTGGATGAGCCGATTGCGCGGCAGGGGCGCGTGACGCCGGGCGACCCCCAATCGGCGCCGGTGTGGCGGGATTTGATTGATGACGGTCGCGACTTTGCCGCGGGGGGCAGGTTCGGCGACGGGTTCGTGCGGGACGGGCAGGCGGCGGTGGATGACGTGGTGAGCGCTTCCATTGATCCCGCGGGGGCGTTCGGGCAGGTGTTGTGTTTCGAGAACACGGGCGACCTCGAGCCGGAGCGGCATGACCTGTTCTTCGATGCGATCGGCGCGCTGCCGCGGGCGGTGGCGAATGCGCAGGATCAGCCGGATCCGGGCGATCCGGCGAATGACGTGATCGTCGCATGGGATTGCTACGTGCAGGACGTGAACACGCGGATCGTGCATCGCGTGGAGGGCGAGGAGGGCGTGGTCGCGGCGATCAGGCTGGCGGGGATGGACGCGGGGAGCGGCGTTCCGGCGGATGAGATTGCGATCCAGGTGGTGAATCCGGGGGCGGGTGGATCGGCGCCGCCCTATGTGTGGCAATCGACGGGTGTGCAGACGCCGCTGAACCAGTGGTTCCGCGTGCGGCTGCGGATGGATGTGGATGGGAACTGGTCTCTTGGGATGAACACGGCGGGGACGCCGATGGGGCCGGGGGATGACACGAATGACGAGAACTTCGATGACACGGCCATGGGGGCGCATCCGGACGCGACGCTGCTGGCGCATGGCGTTTCGCGGGACCTGGGTTCGAAGGGCGCGCCGGTGAACGATGTCGATCTGATTTCGTTCCAGCAGGGGTTTGATGACGAGGGCGACGGCGAGACGGCGCCCGATCCGGTGGTGGTGCGCGCGATGGCGGCGGATGCGCCGCGGCCGGGGGGCGTGGGGCGGTTCGGGTTCTGCTTCTATGAAGTTGAATCCGTCGATGCGGGCGGGACGGGGCCGGAGATCGCGGTGGTGGATGCGCTGACGGGCGCTGTGGTGACGCCGGGCGTGACGAGGATGATCTCGGCGCGGGGGCGGGATGTTGTGGCGGTGCAGCAGGCGGGGGCGAGCAACGCGGAGATTCTGGGGGCGTGCCCGTCGCGGCGGACGTTCGCGTTCGTGGATCAATCGATGGCGCCGATTTCGAGCGGGGAGTGGTTCCTGACGGGCCGCCCGGACGTGGAGTGCGAGCAGCGGCCGCCGCGGGGCGGGATTCAGAACGCGGACGGCGTGGCGGACGGGCTGGCGTATAACTTCGGGAATCTGAGCGGATTCCCGGTTCCGCTGCCGGGGCCGCCGAATGCGGCGCCGCCGCCCTATCGCAACATCGTGCTGGCGGAGTTCGTGGAAATTCCGCCGCTGCCCGAGGCCGGGGCGGAGATCAGATCGAAGTGGTATGTGGACAATGTGAAGCTGCAGTTGCATGCCGGGGACTGTCTTGCGCCGTGTCCGTGGGATCTGAACGGGAAAGGGAGCGTCGGCTCCGCTGATGTGGCGTTCCTGCTTGGGAGTTGGGGCGCGACGGGCGGGCCGCCATTTGATCCGGCCGATTTCAACATGGACGGGCAGGTGAATGCGGGGGACCTGGCGCAGTTGCTTGGCGCGTGGGGGCCGTGCCCCTGTCCATAGGCTGTTCGGTGCGGGTTGTTTACTTTTTCTGCTTTTCAGCGGAAGGGGTTCCGCCGCGCCCGGGGTCCGGGTATTCTGAAACCGGATGAGAGAGATGAGGCTCTGTGAGGCGAGAGGAGCTTCCCATGAAGAATCAGGCGCTGGCGGTTGTGGCGGGCGTGGCGTTGTCATGCGCGGGCGCGGTGAGCGGTGAGCCGCTGCGCGCGACTGATGCGCATCGGATGCAGCAGGAGCGGCCGGACATCGCCGGGCGCGGTCCGCGGCTGACGCCTGAGCAGCGGGCGGAGTTGCGGGCGGAGCAGCGGGCGATGCTGGACGGGGCGCCGTGGCCCCGGGGTGATGCGCGGGCGTTTCGGCTGGCGATGGAGCTGGTGCGCGCGGGTGTGGATCCGATGCTGCTGATGGATTCGCCGGAGGAGTACGGGCTGGGGTTCATGGCGGATTCATCGGCGCCGGCGCCGAAGGCGCGGATGGCGACCGTGGAATCGATGCTGGAGTCGGGGCGGCATGGTCCGGCTGTCGGCAGGATGGATCTCGATCCGCCGTACGGCTACTGGGACGGGATGGAGACGTACACGCTGGAGCCTGATCCATCGGACAACGTGTTCACGAACGGGGTAGGCACGCAGTTGGGCTGCGGCGGGGTGAGCACGACGGCGTCGTTCTACTTTGTGGCGGTGGACGAGGACAATCCGCTGAACGCGCCGCAGATCATGGATGATTCGCGCGATCCCTTCATGGGGGGCGCGCTGCCGTGCATGGACGCGAGTCCGGGCGTGCAGGCGGTGCTGATGGATGGTCGGGGAAGCCGCGGGGTGCGGATTACGGGGGCGTTTCTCGGGTTTCGGCTGTGGACGGGGGACGGCGGCTCGCCGGCGAGCCCGGTCATTTTCGCGCCGTACGACGGGTCGCCGGTCGTCGTGAGTCTGGATTTCTACTTCGGCGACCTGGAGCAGTACAGCTGCTGGTCGCCTTCATCTGCGTTTCAGGGCTGCATCGCCAGCAGGATCTGTCAGTCGGGGTACAGCATCGGAGATCCGTTCGCGGAGCCTGATCACAGCGTTCCACGGCCGCAGATGCTTGGCGTGGTGCACTACTCAACCGGCCGCTTCTTCACGACGCCACGGGACCCTGCACCAGGCCTGCCGACATTCGAGACGAAGGTGGGCGAGTGGTACACGGTGGCGTGTCGGATTGCAACGAATGGGCTCGAATGGTGGGTGAAGGACAGCGGGACGGATGGTTCGGCCGGGATCCTGATCGATGACCCGGGCGATACGCCGCTGTTTGAATCGCAGTGGGCGCAGATCTTCCCGGGGTGCGAGCCGGGAGCGCCGGTGGAGATCGGCGGCGGCGTGACGGCGTGGGAGGGGTACGGGCTGGCGATTGACGAGTTCGGCGGGCATGCGCAGCAGTTCTTCGGGGCGTTCAAGGCGATCGACAATGCGTTCACGATCGTCGGCGGCGACCCGGACCCTGTCATGTCACCGGACCTGCCGTATCCGGGGTGGGTTCCGACGAACCACTTCATGGACAACTGGTTGATCATCGGTGAATCGTTCTCCATCGGGCCTCAGCCCAAGGAGCGACTTCCGTTCGTTGACGACATGGAGCTGTACGGGCCGGGCGCGCTGCTTCAGATCAGTGGCTTCTCGTGGAACGTCGCGTTCGGGGCGAACCCGGTCATCGACGTTTCAGCCAACACGACGCCGCCGCCCGGCTCCGACGGCGACGGCATGCCGGGACAATCCATTCGACTCGACAACGACAGGGTCGATTCGTTGCCTCAACCCGCATTCGCAGCGCTCATCCCGTTTGGTGCGCAGCGGCCGTGGGTTGCGCCGGGCTGCCCGATCGAGGTCTCGGCGAACATGCGCTGCGCGCCGACGACCGTATACGGCATGTTTGTGATGGACAACGACATCGAGAGCCTGAGCGCCGCCGTGCTCACGGGAGCAACCGACGCCGCGAACGGGGACGCGGTGGATGCGAGGTGGCACATCAGACTGCCGAACCCGCTGCATGACCCGGCGGCGCCCGTATCCAACCTCGCTCGGATCGACGACATGCCGGACCTGGCGCAGAACGCGCCGGTGGTGAACTGGCCGACGACGACGTCGAGCGCCGCGGCTGAACTGGACTTCGTAAGCGTGCGGCTGACGGTGTTCGGGGATGGAACGGGGGAGTGGACGATCGACGGGCAGCCGCTGGTGTTCGACCCGGCGTTCTACTCGCTTGATCCGGCGCTGGAGCAACACCTGGCCTCGGCCGACCTGCTCTCGGGCGGGGACGGGATGCCGCCGTACTCGCGCTTCGCGTGCGATCTCAAGACGCTGGACGAAGTGGAGTTCTGGTCGGGCAACAACACGGGCGGCTTGGGGGATTCGCTGTATGTGGATGACCTGCTGGTGGATGCGAAGACGCGGCATCCGGGGCCGGGGCCGGAGTTCGTGTTGCCGTGGTGCGACGACTTCGAGTGCTACAACGTGGATAAGCCGGTTGCGGAGCAGGGGCTGACGCCGTTCATCGATGAGAGCCTGCTCAGTCCATCCTCCCAACGCGTGGAGGAGGCGCCGATTCTGGCGGCGAGCGCCTCCGGTGGGTTCGACCCCGGGACCGAGTGGGCGACCTACACGGTGCTGGAGGCGATTCCGGCGCTCGATCGCAAGGGAAGCCCGCTCCCGGATGAGTGGGGAGTGCAGGTCGGGGATGTGATCTACATCCGACATCCCGCCGAGGATCCTGAGTGCGATCCATTCGTCGCGCCGGCTCCGCCGGCCGCGGCTGGCGAGGTGAACCTGATCCTGAGCGACCCGATGGACGTTCTGCGTCCGTGCTATGTGCGCGTGGGCCCACCGGGGAACACGACGAGCGACGGGAGCGAGGCGGATTTCCGCGCCTCGTTCACGCGGCATGATCCGGGGACGCTGTTCTGCAGGTACGAAGTGGTGTCCCTGACTGCGACTTCCAATCCTTCGATGGGCGGAGCGCCCTTCGAGTGCCCGGAGTGGCAGCCGGGCGACATCGTGGCTGTGGACGCTCTGTTCGACATCGATCCGGTGACCGGGCTTTCGCTGTGCCTGGGTGTGCTCGATAAGAGTCGGAGCGTTGATTTCTACAACGCGGATGGCTGCCTGACATGCACCGGAAGCTGGATTCTGCGCAGCCGCGGAACACCGATGGGGGGCGGGGCGGAGATGGGCGCGGCGGAGGCGGCGCGGAACTGCGACCTCCGCGGCGTGAACATCCGCACGCAGCCGGCGCCGACCTGGGCCGATTACATCGACGATTCCTCATCGACGACACTGGGGCGTTTCGGCACGGGCTTCGTGCGGCATGGGCAAACCACGCTGGACGACGTGCTGAGCGACCAGATGGGCTCGGCGGTGTCGATCGACCCGATGGGCGCGTTCGGACAGGTGCTGGGGTTCGTGAACACGAACGAGCGGGAGCAGGAGGACTTCGACCTGTTCTTCGATGCGACGGCGACGCTGCCGCGGGCGGTGGCGACGTCGGCGGACCAACCGAATCCGGGCGATCCGGAATCGCGGGTGCTGGTCGCATGGGATTGCTACGTGCAGGATGTCAACACGCGCGTGGTGCATCGGATCGAGGGCGAGGATGGCGTGGTGGCTTCGGTGCGCCTGGCGGGGGCTTCGCCCGCGGGCGACGGCGCGCCGGCGGGAGAGATCTCGTTCGAGATCGATAATCCGATGATGGGTGGCTTCCCGCCGCCGCCGCCCTTCGCCTGGCAGTCAACGGGTGTGGCGACGCCGCTGAACCAGTGGTTCCGACTGCGGCTGACGCTGGATGCGGAGGGGAACTGGGAACTGGGCATGAACACGCTGGGCGAGCCGGGCGGGCCGACGAGCCCCTTCGGCAACCGCGACATTGATGCGTTTTTTGACCACAACCTTACGGATGCGCACCCGGATGCGCTGTTCCTGGCGTCGGGCACCTCGCGCGACATGGATTCGATGGGCGCTCCCGTGCACGATGTACAGACGCTGACGTTCCTGCAAGGCCTGGACGACGCCGGCGACGGCGAGGTGGAGCCTGCGCCGGTCGTGGTGCGGGGACTGGCGCCGGATGAGCCGCGGCCGGTTGGATCCGGGAGGTTTGATTTCTGTTTCTACCAGATGCGGTCCATGGAATCGGGGGCCACCGGTCCGCTCGTTGCCGTGGTTGATCCGTTCACAGGCGCTGCTATTGATGAAGAGCCGCCTGCGGGATACATGGGCGACGAGGAGATTGTCAACCCGAACGATCAAGTCGTCGTCGCTGTCAAGTTCGACGCTTCAGCGGGCGCGCCCGACTTCGGCGAGTGCCCTTCGCGGCTGGGGGTGACGTTCGTTGATGGATCGATGAACACGGTCGGGGAAGGCACATGGCGACTCGCCGGCCGGCCGGATTTCACCGAGTTCTACACGCCTGTCCCGGAGGGCGGCGCGCAGAATGAGGACGCGATCGCGGACGGCTTCGCGTACAACTTCGGCCCGCTGGGCGGGAAGCCGCTGGATCCAAATGGCACGCCGCCTCCTCCCTACCGCAACATGCTGCTCGCGGAGTTCGTGGAGATCCCGCCGCTGCCCGCGGCGAACGCGGAGTTCGCATCCAAGTGGTACGCGGACAACATCAAGGTGGAGGCCCGCGCCGCGTGCGATGCGCCGTGCCCGTGGGATCTGAACGGGGATGGCGCCATCACGGCGGGCGACCTGGCGTTCCTGCTCGGGAGCTGGGGCGCCTCGGGCGGCCCGCCCTTCGCACCGGCGGACTTCAACATTGATGGGCAGGTGAACGCTTCGGATCTCGCCCAGTTGCTGGGCGCATGGGGGCCGTGCCCGTGCGTGGAGGGTGTGCCGGGAGGGTGATGGCGACGGCGGGCGCTTGCTGGAGCGTTCGGCGGGGTGTTCACTCCGTGGGCGACAACATGTTGAAATCTGTCGAGGCCGCTGCGCGCTGGCTCGCGCGCATCGGCCTCGCCCAACATGTCCTGACAATCCGGCCGGAAAGGGATTGACGACCTCCGACAGTTGTAGTAGGCTCGCCCTCCGACGTTTGTAGGAGGCCGGCGCGGCGTGGGGCCGCCTAGCCGCGTTCCAGAACCACTTCTGGCCTTGGACGCAGCCGCCATGGGACGGATCGACAGCGAACTTTCCCCCGCCGAACTGGAAGTGCTGGCCATCCTGTGGGAGGGCGGGCCCTTCACGGTGCGCGAGGCGCTGGACCGCCTGCGGGAGCGAGGGCGGAAGATCGCCTACAACACGGTCCTGACCTTCCTGACGCGTCTCGAACAGAAGGGGTACGTCGCATCCGACAAGTCGGGGATGGCGTATGTCTATCGGGCGCGTGTCTCGCGCGAGCGCGTCTCGACGTCGCGGCTTCGCGCGCTGATTCGCACGATGTACGGCGGCGCGGCGGCCCCGCTCGTGCTCCAGCTGATGCAACAGGAGCGATTCACACCCGAAGAACTGGCGCAGCTGCAGCGCCTGATCGATCAACTCGCCGCGCAGCGCGGCGAAACGACCGAGTGATCCCGGAACTCCCTTCGCCCTGAGTCGTAGGACAAGGACACGATGAGCGCCGATGTGATGGACATCCTGTGGCGGAACGCGCTGGGGATCATCCCGCTGGTGATCATCGTCGCGGCGATGTGCCGGTGGCTGCCCCTGCGGCCGGCGACGAAACACGCCCTGTGGCTCGTGACGCTGGCGTGCCTCGTGGCGCCGCCGCTGATTCCTGGGGGGGTGATTCCGGAGCTTCTGCCCGCGGCGCCCGAGGCCGATGCGATGGAAGGACCAGCCGGATCAGTTGCGCCGGCGGCGCTTGCACCGGCGCCGGCGCCATCGCCGCTCGTGCGAACGACTCTTCCGACGACCGCACCGCCTCATGCCGCGTCAGCGCGCGACGCGCAGCCGATGCGCGGCTTCGGTGGAACAAGTGCGCCGGGCCGTGCAGTTGCGCCTCGCGAGCCGCTTTCGGCCGGCCGGCCGGGCGCCGCGGATGAGCGCCTTGTCGCCGTGCCGCGGCTTCGCGGTCCTTCAGGATTCGTGCGGATTCCGGCGCCGCTCCAGCCGAAGGTGAGCGCGGGCCTTCCGGCGAAGCACGCGCACGCCGCGTCGCACGCGATTGAATCGCACACAACCGGTCACAAGGCGCTCGAACCCGCCGGGCGCATCGAGCCCGCGGCATTGTGGTCGCCATGGAAGGACGTGGCGCCTGCGGGCGCGACGGCGCCTCCCGCGGCTTTTCTGCCGGAGCCCGCGCAGCCGCGAAAGGCCCCGCGGACGCGCATCGCGGCTTTGCGCGAGAGCGCGGGACAGGCGTGGGACTCCGCCGCGGCGGCGATGGCGCCGCTTGGCGAGGCCGTGGGCGCGTGGGGTGTGTACCTGGCGGATGTCCGCCGCGCGATCGCCTCGGCCCCGCCCGCGCCCCCGTTGATTCTGCTTTCCGGCACGCTTGTGGTGCTGCTCATCGTCGCGTGGCGGACGATCGCCTTCGCGCGCATCTTCCGCGGCGCAGCCCCGGCCACGCCGGAGGCGCTCGCGCTGGTGCGCGAGGCCGCCCAGCGCATGGGCCTTGCCTCGCCGCCCGAGACGGTGATGGTGGCGGACTGCGTATCGCCCATGGTGTGGTGCGGCGTGCGCCCGCGGCTGATCCTGCCGGTTGCGCTGTGGGATGAACTCGACGACATCGGCCGCCGCTCCGTGATTCACCACGAACTCGCGCACATCCGCCGGCGCGACCACTGGACGCGCTGGGCCGAGATCGTCATCGGCGCGATCTACTGGTGGCACCCGCTCGTGTGGTGGATCAGGAAACGCCTGCACGACGAGGCTGATCTTTCGTGCGACGCCTGGGTGGGCGCGCACCTTCCAGGCCAGCGCCGCGCGTATGCGCAGGCCTTGCTCAAGACCCGACAGTTCCTCAGCGGCGCCCTCGGCGCCCGGCCCGCCGTCGGGCTCGGCGCCGCGAGCGCCGGCAAACGCCAATTCGCCAGGAGGCTCACGATGGTTATGACATCCCGCGTTCGTCACCGCGCATCGCTCGCCGGCGTCGCACTCGCCGCGATGGTCGCCCTGGGCGGCGTCGTCGCCACGCCCCTCTGGGCGTGCCCGGATCAGCAGCGCGAATCGAGACAGTGCGCGAAGGACCGCGCCGCCGTCATTCAGCAGCAGCAGCGGCAGCAGGTCCAGCGCAAGGCCGAGGCGTCCAAGGCCAAGGCGAAAGCCGAAGCGCACTCCGGCGGCAAGGTGAAGGCGAGGATTCACATCCACGGCGGCGCCGCGGGCGAGGGCGAAGCGAAGCAGGGCGACGGCCTCACCACCTTCGAGCGCCACATGCAGGAGCGCGAGCAGCCCGGCGCTCCCGGAATGGTCGGGCACGATCATGAGGCCGATCACCGCCTGCACGAACTGGAGGAGCGCCTCGACCGCCTCTCCGAGATGATCGAGCGCCTGCACCGCGACCGGGTCGGCCGCGGCGGAGCGGCCGGCGGCGCCGAAGGCGGCGCGCTCAGCCTCGGCGAAGCGCTCAGCGGCGGATTCATCAACGGCCTCGGCAAGTCGATCACCGTGAGCCCGCGCGGCGATGTCGTCGCCCCGGCGCCGTCGCAGAACACGAGCGAGACGATCGAACGCGCGTACTCGCTCCCCGCCGATCAACTGGAACTGATGACCGCCCTCATGTCGCGCGACGATGTGCCCATCCTCATCCGCCCCGGCGACGGTCAGATCACCGTATTCGCCACGCCCGGCCAGCACCGCGTTTTCGGCGCGTTCGTGGACGCCATTTCGCCCCAGGCAAGCGCCAAGCGCTGGCAGACCTACGCCATCCCCGAAGGCAAGCGCGAGGCGATCACCTCGCTCATGTCGCTCAGCAGCGTGCCGATTTTCGTCCGCTCGCGCAACGATGCGCTCGGGGTGCAGGGCACGAACGCCGAACATCAGATCTTCGGCGCGTTCCTCTCGCTGATTGCCGCCGGCGGCGCCGAGGGCGCAACACCCGAAGCCGATACGCCGGCGCCCGGCGCGCCCCCGCGCGCCCCATCCCCCGCCACCGGCCCCGCGGCCAATATGCGCCCCGCCGCAGCCCGCGTCGCCGATATGGCCCGCCGCCGCCTCGAACTCGAGCAGCAGCGCATCGCCATGGAGGAGCAGCGTCAGGCCCTTGAGCAGGCCCGCGAGCAACTGGAGCAGGACGCCGAAGCGAGGAGCGCCGAGATGGAAGCCATTGAAGGCAGCGTGGAAGCGATCGAAGAAGAGGCCGAGCAGGTCATCGAGGAGAGCCGCACGCTCGATCGAGCCGCGCGAGCCGCGGCGCTGGAGCGCTTCTCCGCCCTGCGCAGCGAAGCCGCGAACCTGCGCAGCAACATGTGGGCGATGCGCCTCGCCGCGGAAGAACTGCGGCATCAGGCGCTCACACAGGAATCCGCGGCCGAGGCCATCGAGAGCCACATGGAGGCTGTCGAGCACGAGGTCGAAGCGCTCGCCGATGAATCGATGGCGCTGGAGGATGAACTCCGCAACCACCTCGACGCCGTGCGCGAAGCCGCGGAAAGCGCCCTCTCCAACGCCGGCGAAGCCCTTCGCGAGCAGATCGAATCCATCGAGGAGGCCCTGGCCCGCCTCGTCGAGAGCATGAGCGAAGAGGCCCTGCAATCGGCCCGGGCGGCCGATTCAGGGGCGTCCACCGCCCGGTGAACAACTCATCAATCGTCATGCGTCGTCGCTGAGGCGCGGGGGCGCTCACGGGAGCGCCTTCGCGCCGCGGCGGCGAGACGGTGAATCCGCGGCTCGCTCCGTCGCCCCATCCCGTACCTTACTGCCCGCGCGACCGGCGGCCCGCCGCCCCGCGTCCTCCGAAGGGGACGACCAATCGGCGCGGCCGGCGTCCGACCGCTGTCAGATCGAACGGAATCGACGCCATGAAACGCACACACGCACTTCACCACGCACGACGATTCGCCGCCGCGGCCATCATGGGCGTTGCCGCCTTTGGCTCTGCTCCGTTCGCGCTCGGCGCCGAAGGCGAAGACCCGGCCGTGCTGCGCCCATTTCACGCCGCGAACGGGCTCGCCAATCGCGGCCTGCACGAACTGGCGATCGAGGAGTACGAATCATTCCTCGCGGCGTCGCCGAATCACACCAAGGCCCCGACGGCGCGATATGGCCTCGCCGTGTGCCTGGCGCGGCTGAATCGCTTCGACGAGGCCCTGGCGCAACTGAAGCCGCTGGAGGGGCGCGACGATTTCGAGTTCGCGGCCGAGGTCGATCTGCTGCTCGGGCAATCGCTGCTCACGCTGGGCCGGGCGGAGGAAGCCGTGCCGCCGCTGAAGCGCATTGTCGAGCGCCGCGCGCAGCACGATGTGGCCGATGATGCCGCCCCGCTCTACGTCGAATCGCTGCATCGCGCCGGCGCGCACGAGGCGGCCATCGCAGCCTGCGCGAACCTGGTGAAGCGCTGGCCCGAGCATCCGCAGCGCTCCCGCGCCGAACTCTTCGCCGGCCTCTCCGAAATGCAGGAGCGTGACTTCACCGCCGCGGCGGAGCGGTTCGAGCGCATGCTCCAGCGCGAGCCCGAAGGCCCCTACACGGCGCACGCCACACTGCTTGCCGCGCAATCGCGCCAGAACGCCGGGCAGATGCGCGAGGCCGTCACGCTCTATCGAAAGGTCCGCCAGCGCGATCAGGCCCAGTTCCTGCCCGAGGCACTCGCCGGTCTCGGCCCGCTGCTGCGGCTGGAGGGCAACCTCGACGAAGCCGCGGCGGCGCTGGAGCGCCTGCTGGCCGATTTCGGCGATGCGCCCGCGGCCGATGAAGCCGCCCTCGAACTCGCCCGCGTGCGATTCGAGCAGGGGGATTACGACCGCGCCGCCGCACTCTTCGAGCAGGCTCTGAAGGAAGGCCGCACGTCGCGCGCAGACGCCGCGGAGTATTGGCTCGCCAAGTGCGATCTGCGGCGCGATCAGGCGCAGAGGTGCGCACAGCGGCTGGCAAAGGCCATTAAGGCCCACCCGGAGTCGGAACTCATCGCCGAGATGCGCTACGACCTCGCCGTTGCCCTGCTCCGGGCCGAAGAAGCGGCCGCGGCGGAGGAGGCGCTGGAAGCGTTCCTCGCGCAGCACGGCAAGCATGAACTCGCGCCCGCGGCGACTCGGCAACTCGCCTCGCTCCAGCACGCCCGCGGCGGGCACGATGAGGCCCTGAAGACCTGCCGCACGTTCCTGGGCGAGTGGCCCAAGGACCCCGCGGCGAACGAAGTCGCCTTCCTCGAGGCCGAATGTCTCTTCTTTTCCGATGAACTCGATGAAGCGTCGAAGAAGTACGCGGTGCTCCTTCAGCGCCGCGTGCCGGAGCCCTTCGCATCCCGCGCTGCATACCGCGTGGGCGTCGCAGCGCACCGCCGCGGGGAGATGGACGCCGCGGCAGCGAGCCTGAATCGCGTCGCCTCCGGCCGATCGACGCCGGAGGAGTTCCGCCCGGCGCTGCACCTGCTCGGCGACATCGCGTTCCAGCAGGAGCGCTGGGGCGAAGCGCGCGATGCGCTCTCCGACTACCTCTCGTTCGGACTGAACCAGCCCGGCGCGGATGATGCGCTGCTCAAACTCGGCGTCGCGCGGCATCGGCTCGGCGACCACAAGGCCGCCATCGAAACGCTCGACATCCTCCTGGTGCAGTTCAAGGAATCGCCCCACCGCATCCACGCCATGTTCGAGAAGGGTCAGGCCCTCGTCGCGCTGGAGCGGGATGACGAGGCGGCGGTCGTATTCCGCGAGACGATCGCGCTCGATCCCGAGTCGCGATTCGCCTCACACGCGCACGCCCGCCTCGGCGCCATCGCCATGCGCAAGGGCGACGCCGCGGCCGCCGCCGCATCATTCGAACTCGCGGCGCGCTCCGCGCCCGCGGATTCCGAGGCGGGCGCCGATGCCGCCCTGCGCCGCGGCCAGGCCCTGCTCGCCGCGGGCGAGCACGCCGAGGCGGTGCAGACGCTCTCGCAGTTCCTGACCGCGAATCCGAAACACCCGCGGGCCCACGAAGCCGCGGCTCTGCGAGCCCTCGCGCTCTCCCGCGGCGGAGATGGCGAGGAGGCGCTCCAAGCCATCACCGAGGTCGAACGCAAGGGCCTCGATCGTCTCGAACCCCAGACGCGCATCTCCCTGCTGTACGAGAAAGCCTGGCGTCTTCGCGAGGCGGGCAAGCCAGGAGAAGCCGCGGAAGCGTACGAAGCGCTTCTGGCGCTGAACCCCCCCGCCGATCTGCGTGCGCACGCGCTCGTGGAGCGGGCCGCGATCGATGCGGATCAGGATCGGCACGATGCCGCGGCGAAGGGGCTCCGCGCAGCGCTCGAAACGCTCCGCGGGCTCGATGAGCCGCCGGCAGCGCTTCTTGAGCAGGCGCGCTATCGCCTCGGCGTGGCGGAGTTCAACGCCGAGCATCCTGGGCCGGCCGCGGAAGCGCTGGAGGAGTTTCTGAAGTTCCACGGCGAGAGCGATCTCGCCCCCGCCGCCGCGCTGCTCGCCGGCGAGTGCCTCCTCAAGACCGGCGATGCGGGCCGGGCGGCCGAACATCTCAAAGCAGCCCGCGATGGACTCTCGGAAGACGCCGATCGCCGCGCACAGGCCACGCTGCGCCTGGCGGAGGCGCTCTCCGAGCGTCAGCGCTGGCCGGACGCGGAGCGCATCTTCGGCGAGTTCCTCGACGAATACTCGAATCACCCGCTCTGGTTCCAGGCCCGTTTCGGGCAGGGCTGGGCCCGTGAGCATCAGCGCCGCCTCGATGAGGCCATCGAGGCGTATCGCGACGTCGTGGACCGGCACGATGGCCCGACCGCGGCTCGCGCCCAGTTCCAGGTGGGCGAGTGCCTCTTCGCGCTCGGACGGCACGATGAAGCGGTGCGCGAACTGCTGAAAGTGGACATTCTCTACGCCTATCCGGAGTGGAGCGCCGCGGCGCTCTACGAGGCGGGTCGCGCGCTGGAGGCGACGAACAAGTTCGCCGAGGCCCGCGCCCAGTATGAGCGCGTGAAACAGCGCCACCCCGACACCGAATGGGCCCGCATGGCCGAATCGCGCCTCGCCGTCGCCGCCACGCCCGCTGTGCCGGGCCGCTGAACCGCATCCCGCACGAGGATACGACGCATGAACTTCATTCCATTGATCCTGTGCGACGCCGCGCTCGGCTTGAGCACGCTGGCGGCTGTTCCGGCTTCCGGGGGCGGGGGCGGGGGCGGGGGCGGGGCCAATTCCGGGGGCGGGGGCGGAAGCGATGCGGCGGGCGCCGCCGCGGCAAGCGCGGGGCCCGTCGCCCTCTCCGTGTGGGAACTTGTCGTCAAGGGCGGCTGGATGATGATCCCGATCGGGATCTGCTCGCTCGTGGCGATGACGATCATCGTGGAGCGGTTCATTTCGCTCCGCCGCGCATCCATCATCCCGCCGCGGTTTCTGCCCGGCCTGCAGAAGATCCTCTCCTCGCCCGATGGCGACGCGGCCAATGCGCTGAATTACTGCAAGAAGCACGAGAGCCCGGCCTCGCGCGTGTGCGCCGCGGCGATCCGCCGCCTGCACGAGCCGCTGGAACTCCTGGAGCGGCACATCGCCGAAGCGGGCGAGCGCGAGACGCGCGTGCTGCGCCGGCGTCTGCGCGGGCTGGCGGTCATCGCCTCGGTTTCGCCCCTGCTCGGTCTGCTCGGCACGATCTTCGGCATGATCTCGGCGTTCCAGACCGTGGCGGGCTCGGGTGATTCACTCGGCCGCGCGGAACTCCTCGCCGGCGGCATTTATGAGGCCCTCATCACCACAGCCGCGGGCCTGCTCGTGGCGATCCCGGCGCTGCTCTTCCACCACTATTTCGCGGCGAGAATCGAGCGACTGGTCTTCGACATGGATGCGATGACCGTCGAACTCATCGAGAGCCACGCCCCCGCCGCCCGCAGCCCCGCAATCGCGCCTTCCCCATCCGCGCCGCCGCAGCGCCTCCGCACCGCGGCAAGCGTTGCACCATCCCCCGCGCACGCCGACAACAACCACCCGGCCCCCGTCACCGCAACCGCCGCCGCCTCAACGCCATCAACCACCGCCTGACCCTCGCGCTCCAGCCCTTGCCGTTCTTGTCCCCTTCTTCTCCTCCTTCTTCTTCTCCTTCTTCCTCTTCCTCTCTGCCTCTTCCTCTCAGTTCCTCCTCCTCCGTTTTCCTCCGTCTTCCTCCGGGTTTCTTCTTGTCTTCTTCCCCTGTCTTCCCCTCTTTCTCTGCTTCCTCTGTCTTCCTCTGTGTTCACTCCTCTTCCCTCTGCGCTCCTCTGCGTTCCTCTTCTTCGAGCAAGCACATGATCAGGCCACCGGAAGCGACCTCCGATTGGGGCATCGAACTCACGCCCATGATCGACATGGTCTTCCTCCTGCTCATCTTCTTCCTCGTCGCCACCACGTTCCACCAGACCGAGCGCGAGATCGAGATCGCCCTCCCCGAGGCTGCCGCGGCCACGCCCATCTCCGTTGCCCTGCGCGAAATCGTCATCAACGTCGATGGCGACGGCGCCCTGATCGTCAGCGGCCGCGCCGTCACGCCGGATGAACTCCTGACCATGATCCGCGACGCCGTGCGCGCCAATCCGAAGCAGAAAGTCTCCGTCCGCGGCGATCGCAACACGGCCTATGCCAACGTCGCCCGCGCCCTCGATATCTGCAAGGCAGGCGGCGTGCAGCAGCCCTTCCTCGACACCGTTCCGCAGCAATGAGCGCCGCAATCCCGATGGCGTCCAATCGATGAAGCCCGTCCCCCGCGCCATCCTGACCACGTCATTGCTGATCGGCTTCCTCGCCGCGCTCGCGGCTGTCGGCTGGTTCGTGCTGACGCGCCCCGTCACCGTGTACACCGATGGCGCTTCGATCCGCCGCGACGCGGCGGACGGCGAGCCGCGGGATGTCCTGTGGGCCGCGCCGACCATCCTCGCGCCGGTCATCAACTCCGGCGCCGATGCGTACGAGCCCTGCCTCTCCACCGATGGCCGCACGCTCTACTTCGTCCGCGGCCGCGCCGGCGGCGGCGCGGATCTCTATTCCTGCGAGCGCACGGCCGATGGCTGGACCACGTCGGCGCCGCTCGCCGCGATCAACTCGCCGCACGACGACCTCGGCCCCGAGATCTCGCCCGATGGCCTCTCGCTCTACTTCTATTCGGACAGACCCGGCGGCGCAGGCGGCTACGACCTCTGGGTCTCCCGCTTGGGCGAGCGCGGATGGTCAGAGCCAGTCAACCTCGGCCCATCCATCAACACCATGCACAACGAATACGGCCCGGCCCTCTCGCCCGATGGCCTGCGCCTGTTCTTCGCCTCGAATCGTCCGCGCCCGATCGCCCCGAACGACTTCGTCGGCCCGATCCAGCCCGAAGCGTTCGATGCAGCCGGCGCCGCGCCGTTAGCGCCCTCGCCACATTACGACCTCTACTCCGCCGCGCTCTACACGGATGGCGCCGGCGCAGCCTCGCCCGTCACCGCGCTGAACTCCGCTTCCGATGAAGGCGCCCCCGCCATCGCGCCGCACGGCGATTTCATGTACTTCGCCTCCAACCGCGCCGGCGGCCAGGGAGGATTCGACCTCTGGCGCGCCCGCATCCGCGCCGATGGGCAATTCGGCCCCGCCGAGAACATCGGCGCGCCGCTCAACACGCCCTTCAACGAACTCGATCCCTCCCTCGCCATGGCGGGCTTCGAAATCTTCTTCTCATCAACGCGCCCCGACGAAGAGCCCGCGCGCGGCCCTCCATCATCCGACGCCGCGCCATCCGCCGTCGGCGCCGCCACGCTCGCCCGCGCCGATGAGCCCCCCATCCAGCGCATCCACCGCGCCGTCTCGCGCGAAGTCTTCCCGATCACGGAGCGCCGCGCCGCTCACATCGATTTCGCCGCGCTCTGGCCGTGGCTGCTGCTCCTTCTCCTCGCGCTCCTGCTCTCCATCCTCCTCGCGATGATCCTCGCCCGCGTCCGCCGCGGCGAGGGCCCCGGCCGCCTCAGCCTCCTCGCGCGCTGCCTCCTCGCATCGCTCCTCGTCCACGCGCTGCTCATGCTCGCGCTCACGACGTGGCACGTGACCACCATCATCGGCGAGCCGAGTCCCCCCGGCGGCGTGCAGGTCTCCCTCGCGCCGTCGTCATCCTCCGGCGCCGGACTCTTCGCGCAGATCCAGGCCAGCCTCACCGACGTGCGCCTCGAAGCCCTCCCCGCCGCGGCGATCGCCGTCCTCCCCACCCGCGTCCAGCCCGCGCCCATGCCCGACGCCGCCCTCGAAGCCGCGGCCGCCACCGCGCAGGCCGACGCCTTCGCCCAGCCCTCCCCCGCCGAGCACTCGCCCGATTCCCAGCCCTCCGAATCCACCGCCCTCGCTGCGTCCACCGACGCCGCAACCCCCGCGCACGAGACCACCACCACAACCGACCTCGCCTCCCCCACCTCCCCCGCGCCCACTGCCACAACCGAAACCCGCCTCGCGCGCTCCCTGCCCGTCGAAACCACCCTCGACGAATCCACCCGCGCCGACGCAGCCACTGCCCTCCCCACCGACTCCCCCGCCGACGCCCAACTCACCGCCGCCAGCGCCGCCGCGCCACAAAGCGATCCCAGCGCCCAATCCCCCATCGCCGACGCCCCCCGCGCGGCGGCCAACACCGCCCTCCCCACCGCCCCCTCGAGCGCCGCCACAGATCCCCCCGCGCAATCCACGACCCTCGCCGAAACCGCCCCCCCCGCCGAAGGCGCCGTCACCGCCCCGCGCACGGCGCCAGCCCCCACCGCCCCCTCCCAACCCCCAGCCTCGTTCTCCCCCGCGCCGCTTACAACCCCCTTCGGCGCCACCGATGCCCCCATCACCAGCGCCCCAACCGCCGCCCACAGCCCCTCCCCCGCTCTCGCCCCGGCCCCCTCCTCCGCCGTCGTCGCGGATTCCGCCGCCCCCTCCGGCGTCGATGCCCCCCGCGTCGCCAGCGCTCCCCAATCCATCGCCCTCGCCCCCTCCGCCGCCGCCATCCCCGATGCGCCCCCGACAGCCCAAGGCCGCGCCGCGGGCGAGCACGCGCCCATCGTCACCGCGCAATCCGCCGCCCTCCCCCGCGCCGCCCTCTCCACCCCCGGCCCGCACTCCGATTCCCCTACCGCCGCGGCGGACTCCCCCGCCCCTGCGCCCGCCGCCGCCCCGCAATCCGCGCCAACCGCCGTCGCCACCGCGCTTGCCGACGCCGCGGAATCCAGCGCCGATGCCCCTTCCATCATCGCCGCATCACCTGAGCCGCGCGCCGGCGCCCTCTCCCTCCCCGATGTCCCCGCCATCGCCCTGCGCACCCCATCCTCAGCCGCCGCCCCGACCAACGACCCCGCTCTCGCCGAAGCGCCCTCGCCAGCCCCGGCCCCCGCGCTCGCCCGCGCCACCCCATCAGCCGCAAGCACCAGCGCCGCGCAGCGCACCGCCGACGCCACCGATCTCAACCCCATCAACCCCCCACCCGCGACCACGCCCCTCGCCGCCGCCACCCCCGCGCCCGCAACCGAATCCATCCAGGAATCCCCCAACCCCGCCGCGGATGCGCCGATCCAGAACGCGCACGGCGTCTCCATGCCCCTCCCCCCGCTCGCCCTCGCCGATGCCCGCCTCCCGCGATCCGAAACACACCATGAGTCCGCCGAGCGCGCCGCCTCGACCCCAACCCCCGCCCCCGCCACCCAACTCGCCCGCGCGCCCCTCGCCCTCCCCGATTCCGCGCTCGATTCCGCCGCCGATCCGAATCACCAGCCGCGCGCCCCCGCCGCGCCCGCCGCCCCCCGCGCCCGCCCGCCGCCCCCCCCCCCGCCCGGCCCCCGGCCCCCG
>CAZGVW010000095.1:0-28169 GCA_964529265.1 uncultured Phycisphaeraceae bacterium
TCATCGTGCGCGACACGGCGACCGAGTTCACGAGATTCGGCCACATCGTCATCCTCGTGCTCATCCAGCTGGGCGGCCTGGGCATGGTGTTCTTCGGCGCCCTGCTGACCATGTTCCTGGGGGGCGACCTCGGGCTGCGCGGCTCGCGGGTGTTCGCATCATCGGGTGAGGCGTCGGGGGGGCCGCGCGCCCTTCAGAGGCTCATTGCGTTTATCGCCGCGGCGGTGTTCACGTTCGAGGCGATCGGCGCGGCGGCGCTGTATTTCGGCCTGCCGGAGACATGGACCGGCGCGCCGGACATGCAGCGGCCCGGAGATCGGCTGTTCCACTCGGTCTTCTTCTCGGTTTCGGCATTCTGCAACGCCGGCTTTGCGACGACGCCGAACAGCCTGAGCGGGCTGCGCGGGCACTGGACGTCGCACCTGGTCGTGGCGCCGCTCATCGTCATCGGGGGGCTGGGGTTCCCTGTGCTCCTCAATCTCTGGCGCGTCGTCGTGTCGCGCATCCGCAGAAGACGGCTCGACCGGAGCGGCGCCCTCATCCGCCTCTCGCTGCACACGAGGCTCGCAGTCACGGCCACCGTGGTCCTGTATCTGTTCGGCCTGGCCCTGCTCACGTTCGACCGCATGTTCGAGGGCGGGCAGGCCCTGTGGCCGGCGCTGCTCGACGGGCACTTCATGTCCATCTCGCCCCGCACGGCGGGGTTCGAGACGGTCCCCCCGGCGTCTTTCGGGCCCCTCGGCCGGTTCACGATGATCATCCTGATGTTCATCGGCGGCTGTCCGGGCAGCGCGGCGGGAGGAGTGAAGACCATCGTCTTCTCCGTGCTCGCGGTGACCGTCTGGGCCACGATCGTGGGCAATCGGAGCGCTCGCATGTACCGCCGCACGATCCCCGACGAGGTCATTCGCAAAGCGGCGACGCTCATCACGCTCGGCGTGCTCAGCGTTGCCATCGTGACGGGCGCCCTGACGGCGACGGAATCAGCCCGGCGCAACGCGGCAAGGGAATCGCACGAGTTCCCGCCGACCACGGAGGCCCTGCTGTTCGAGGCCGTCTCGGCGTCGTCCACCGTGGGCCTGTCCCTCGGGCCGACGCCCAACCTGACAAACGAAGGGAAGGCCATCATCACCGCGGCCATGTTCCTCGGCCGCCTCGGCCCGCTTGTGGTGCTGGTGGCGATCGTCAGCGTCGCGCGCCGGCCGCGGCCCCGGTACGAGTATCCCGAGGAAGACGTTGTGATGAGTTGACGGAGAAGCCCTCTGCGGAGTCGCGGGGCAAGGCAGCGCGTTAGTCTGGAGCGGACATGGAGCGATTCGCCGTCATTGGGCTCGGTCGATTCGGCAGCCGGCTGGCCACCAACCTCGCCGCGGCGGGGGCGGAGGTCATCGCCATCGACAAGGAGCGGTCGATCGTCGAGGAGTTGCGCGACCAGGTCACGCTCGCCATCGCGCTCGATGCTTCGGACGAGCAGGCCCTCAAGATCCAGGGCGTGGACCAGGTGGATTGCGCCGTGGTCGGCATGGGCGCCAACTTCGAGGCCAACGCCCTCACCACGGCCCTGCTCAAGTCCCTGCGCGTGCCGAGAGTCATCGCCCGGGCCCGCACCCGCATGCAGGCGAAGATTCTGGCCCGCATCGGGGCGGATGGGGTCGTCAGTCCCGAGGAGGAAGCCGCGGACCGCTGGGCGCGCCGGCTCCTGGCGCCCTTCGTGATCGACCACGTTGAACTCGGCGGCGGGTACTCGCTGGTGCAGATGAACACGCCCCCGCCGTGGGCGGGCCGCACCCTTGCGGAACTCGATCTGCGCAACAAGCACAACGTGACCGTCGTCGCGATCAAGCGGGGTGGCGCGAAGGGCGGCGCTGTGGCAGGCGCGGAATCCGATGATGCGCACGTCATCGACCTTCCCCAGCCGACGTCGCGCCTGACGGCCGAGGACACGCTGGTCATCGCCGGCTTCGACAAGGACATCAAGGACCTGCCGCGGGCGTGAGCCGCCAGTCCCGGGCCGGCCCTGCGCACAACGTCCCGGCAGGAGGAGTCAGCCCATGTTCGGAAAGCGATTCACGCTGTTCAAGGTGTTCGGCTTCGACATCGGCATCGACCTGTCCTGGTTCTTCATCGTCCTGTTCATCACGTGGACGCTCGCCAAGGCGTACTTCCCAAGCCGGGTGGAAGGCCTGCCAGACACCACCTACTGGATCATGGGCGCGACCGGGGCGCTTGGCCTCTTCGCATCCGTCCTGCTGCATGAACTGGGCCACGCGGTGGCGGCCCGCGGGCAGGGCGTCGAGATGCGCCGCATCACGCTCTTCATCTTCGGCGGCGTCGCCGAAATGAAGGGCGAGCCCAAGAGCCCCATGGCCGAGTTCATCATCGCGATCGCGGGGCCCATCGTCAGCGCCCTGCTCGCGGGCGCGCTCCTCGGCGCCGGCGTCGTTCTGGCCATGAGCGACATGCCTCCCTCCGCGACGGCCGTCGTGAACTACCTCGGCTTCATCAACGGCCTCCTCGTCGTGTTCAACATGATTCCCGCGTTCCCGCTCGATGGCGGCCGTGTGCTCCGCTCGGCCCTCTGGGCGTGGAAGGGCGACGTGCGCTGGGCGACGCGCATCACCTCCGGGCTCGGCGCCCTCTTCGGCGCTGCGCTCATCGCGCTCGGGCTGCTGTTCGCCTTCCGCGGTATGCTCGTGCAGGGCGTGTGGTGGTTCCTGCTCGGGATCTTCCTCCGCAACGCGGCCCGGATGTCGTACCAGCACGTCATCGTGCGCCGCGCTCTGGAGGGCGAGCCCGTGCGCCGCTTCATGCGGGCCGATCCCATCACCGTCCCGCCCGATCTCACGATCGACGGCCTCGTGCACGACTACTTCGAGACGCACTTCCACAAGATGTTCCCGGTGGTGGACTCGAACGCCGCGCTGGTCGGCTGTGTCACCGTCCGCGACGTGGGCAAGGTCTCGCGCGAAGCGTGGCGCCAGACCCCCGTGCGCGACGTCATGACCAGTTGCGCCGAGACCAACACCATCTCGCCCGACGCCGACGCCATGGCCGCGATGGCCCGCATGAGCGAGCAGGGCGTCTCGCGCCTCATGGTCGTGGACGGCGCCATGCGCCTCCTCGGCGTGCTCACCCTGCGCGATCTGCTCCAGTTCCTCTCCCTGCGCGTCGAACTCGAAGGCGAGTGAGCACACCCGCCCGCGCCCGAATCACGACTCCCCCGGCGAACCGCCCAACCGCGCCAGAATCGAAGGCAGCCGCCGGTCAAACGCCCCCCGCGCCAACACCTCATCCGCGCCCGCCGCCTGCGCCCGAGCCATGAGGCCGGTTTCCACGTGCGGGCCGAACGCCAGAATGTGCATGCAGGGAGTTCGGGGGATCCTGGGAACCCGGGGCCCCGCCTCCCCCGTTCCGGCGGGTGACGCCTCCGCCGCCCCTTCCTCGCACGCCCGCGCCAGGGCGATCAGTTCAATCGCCGCCTCGCCCGCGTCCAGATCCACGATCAGGCTGCGCACCGGGGAATCCGCCAGCCGGGCCCGGAGCATCTCCGGCGTCCGGACCGGCCGGGCCGGGACGCCGAGGTCCTCCGCCGCGGCTTTGATGCGGGTCGCCCAGATGAGGTTGCCTGCCAGATACAGTATCATCCCGATCCCTCCCACCCGGTGGGGGCGTCAATCATCGGTTCGTCGTGCGGCCCGCTCCGTCGGGTCGTTTTTCACATTGTGTCAAACCCTCGGGACGGCGCGCGAAGGCCGCCCGCACCCGCCTTCGGCGGAGTCACACCCATGGCAAAGGCCAGCATCGCCGCCCCAACCGACGCCGGCGTCGTGGACGCCTTCCGCTCCCGCAACGTCTTCGACGAACTGGGAATGGAGCACGATCCCGACAATCTGTACCTGCAGACGATGGACGCGGTGCTGACCGCGGCGGAAATGCTCGAACTGCCGCACCACGTGCAGATCATCCTCGCTCAGCCCAAGAACGAGATCATGGTCCATTTCCCCGTCAAGATGAACGACGGGACGTTCAAACTGTTCAAGGGCTACCGAGTCCAGCACAACAACGCCCTCGGCCCCTACAAGGGCGGCATCCGCTTCCACCCGGAGGTGAGCCTCGACGACGTGAAGGCCCTCGCGGCCCTCATGACCATGAAGTGCTCCCTCGTGCGCGTGCCCTTCGGCGGCGGCAAGGGCGGCGTGAAGGTTGATGCCCGCGCGATCGATAAGGACGAACTCATGCGCGTCACGCGCCGGTTCGTCTCCGCCATCGCCAGCCAGATCGGGCCCGATCTCGATATCCCCGCGCCCGACGTCGGCACCAACGCGCAGGTGATGGCCTGGTTCGCCGACACCTACCAGAACATCGCCGGCGCCGGCCAGCGGCACGATGCCCTGCGCGTGGTCACCGGCAAGCCCGTCGAGATGGGCGGCTCCGTCGGGCGCGAGAAGGCCACCGGCCAGGGTCTCGTCGACGTGGTGGCGGAAATCCTGCCGCCCATCGGCCTGCCGCTCGAGGGGCTGAAGGTCGCGATCCTGGGCTTCGGCAACGTCGGCTCCTGGACCGGCCGCCTGCTGCAGCGACTGGGCGCAAAGATCATCGCCATCGCCGACTACGACGGCGCCATCCGCAACGACCACGGCCTCGACGCCGAAGCCGTGGCCGAGCACTGCCAGACCGTCGGCGGCGTCACCGGCTACGCGAAGAAACACTCGCTCACCCGCGCCGGAACGAACTCCGAGGCCGGCGCCGAACTCATCAGCGAAGAGGATTTCTACCGCACGAAGTGCGATCTCTTCGTCCCCGCCGCCCTCGAGCAGATGGTGGACGAGGAGCGCGCCTCCTGGCTCAACTGCACCTACTACGCCGAGGGCGCCAACGCCCCGACCACGCCCACCGGCGAGCGCCTCATGCTCAAACGCGGAATCGAGATCCTCCCCGCCATCCTCTGCAACGCCGGCGGCGTCACCGTGTCGTACTTCGAGTGGGTGCAGAACAAGAGCGCCGTGACGTGGGACATCGAGCAGGTGGACCGCGAACTCAACCGCCACATGGTCCTCGCCGCCCGCCGCACCCAACTCGCCCGCCACCGCTACGAGTGCGATATGCGCACCGCCGCCTACATCGCCGCGCTCGATCAGATCGGCAAGGTCTACGCGATGCGGGGGATCTTCCCGTAAGGCGCCAGGCGAGCCCGCCGCTCATATAGGTCACGCCCCGCAGAAAGAGCTGTTCGCAGCGGATATCGCTGCGCGCGCGACCCACCCTGAACCCCCCTTCATCACCCCCTCACCCCGCGCTCATCCGCCGCCCATATTCCTTCATAAAGCCTCGATCCCCCGGAGTCACTCCGCCAATGCCCTCCCTCAAGCGCGACATCCGCCTCCTCCGCGACGGCGAACCCGGAACGCGCTTCCGCCGCTTCTACGAAGTTCGACGCCGGCGCCGCTCCGGCCACGCGCACTCCCGCATCCTCACGTTGATCATCGCCGTCGCCCTCATCCTCCTCGGCGCCGCCATCGGCTGGCTCCCCGGCCCCGGCGGCTTCATCGCCATCTTCGGCCTCGCCCTCTTGGCCACCGAGTTCCGCCCCGCCGCCCGCGCCCTCGACGCCACCGAAACCACACTCCGCGGCATGTGGCGCCGCTTCAAGGCCCTCGGCCCCCTCGCCAAGAGCGGCATCCTCGCCGGATCCGCCGCCGCGGCTGTCGGCGCCATCTACCTCGGCTTCCTGCTCATTCAGCAGCAAGGGTGAGGCGCACGCGCCGCGCGCCCCTCGCCCCGGTGCACCGCTACGATCGCTCCCCATGCCGCATCACCGCGATGCCCCCGCGCACGCCTTCCACGACGGCGGCGCGTGGATGCGATTCTCCCACAACGACACACTCGCCGAGTTCCTGTCTTCACTCGGCCTGTGGCGCATCGCGCTGATTCTTGCGGGCGTCGTGACGGTGAGCCTGCTCATCATCAATCTGCCCTGGCGCCATCCGCCCGTGGCGCTCATCGTCTTCGGAGTCGCCGCCGCCCCACTCGCGGCTGCCGGCGCGATCGAACTCTTCGTCCGCCGCCGCAGACGCCACCGCCTGCATTGGATCCGCGGCGAACTCGCCGCGCTCGACACCGCCCCAGAACAGGCCGCGCTCCCGCGCCACGCCGCCCTGCGCATCCGCAATCTGGCCGTCGAATCCGCCGTCATCTGTGCCCGCTCGCGGCATCCCCTCATCTTCGATGCCGCCTCCCTCCGCCCCGCCCTCGAGCGCTCCGGCGTCTGCCTCCCACGCTGCATCGTGGCCGCGGGCGACTTCGCGCCCCCGGCCCCACCCGCCGAGTTCTGCGAGCCCGAAGAAGTCTGGTCTCAGGCTCGACGGGCTCGCCGACACCTCATTTCTGTCGGCGCCGGCTTCGTGGCGCTCATGGTCTTCAACGCGACCGTCAACAGTGCTTCACCCGGCGCTGCGCTGCGCCGCGCCCTGCCGATCACTGTGGGCATGCTGCTCGTCGCGCTCCCCTCATTCCTCGAATGGGCCGGCCTGCTTCCCGGGGCCCCGCACCTCTACGCCGCGCCGGGCCGCGCCGCGCAACTTCGTCGCAACGAGGCGAAGGAATGGACCACGCACGATTCAATCCTCGTCGTGCGCAGGCCCTGGACCACCCGCCGCGCTTCCCTTCACTCCGGCGAGAGCGACTCAGTCCCGTTCTCGTTCCTCCTGCACGAGCACAACTTCAAGCGCCTCTGGTCCCTCTGGATGCACGAAGGCCCACCCGCGCTCCCGATCTTCCCCGGGTAGCGCACGCGACCAGGCATCCTGCGCGCACCGCCGTCCCCCATCGACACTGCCTTGTCCCCTTCCGCTCTTGCCTATTGCCTATTCCCTATTCCCTATTGCCTGCCCCCTCACGGACACACCCCCCACGACCCCAGCAGCAGCGCCAGGTCCGCCGCACTCACCTGCCCGTCGCCGTCAAGATCCGCCCCGCACGAATCCGCATCCACGCGGCACACATACGCCACGCTGCTGATCCGCAGCAGGTCGGCGTCCGCCCGGATCGTGAACCGCTTCGTCGGCGAACCGAGAAAATGAGCGTTGAGATAGAACAATCCACCGCCCGAGACAGGCGTCTGCCCCAGTGAGAAGCCCTCGGGCGTGCCGGCCTGCACCACCGCCTCCCCGGCAAGGCCATCGCCATCCAGGTTCCCCGCGGCGGGGACGAACCACCAGATGTGCTCCGGCGTCACACCTTGAAACTCGAATGTCAGTTCCTCTGTCATGTCGAGGGCGTTGTCGGCGAAGCCGCCCACCACGCCGAGCCCGTTCAGGTTCAGCACGTTGACCGTCCCCGGGAAGCCGACCACGTCGCGCGCCGTCACGCGCAGCGGCCCGACATCCAACTGGCCCGTCGTGAACGTGCCCAGGTTCGTGAAGTCCGCCACCGTCGCCGGATCCGAAACGTGGTACGAAACGCTCGACAGGATCATCGTGTCCGCGTCCGCTCGCACGTCGAAGCCGGAAATGGGAGCGCCATCGGCGATCTGCGTGACGTACACACCCGGTCTGTCCGCAATCGGCGCAAAAGTGTGAAACGCCCCGCCCGGTCCGAACGCGCTCACGATGGCTTCGCCCGCGGAGCCGTCGCCATCGAGGTTCCCCTGCGATGCGAACGTCACCCACACGTGGTCCGCGAGGAACGAGTCGAACCGGAACTCCAGCGTCTCCGTCGTGTCAAGCCCGTTGTTCGTGAAGCCCCCGACCACGCCCAGCCCATTCAGGTTGAGCACGTTGACGACCCCCGGCGAGCCGCCGGCGTCTCGAGCCGTCACTTTGACGCCGTTCACGGTCAGCGTCGCCGTCGTAAACGTGCCCTGCCCGCGGAAATCCGCGATCACGGCGTCCGCCTCCGCGCGGGCCGCGCCGCCGCTGCACAACGCGGCCGCCGCCGCCGCCAGAATGTTCCTGCTGCTCTGATGCATCTCGATTTCTCCTTGTTCCAGAAAGCCCACGGCAGGCGGCACGGCGCCGGCCGCTCCAACGCGCCCTGCCCGCCCCCCCCCAATCCGAAAACCACCGCCACCGCCCGACACGATTTTCCCCGCGCCCTTCTGAGTGGTGGCACAGCCGTCCCGGCTGTGTCGCGGCGCAGCCGCGAGCGATCCCGCGGCGCCTCCCGCTTCCCCCACCCGCGCTTCAAAGGGGCCTCGGGTGCCTCCTCGGCCCCTTCTCTACCATCATTCCCCGCCATGGCGCCCGCACCGCTGCTCGCTGTACAGGTCGAAGACCACGAGTCCTGGGCGCTCTGCGTCAGGCACGAACGACGCCTCGTTCGCGGCGCGTGGACCCGAACATGGAGGGTCGCCGCCTTCGCCGTGATGGGCGCCCTCACCCTCCTCCTGATCACCCGCGCAATGGACCCCGCATGGCCACCCACCCACCGCTGGGGCACGATCGCCTTGATCATCATGATCGGAGCAGTTTTCGTGGGATCAAGGCGCGGCTCGCGCGCCTCTCGAACTCAACTTGCCGCGCTCCTGCGTCGCGCGGGCGCCGCTCAAAGCTGGCCGCCCGACCGCGACGCCATGCTCGCACTCGCCGCCGAGGCTGCGGCCTATTCCGCCCTCGACCGCCGCACGCGATGCACGTTCGATGGCGACCTCTTTCGCCGCCTCTTGAACAGCGGAGGCATCGCTCCACCCCGACCTGTGGTTGTCGCCCGCCGATTCACACCGTCACCGAGCCCGAGCGCATTCGCCGGCGCTTCATTCATCTGCCTCGCTGGGCCTACCTGATCGCCGGCGTGGCAGGTCCGTCCATGTCCATCGCGATCATCGGCGATGCTCCACGGCTCCCCGCGATGCTCGCAGTGATCGCCGCGTCGGTGATCAGCCTTGCGCTTGTGCAGTGCGTCGACGCAGTCCGCGCTCCGGTAGCGCTCTGGGCCGCGCCGGGGCGCGTTGGTGAAGAAGCGGCGCGTCACGCGCGAGAATGGAGCGCCGCCGATTCCATCATGATCATCGAATACACGCTCGGCGTTGCGTCCGTCCGGTTCGAAGGCCCCGGAGGCCGTTCATCGACGTGGGAGGGCTTCGTTCACCCCGAAAGCCTCGCCCGCCTCTGGTCGCTCTGGCACTCCATCGCGCCCACTTCGCCTCCTATCTTCGATCATCGCCCGGCGCCGCGAGAAGACATGTTGGAAGGCGCTTCCAACTAGGTTCGACTTCCCACGCGCCCTTCCGCGGCCGGCGCCGTATCTTCCATCCCCGTGCCACACCCCCTCCTCCACCTCTCCCTCACACCCCGCCTCGGCCCTGTCCTCATCCGCCGCGCCGTCCACACGCTCGGCTCGCCCGAAGCCGTCCTCCGCGCCTCCGCCGCCGACCTCGAGCGCGTCCACGGCATCGGGCCGGAGCGATCCGCCGCCATCGCCGATGGCCTCCGCGCCGTCGGGCCCGCCGCCGACGAGGAAATCCGCCTCTGCGAGCAGCGGAATGTGCGACTCGTCACCATGTTTGATGACGAATACCCGCCCCTGCTCAACCAACTCCCCGATGCGCCCCCGATTCTCTACGTCCGCGGCTTCCTGCGCCCCGAAATCGATCGTTTTTCGCTCGCCCTGGTCGGTTCGCGCTCCTGCACGCCATATGGCATCGAGCAGGCGGAGCGCTTTTCGCTCATGCTCGCGCAATCCGGCCTCACCATCGTCTCCGGCGGCGCGCGAGGCATCGATGCCGCCGCCCACCGCGGCGCCCTGCGCGCCCAGGGACGCACCGTCGTCGTCATGGGCTGCGGATTGGCCCACATCTATCCCCCCGAGCACGCGGAGATGTACGAAGAGGTCGTTTCTCGCTCGGGCGCGATCGTTTCGGAACTTCCCATGTCCGTGGCCCCCGCCCGCGAGAATTTCCCCCGCCGAAATCGCATCATTTCCGGCATGAGCCTCGGCGTTCTCGTCATCGAGGCCGGCGCCGGCTCCGGTTCGCTCATCACCGCCCGCGTCGCCGCGGAGGAGCAGGGCCGCGAGGTCATGGCCGTCCCCGGCCGCATCGATTCACCCGCCTCCCGGGGTTCCCTCGAACTCCTGAAAAAGGGCGGCGCTGCGCTCGTCACCGATCCGGCCGATGTGATCGAGATCCTCGAAGCCCCCGCCCGCCACGCCCACGCCGGAACCCACGCGATCCGCTACGACCAGCCGCGGGCCGACGAAACCGCGCCGGATGGTCTCTTCCCGGCGCCCGGTGCGCCGGTTTTTGCACAGAACGACGCCGAAACCGAGGCTCAGAGCGACAATTTGAGCGCGACGGTGGCCAAATCGCTGACCGCCTCCCAGCGAACGCTGCTGGAAGCGCTCATCGAGCCCCGCTCGTTCGACGACCTCACGCGCGTCACCGGCCTCGACCCGGGGGTGCTCCGCGCCGATGCGACGATTCTCGAAATCCGCCGCCTGATCGCGCGCGAAGGCCCCCTCTTGGCGCGCCGGAACGAGCGGGCGCGCTCTCGCTGAGAGGCCGACCCCCGTCCGAGAACCAGCCCTCCCCGGCATGGCATCCCGAAAAAAAAGTGAACAAATCGACCTTTTGGGCTTGATGTGCGGCGGCTGATCGGGTACCGTAATCCGAACACGACGCCATTGGTTTCTGGAGCGGCGTCGGTCAGTTGGTCGATCGTTGGGGCGGGCCGGCGGAGGCCCAACATGTCGTGGAGCGGCATGTCGCACCCTCGACAGGCTGGGGTTCAGTCCCCTTCAGGGGCTGGGCCGCCGGGGTCGGGGGCCAGACGGATCCGAACGTTCGACCGGTGGGCGGTTCCGAGGGCCGGAGGCCTTCGGGGGCGTTTCCGCTGGTCGCTCCACGCGAGAAGCCCCTGGGATCGTGTTCGTGCGTTGAGTTTTCCTGGGTGGATTCCATCCACCCGTTGAACGGACGATCGCTTGTGGCTTCGGAGAGGACGGCATGCCCTTTCACAACGCAGCGATCGTGATGCGGCTCGGCCCCGGCGGCGATTACACGGCCCAGTGGAAGGCGGAAGGGTCGCGCCTGGTGCGCGATCGGGGTGTCGCGACCGCCATCGATTCCGCCGATGGCGGCGCGCTCGGCGACGATGGGCAGGATCAGCCCGGCCTCGCCGCGGGTCTGCCCCGCAAGCGGCGCGGCATGCGCCGGGATGGCGGCGCGGCTGCCGACCTCGGCCCGCGCGTGGATGTGTTCGAACGGTCCACGGAAGGCGCATGCGGCGCAGGAAACGCGCCCGATCGGCTCGAATTGTCCTCCCTGGCCGCGAAGGCGGGCACGCTTCTCGCCGTCGAGCGCGTGCTCGAGGAGCAGGGAACTCAGATTGTTCATCGCGGCGAGGCGCTGTCGCGCCTCGTCGGCGCTTCACAAGAATGGCCGACGCCGCGAGCCGCCCGCGAGGGCGCCCCCGGCGCGCGAAGGTTGGACGGGCCCAGGCCCTCGCAGTTCCAGATCAGAGCGATGGCGGCTCGCCGTCGGGAGGCGACGATCCATGACCACAACGAAGATGAATCTCACGCCCAAGCAACTCCAGATCCTCAAGATCATCCGCGACAGCCGCGTGCGTCGGGGCTATTCCCCGACCATGCAGGAAATCGCGGACGAACTGGGGGTCAGCAAGGTCACGGTCTTCGAGCACGCCGAAGCCCTCATCAAGAAGGGCGCGCTCGTGCGCGAAGCCAACAAGGCTCGCTCTTTGTCCATCGCTGATGGCGTCGCCGTCCCCGATGAGGAGCAGCCACTCCGTTTCCCGCTCGTCGGCAAGATCGCCGCGGGATACCCCATCGAGAAATACGCGTCCGACGACGAACTGAACCTGCGCGACGTCTTCGGTTCGCGCGTTGCCTCGGGCGGCGCGGGCTCAGCCACGTTCGCCCTCCGCGTGGATGGCGATTCCATGCGCGATGAGGGCATTCTGGACGGCGATTACGTCATCATCGAGCGCCGCGAAACCGCCCGCGACGGCGAGCGCGTGGTCGCCCTTCTGCCCGATGGCTCCACCACGCTCAAATCCTTCCACCGCGAGAAGGACAGAATCCGTCTCCAGCCCGCAAATCCGGAATTCAAGCCCATTTATGTGCGGGATTGCAAAATTCAGGGCGTTGTGATCGGCGTGCTGCGAAAATACTGAGCAAACGCGCGTTTTCACGGCGCCGGACACGGCCCCCACGCGCCCAGCAGCGCCGCAAGGTCGGAACTGTTGATCAGCCCGTCGCCGTTGAAATCGCCGATCAGTCCCTCGCCCCACCCGCCGAGCAGAATTGCCAGGTCGCTGCTGTTCACCGCGCCGTCGCCGTTCACGTCCTGCGGGCAGAAAGGCCCAAAAAACAGGTACGAGCGCCCCGCATCCGCGCCAGCCGCGTCATTTCCCGGCGCGCCGATGAGCACATCGATCGCCCCGTCGCCGTTCGCATCCCCGCACGCCGCGGCCGATCCGAACTCGTCCCCGATCGCCTCGCCCTCCAGCCGCTGAATCAGCGCGCCGTTTGCGCCGGAAAACAGCGAAACCCGTCCCGGCCGCATCGGCCCGATCTGCGGCGGCGCCGGCGACCCGATGGCGACGTCCGGCACACCGTCCCCGCTCACGTCCCCCGCGCTCGACACCCAGAAGCCCATCCAGTCGCCCGGCTCTTCGCCGAAAAAGTCCAGAAGCAGCGCGCCGTCCATTCCTGAGTACACATACGCCGCGCCGCGGCGGTCATCGGTTTCAACGTCCCACGCCCGCGCGCCGAGCAGCAGATCATCGCGCCCGTCGCTGTTCATATCGCCCGCGCACGACACGGAACTGCCCAGTTCCGCGCCCTGAAACAGCCCCTCGTGGAACCGGATCAGGTCGCCGGTTTCGCCGGAATACACATACACGCGTCCGGCGTTCACTCCGCCGGGATTGTTGTTGAACTGCGAGCCCACCATGTAATCGCCGAAATCATCGCCGTTGTTGTTCCCGGCGCAACCGACCGCGAGCCCGAAACCATCGCCCTGCGCCTCGCCGAGATGATCGCGGATGAACGAGCCATCGATTCCGGAATACAGGTACACGCGCCCTGCGCCCGGCGCGCCCGCCGAACTGCCCCACGCGCCGATGATGATGTCCGGCCTGCCGTCGTTGTTCACATCGCCCGCGCCCGAAAGCGCGAAGCCGAATCGCTCGCCGACGGTTGTTCCCGTCCACGATCCGATCTGCATCCCCGTGCGCCCCGAATAGAGGCGCGCATAGCCCGGCCCGAGCGGAAACGCGATCTGATCCTCCGGCGCGCCGACCAGGATGTCGCCGCGGCCGTCGTTGTCCACGTCGCCGGGCCCCGCCACAGCGCGCCCGAAGGCGTCGCCCGCGCCGTCGCCGAGAAACTGCCAGATCACGGCGCCGGTGGCGCCGGAAAACACCGTCGCGCGCCCCGCATCGCCCCCGCCGCGGAACGGCTCGCCGACGACGTAATCCGCCACCAGGTCGCCATCGACGTCGCCGCAGAACGCGACGGAAGTCCCCAGGCGATCGCCCGCGGTCTGCCCGGTTGCGATTCGGTCGGCGCTCGCCGCGGCGAGTTGCGCGACCGCGGCTCCCGGCGCGCACAGTGAACACACCGCAAGCGCGGCGACGCGCAGGCGCGCTGAGCGCACTTCCAGCCCCATCGGCCTCTCTCCTCTGCCGCCGGGCGGGCGGACGACGCGTCCGGAAACGCCCGGGCTGCCCCCTTGGAGGGCGAACGGAGTCTACTCCACGCCCGCGCGGGTTCCATCGCCGGGATTCTCAAAGCGCCCGTTTTCTCGCGGCGGTCCCCGGTAGACTCCCCGTTTTCCGGGCCCGCCCCCGCCCAACGCGGCTCCGGCGGTGGTTTCCGGCGCACGCCGGAGCCCGAAGGACGGCCCCCCGCCGCGGTCCCGCGGCCACAGCGCCATGCACACCCACCCCCGGCTCACCGTGATCGTGCCCGCCTTTGATGAGGCGCCGAATATTGCGCCGCTTGTGCGCGAAGTCGCGGCGGTGTTCGAATCATTGGACCAGGCGGCGGAACTGATCATCGTGGACGATGGATCGGGCGATGGGACGAGTGCGGAGGCCGAGGCGCTCATGGCGGAGTTCGACTGGCTGCGTGTGCTCGCGTTGCCGCGGCGCATGGGCCAGAGCGCGGCGTTCTGGGCGGGGATTCGCGCAGCGCGGGGCGATCTCGTGGCGATGCTCGACGCCGATCTTCAGAACGATCCTGCGGATCTGCCGCGGCTGATGGATCTGCTCGAATCGCAGGGCGCGGACTGGGTGCAGGGTGTGCGCCGCAAGCGCAGCGACCGCAACACGCAGACGCGCCGATTCGGCGCCTGGGTGGGGCGCGTGTTCCGCGCGCGCGTGCTGGGTGACACGATCCGCGACACCGGGTGTTCATGCCGCGTGTTCCGGCGGGAGATCGGGCTCGCGATTCCGCTGCAGTTCCGGGGCATGCACCGCTTCATGCCGGTGTACGCGCGGCGGCTGGGCCATCGCGTGATCGAGGCGGATGTGAACCATCGCCCGCGGCTGGCCGGCGCCGCGAAGTACGGCACGTGGGGTCGCGCGGCGACGGGCCTACGCGATCTCTTCGCGGTGCGCTGGATGTTTCATCGGGTGGAGCGCGTGGAGTTCACGGAGCGCGCGCCGGCGCGGCCGGCGCGCATCGCGGGTTCCACCGCGCCGGCCGGAGCGGCGCCGCCGACCAATGGACGCCCGCCTCACGCGAGGGAGAAGGTGAATGCTTGATGCGCTGACGCTCGCCGCCTCGGAGGCGGAAGGGCGCGACCTCCTGCTCCGCATCCTCAACATCTCCTCGTACGAGAACCTGGGATGGGTGCTGCTGGGCCTCGCGGGGCAGGCGGCGTTCATGCTGCGGATGCTGGTGCAGTGGATCGCCACGGAGCGCGAGCGGCGCAGCGTGGTGCCGACGATCTTCTGGTGGCTGAGCCTGGGCGGCGGCGCGATCCTGCTCATCTATTTTCTCTGGCGCAAGGACATCGTGGGCGTGCTCGGCCAGACGACGGGCGTCGTGGTGTATGCGCGCAACCTCTGGTACATTCACAAGGGTGATCGCACGTCGGCGCCTGCCGGCGCTGCGGGCGCCGTGGAAGAGGGTTCCGTCGCACGATGACTCAGTGTCTGCTCGAGCCGAGCGCGCCGCGAAACCGCCGCGAGCGCCTCGCGCCGCTGCTCTTCATCATCGCGCTGTGGGCGGCGCTCTTCGCGATCCGGCTTGCGGGCCCCACCGACCTCATGGAGAACGACCAGGAGATGCCGCTCTCCTACGTCGTGGACGTGGTGGAGCGGGGCGAGTGGATTGTGCAGCGGGATTTCCGGGGCGACGTCTCCTCCAAGCCGCCGCTGTACACGTGGATGGCGTCGCTTGTTGCGCTGGCGCGGGGCGGCGTGACGGAGTTTGCGATGTATCTGCCCACGGGCCTTGCGGTTCTGGGCGTGGCGCTGCTGGTGATGGTGTTCGGGGATCGGGAGTTCGGCAGGCCGGCGGGCATGCTCGGGGCGATGTCGTGGCTGCTCTCGCATGCCGCGGTGAAGCACATGGCGCTGGCGCGGACGGATGCGCTATTCACGTTCATGGTGACGCTGGCGGCGCTGCTCACGTGGCGGGCGTGGTCGAGCGGGCGCGGGTGGACAGTTGCGTGGCTTGCCGCGGCGGGCGCGACGCTGACCAAGGGGCCGCTGGGCGTCCTGCTCGCGGCGCTCGGTCTGCTTGCGGCGGTGTGGGAGCGCATGCAGGGCCGCGAGACGGCGATCCGCGGACGGCTGCTGCCGGGAGTCATCCTGTTCGCGGCGATCATCGGCGGCTGGACGGCGCTGGCGCACGAGCGGGTCGGGTCTGATCTCTTCGCGCGGATGGTGGGTCGCGAACTGGTCGCGCACGCGATTTCGAGCGTCGAGGAGCGGTCGATCTGGGATGTCTTCACGCCGCCGCTCTATGTGCTCTCGCGCTTCGCGCCGTGGAGCGCGCTCACGATCATCGGCCTGTGGCGCATGGTTGCGGCGCCCGACCAGGACGACCGGCGGCGGCGGTTCGAGCGGTTCCTGTGCTGCTGGCTGGCCGGCGGCGTCGCCGTCTTCATGCTGGCCGTCTCGAAGCGTCCGGACCACATCGTGCCGCTGTTGCCCACGGCGGCGCTGCTGGCGGGGAGGGAACTGGCGATCTGGATGCGGGCGCTGCGCCCCGGCGCGGCGCAGCGCCTCTGCGCAGCGCTGGCCGTGTTCGGCGTCGCCGTCGTGTTCTTCCACTACCACAGCCGCCGCATGGCGAACCCGAGGGTGGATCGATCCGCGGGGATGCAGGCGCTGGCGGAGCGGGTGCGGGAGGCGCATCCTGAGGCGGCGGCGCGATCGATCGATGCGCCGTACGCGCTGCAGTTCTACATGCGCGACTGGTCGCGGCGGGCGACGGTCGCCGAGGCGGCGGAGTTTCTCGCGGCGGATCGATCGTCGCTCGTCACGCTCAGCGCGGAATCGCTCGAGCCTCTGCGCGCCGAGGCGGAAGCGCTCGGCGTATCGCTGCGCATCATGGACGAATCCGAAGGGCCGGGCGATGCGACCGTTCTCGTCGTTCACGCGGACGGCGCGGCCGAGACCGGGTTATCGCCCGACCCCGATCACGCGAAGCGCACGCAGTAAATCGGCGGAAGATTGGTCGAGATCGCGCTCCACGAATCGCCCTGGTCTTCGCTCACCCACAGCGAGCCGGTGGTGGAGCCCATGGCGAGGCGATCGCCCGATTCATCGACTTCGAGGCAGTGGCGATAGACGAGGTCGTAGGCGTGATCCTGCGGGAGCCCCTTGCGCAGCACATCCCATGACTTGCCGCCATCTCGCGTGCGCGAGACGACGACCTTGCCGTCTACAGGGATGCGGCGCTCGTCCTTGATCGCGGGCGCGAGCCACGCGGTGTCGGGCTCGCGCGGATGCACGGCCACGCCGAAGCCGAACCTGGATGGCGGCACATCGGGGCACTCGCGCCAGGTCTTCGCGCCGTCCGTCGTGCGGAAGACGCCGTTGTGGTGCTGGGCCCACAGCGCATCCGGCGCGCCGTCGCAGCGCACGACGCGGTGCGGATCCTGAATGTTGGGATTGTCGCGCGATTCCGGCGGCATGTACTCCGCGAACATGCCGGTGGCGCAGCAGGTCCACGTCTTGCCGCCGTCTTTCGTCGCCCACGCGCCGCCGCAGGAGACGCCGACGATGACGTGGCGGCTGTTGCGCGGATCGACGCAGACGGAGTGAATCCCCGGCACGTCATATCCGCCGCCGAACCATTCCGAGCGTTCAGGGCGGTTCCACAGCGATTCGACGAGCGACCACGAATCGCCGCCATCGCGCGACACGAAGAGTCCGCCCGGAAGCGTGCCGCACCAGAGCAGCCCGGGCTGATCGGCGCCGCCGGTTTCGAGGCACCAGACCTGCTCGAGGCTCGAGCCCTTCACCTTCTCCGCGCCCTCAGCCGCGGGATAGGCCGGAACCGCCGTCTCGTCCCAGGTGCGGCCATCGTCGCGCGAGCGGTGCATCTTCACGCCGAAGTGGCCGAGTTTGAGCGAGGTGTGGAGGACGCCGTCGCGCGGATCGCGCAGGAGCATCGTCACGGGGTCGCCCAGGAACGCCGTGCGCTCGACGGCCCACTTCCCGCCCTTGCCGCGGCGGATGGCGAAGAGGCCCTTGCGCGTGCCGACGTGGATGAGATCAGCCACGGTTTCTCTCCATGAAAATCAGCCGCCCGACAGGGCCTGCATGACGAAGACCTCGCACGAATCATCCACAGGATCGCTGAGGCCTTCGCGATCCCTCACGGGCTTGCCGTTCACGAAGACGGCGATGTGCTTCCGGGGCCGGCCTTGGTCGTCGAGAATGTAGCCGCGGAGGCGGGGATTGGCGCCCAAGGCGATATCCAGCGCCTCGCGCACGGAGGTGGCGGCGACGGTGCGCTCCGGCGCTTCGACGTGGCGTTTCAGGTTGTCAGTGAAGACGACCCGCGGCATGAAATCTCCGCGGGTATCCTACGAAAGGGATTCGGATGGTTCACGGGGGTGTTTGGCGGGCGTGCGCGCGGGAGGCGATCCTCGGCGATGCTGAAACTGCACGATCTGCGGAAATCGTTCGGGAAGACGGTGGCGGTGGACGGGCTGTCGCTGGAGGTTCGCCGCGGCGAGGTGTTCGGCCTGCTGGGGCCGAACGGCGCGGGGAAGACGACGACGATCCACATGGCGGTTGGGCTGCTGCGGCCGGATTCGGGCACGGTGACGCTGGAGGGGCTGGGCGCGCCGACTGATCCGGCGGTGCGGGCGCGGATCGGCGTGGCGCCGCAGGCGCTGGCGATCTACGACGAACTCTCGGGGGCGGAGAACCTGCGCTTCTTCGGGAGGCTGTATGGGCTGGCGGGGACGGCGCTGGAGGAGCGCGTGGCGGGGTTGCTGGAGTTCACGGGCCTCACGGAGAAGGGGCGGCAGAGCGTGGCGGGGTATTCCGGCGGCATGAAGCGACGGCTGAACCTCGCGGCGGCGATGGTGCACGAGCCGGACCTGCTCATGCTCGATGAGCCGACGGCGGGCGTGGATCCGCAATCACGGAACGCGCTCTTCGACATGGTGGCCGCGCTGCGGAAGCAGGGGAAGACGATCGTCTACACGACGCACTACATGGAGGAGGCGCAGCGGCTGTGTGACCGTGTGGCGATCATCGATCACGGGCGGTGTCTGGCGCTCGACTCGGTGGAGCGGCTGATCGATGCGCACGGCGGGCGCAGCGTGGTGACGGTGCAGCGGGCGGCGGGCGAATCGCGCACGGAGACGGATGACCCGGTGCGCGAGTCGCAGGCGGCGATGGGAAATGGCGCATCCGGGGCTGTGCTCGGCGTGCGGATCGAGAGGCCGAATCTGGAATCGGTGTTTCTGGCGCTGACGGGCCGCAGCCTGAGGGACTAGAAGCGAATGAAGAACGACGCGGGACGCTCCGGCGCGCGGGCCGTGACGGCGCTGGCGAAGAAGGACTTGCGGCTGCTCGTGCGCGACAAGATGGGCTTCTTCTTCACGCTCGTGTTCCCGCTGGCGATGGCGGTGTTCTTCGGGACCGTGTTCCGGGGCCAGCAGGAGGGTGAGGGTCCGAAGGGCATTCCGATCGTGATCGTGGATGAGGACGGCACGGAGCGCTCGGCGAAGTTCGTGGAGACGCTGATCGCGGCGCCGGAGTTCGCGGCGGAGCGACTGGCGACTCGGCCGGAGGCGGAGGACATCGTCCGCCGCGGGGAGCGCACGGCGTATGTGATCCTGGCCCCCGGTTTCGGCGAGGCGAGCGAGCGGATGTTCTGGGGGGACCCCGCGAAACTGGAGGTGGGGGTCGATCCATCTCGAAGCGCCGAGGCGGGCATGCTTGAAGGCTTGCTCACGAAGTACGGCTTCGAGCGCATGCAGGAGATGTTCACGAACCCGGACGCCAGCCGCGCCAGCACGCAGAAGGCGATGGAATCGCTGGCGGAATCGGATGCGCCGCCGGCGACGCGCGCGCTGCTCACACCATTCCTGAGCAGCCTCGATGCGTTCATGACCGGGCTCCCGGAGGTGCAGGCGCAGGAGGGCGAAGCGCCGGCGGGCGCATTCGGCAGCGCGGGCTGGCAGCCGATGGTCATCGAGCGCGTGAGCGTCGGCGCGCCCGCCCGTCGCGATATGCCGCAGAACGCTTACGCCGTCTCCTTCCCGCAGGGGATCATCTGGGGCGTGATCGGCGCGTGCGCTGCGTTCGGGCTCTCGCTCGTGACGGAGCGCAACCGCGGCACGCTGATCCGGCTGCGCCTGGCGCCGCTGCGGCGGGCGCACATTCTCGGCGGCAAGGCGCTGGCGTGCTTTCTTGTCACTGTGGCGGTGTCCACGATGCTGCTGCTCATCGCGGCGGCGGTCTTCGGCGTGCGGCCGGTGTCGCCGGGATTGCTGGCGATTTCGGTGGTGTGCATCGCGGTGTGCTTTGTGGGCCTGATGATGCTGCTGGCGTGCCTGGGCCGCACGGAAGCCGCGGCGAGCGGGCTTTCGTGGGCGGTGCTGCTCGTGATGGCGATGATCGGCGGCGGCATGGTGCCGCGGTTCATCATGCCGGACTGGATGCTCATGGCCGGGGCGATCAGCCCGGTGTCGTGGGCGATGCGCGCGCTGGAGGGGCCGATGTGGCGCGGGCTTTCATTCGTGGAAATGCTGCCGATTTACGGCGTGCTGCTGGGCGTGGGCGTGGTGTGCTTCGCGGCGGGGGCGCGGGCGTTCCGGTGGCAGGAATAGGCGCGGGACGGGTGGTTTTGCGCTTTGGCGGGGCGCGGGCGGGGGTTAGGATCAAGCCGGATGCGGAATGAGGAGAGCCGCCATGCGGAATAAACGTGTTTGTGCGCGCATGCGCGCGGGGTGTGCCGCGGTGGTTGCGGCGGCGGGCGCCGCGGCGGGGGCCGAAGCGAAGACCGGCGGGTCGTGGGCGCCGCTTGCGTCGATGAATCTGGCGCGGCAGGAAACGGGCGCGGCGCGCATCGGGGACACGGTGTACGTGGTGGGGGGGTTGCTGGCGCCGCCGGGGCTTGCCGCGACGGACACGGTGGAGGCGTATGACATTGCGCTGAATGACTGGATCTTCGTCGAGCCCATGCCCGCGCCGCGCGATCACATGGGCGTGGCGGCGGTGAACGGGCTGCTGTACGTGGTCGGCGGCTATGCGGGCGATTTCGCGCCGAAGAGCACGGTGTTCATCTACAACCCGGCGATGAACTCGTGGTCGAACGGCCTTCCCTTGCCGCAGGCTCGCGGCGGCTGCTGGGCGGTGGCGCACGACGGACGCATCTACGTGTTCGGTGGGGTCTTCGGCGGGGCGGCGCAGCGCACGACGTTCGTCTTCGATCCGGATCTGCAGATGTGGTTCACCGGGGAGGATATGCCCACGGCGCGCGAGCACCTGACAGCCGCGGTCGCGGGGCCCTTCATCTATGTCATCGGGGGCCGCGCCGGCGGCTCGAACAGCCGCAACGACCGCTACGACCCTGTGGCGGACGCGTGGGCGCCCATGACGCCGATGCCCACGGCCCGCAGCGCGATGGCGGTTGCGGCGCTGGGTCCGCGGATTTTCGTGGCGGGCGGTGAGGTTCCGATGCTGTTCGACGCGAACGAGGTGTACGACGTGCGCACCGATTCATGGGAGTGCCGTGAGCCGATGGCGATACCGCGGCATGGCGTGGCGGCGGTGGCGCTGGATGATGGAATGCTTGCGCCGGCGGGGGGGATCATTCAGGGCCTGCAGCCGACGAGCGCTGTGGATGTGTTCGTTCCGCCGGCGAAGTGCGATGCGGACCTGAACGGCGATGGCATGGTGGGTTCGACGGATCTGGCGGCGCTGCTGGGGGCGTGGGGCCCCGCGGCGCCGGGCGCGGGCGGCGCGGACCTCAACTTTGATGGCGTCATCGGCAGCAGCGACCTGGCGCAGATGCTCGGCGGGTGGGGGGCCTGCCCGTAAGCCTGTACGATGCCCCGATGAGCGTCGCCCGCACGAGCGCCCATCCGCAGCAGCACGACGGCCGCCCCGCGGCTACCTCCGGGGGCGGGGGCGGGGCCGGGGGCGCGGGCGCCACCATTCTCGTCATCTGCCCGTGGATGCTGGAGCGCCGGCCGGACCGGCCGATCCGCGGCGTGCAGATTCACGATCTGCACGTGTTGCGCTCGCTCGTGGCGCTCGGGCACCGGCCCACGATCCTCGCCGACCCGTGGTGGAAGCCGCGGCTGCCGGAACTGCTCGGCGCCGCGATGCCGGAGGTGATCTGGACGCCGCCGCTCGGGCAGCCAGCGGTGAACGCCATCGTCGGGGTGCTGCGCCTGTCGGCCGCGAAGCGGCGGTTCGATCGCCTCATCATCACGAACGACACGCGCTCCATGTCCGCGGCGTTGCCGCTGCTTCGGGCGACGAAGATCTGCGGCCGCGGGGCGATGATCGCGGCCAAGCGCATGCCGCCGCGGCTGGTGCGCGCGCTGCGACGGGCGCCGATGGATGTCGCGTGCGTGAACGGGCAGATTGCGGGCGAGATCAACCAGGCTGTGCCGGGCCGTGCGCACGTGTACTTCGGGATTCCCAACGCGGATGAGTTCCACCCGCCGGCGGATCTTGGGCTGCGCCACCGCGAGCCCTCGGCGGAGAAACCTCTCCGCATCGTGATTCTCGGCAAATTGGATGATGAGTGGAAGGGCGCGGACACCGTGGCGGAGGCCATTGATTCGCTTTCCGCGGGGACGCAGCGGCGCCTCGAACTGCATCTCGCGGGCTACGCGGATCTCGACCGCGCGCCGAAGGGCGATCGCGTGCGCGCCTATCGCTTCATGCCCGCCTCGGAGATGCCGGAGTTCCTCCGCACGATGGATGTCATGGCGGTGCCCTCCCGCGCCAAGGAGACCTTCAGCCAGGTCATCGTGCAGGGCATGCTCACCGGGCTGCCGATTCTCTCATCGGAGCACCCCGTGCTCGTCGAGAAACTGGATGCCGGTGGCGGAATCGTCTGCGGCGCGCCAGCCGACTATGCCGCGGCCATCGAGCGCCTGCTGAATGATGCGGCCTTGCGCGAGGACATGGGCCGCGCCGCCCGCCGCACGGGTCTGGAGCGATATGTCTGGAGCACGGATGAATACTGCCGCCGCTTCCTCGGCCTCGCGTCACCCGATCCCGAAGTGAACGCACGAGGCGCGCCCGCTCGGGAAGTCGTCGCGAGCGCCCGCCCGGGCGCCTGAAGGAGCGCCTGTCGCATGGTTCGCAAGGCATTGACGCCGATTGCGCAGTGTGCGTTCATCGTCCTGTGGTGCTTTCTCGGCCTGTGGACGGCGCTCGCGGCTCTGTTCACGCTGCCGGCGCCCGTCTGGCTCGCCGTGGCGGCGGGCGTCGGCATCGCGGGCATTTTCGCCGCGGCGATCTGGCGTTCGCCGTTCGCGCGACGTCTCCGCGGCGACGCCTCCGCGGCCGCCCGGCGTCCGAGGTTGGCCGAGTGGGCGGCCTTCGCCACGGCGCTCGTGGTCATGACCGCGGTCTGGGTGTGGTATTACGGCTTCGTCACCGCCCGGAAGGACCGCGACTGGGCGCCGGACCACGCGCTCATGCCCATCGTCACGATTGAGGGCGACACCGTGCGCGTTCAGAACGTGCGCAATTTCACCTGGCGCACCGCCACCGACTTCACCCCGGGCTACTACGACCGCGTCTACGACCTGGGCGCGCTCAACTCCATGTATTACGTTGTCGCCACCATCCACCGTTTCCAGGCAGTGGCGCACGTCTTCGTGTGCTTCGGCTTCTCCGATGGGCAGAAGGTGGCTGTTTCGGTGGAGGCGCGGCGCGTGAAGGGCCGGGGCTACGAGATTCTGCCCTCGATGTTCCGCCAGTATCAACTGATGTACGTCGTGGGCGATGAGCGCGACGTCGTCGGCGTGCGCGGCGCCATCTGGGGCCAGCCCGTCTTCTTCTATCCGGCGAACACGACCGATGACCGCAAGCGCGCCATCTTCGTGGACATGCTCAAGCGGGCCGAATCGCTCGAAAAGGCGCCGGAGTTCTACCACCTGCTCTGGAACAACTGCATGAACAACATCACCGGCCACCTCCGCCGGCTCGGCGGCCGCCCGCTTCCGCACGACCTCCGCGTCCTGCTCACCGGCTTCTCCGACCGTGTGGCCTTCAACTTCGGCTACATCGACACCGATCTCACGTTCCCCCAGGCCCGCCAGGCCTTCCGCATCGATGGCTGGATGCGCGACACACCACTCGACGAGACGTTCTCGCAGCGGCTGCGAGAGACCATCGCGCGGCAGGTTGAAGAGGCGCGCACCGGCGCAGGCACAGCGCCTCTCACTCCAGCAACTTCACCCTGAACGCCAGGAGCAATCGCTCCATCTCCGTGAGTTCCTGAAGTTCGGCCCGCCGTGCGAGCAGCGCCGCCGGATCGGAGGTGATCACGCCCTCCACGCCCTGCAGCGCCAGCCGCGTGAACAGGTCCGGGTCCGCCACGCCCCACACGTGCAGAGCCAGCCCCGCGGCCTCCGATCGTCCGATGAACCTGCGCGTCGCGATGCGCGATTCTACGGCCAGCAGATCCGCATCCATCCTGCGCAGATCCCCGATCGAGGCCGTCACGATGAGCCCGATCCGCGCCTCCGGGTCCGCCCGGCGCATCGCCGCGAGCGCTCGCGTTGAGAGCGACGTGATGATCACCCCGCGCCGGCCCCCATCCGGCCCCGCCCGCAATGCCGCGGCTGTCGCCTCCGCCAGCCGCTCCTCCCCGCCCGCCGCGGCTTTGAGTTCGATGTTCAGCCCCGCCCTCCCACCGACCGCATCCAGCGCCTCACTCAGCGTCGGCATGCGCTCCCCCGCGAACTCCGGAGCGAACCACGCGCCCGCATCCACTTCGCGAAGTTCCTCCAGCGTCATGTCCGCGATGCGGCGCGGATCGCGCGCGATCCGCCGCAGGTCCACGTCGTGGAACAGCACCAGCGCGCCATCCGCGCTGAGCATCGCGTCGATCTCCACGCGGTCCGCGCCCAGGTCGATCGCCGCCGTGATCGCCGGCAGCGTGTTCTCCGGCGCCACGCGCGACGCCCCGCGGTGCGCCGTGATCTCGATCTCGATCGGACGCGGCGCCGATTCGATCAGCCCCGCCGCGGACGTCGCCGCCACCACAGCCCCGGCGCCCAGCGCCAACAGCAGCCGCAGGCGGAGCCGCTTGCCCCGCCGCGCATCCGCGGGCGCCGCCGCCGCGGCGGGCCGCTCCACCACCGCCTCCTCCCCGAACCGCTTCCACGCCGCGTACACCACCGCGGAGTCGCCAAGCGTTCCGAATACCGCCAGCAGGAACGCCACGGCCCCGTGCGCCAGGATCGCAATCCCCGCGATCAGCGCCGTCACGGTCAGCCCGCCCCATTCGCGCCGCAGCGCCGCCTCCGCCGCCTCCTGCGCCAGCATCAGGGCGCCCAAGCCGATCGCGGTGATGATCGCCAGCCACGTCAGCCGCGCCAGCGTCACCCCGCCCACCCGGCCGCGCAGCGCCGCCTCGCTCTCGCGCATCGCCGCCCGCGCCGGGCGCCCGGACAAGACGCACAGCGGCAGCGCGATCGACCATCTCATCGCGCGGCGCACCACGAACCACGCCCCGGCCAGCAGCGCCGGCGCCATGCACGCCAGGCCGATCCAGAACCGCGCCGGCTTCTCGTTCACAAGCCAGTAGAGATCGACGTTCCGCACCGTCAGCCACGCGATCGCGCCCGCCATCGCCACGAACGGCGCCGCGATCGCCGCCAGCCACGCGACCTGCCGCGCCGACAGGCTGAGAATCGGCCACGCGCGCCACAGAGCGCACAGGAACGACGTCAGCCCGGACGCCCGCTCCCCTCCTTCGGATTGCATCGCCGCCATCAGCGCCGCCGCGCGGCCGAGCCCCGCCACCGCCAGCGCCACCGTCCCCGAAACCAGCAGCGTCGCCACGCCCACCCACGTCAGCGCAAACCGCACGATTTCATCGTTCGCCACCGCGTACTGACCCGTCCGCTGCACGAGCCAGTTCACCGCGCCCGCGCTCAAGGGCGCCAGCGCCGCCACCACCGCGCCTTCCGCCACCGCAAGCGCCACCAGCATCGGCGCCGCGCCGCGCCACCCGCGCCGAAACGCCTCCGCCAGCAGCGAAGCGCCGTCCTTCAGCATCGCCTTCACGGCCGCCATCGTACGACGCCGGTCACGCCCCGCGTTCACGCCGGAACCCAACTCATTTTCAATGGCGCCTCCGGCTCGGCAGCGGCAGGCCCTGAAGGCCCGCGATCGCGGCCATGCGGAGGTCGAAAGCGGGTGAAGGGACTCGAACCCTCGACTTTCACGTTGGCAACGTGACGCTCTACCACTGAGCTACACCCGCGAGCGTCGCCCGCGGCAAGCGTCGCCGCGGGGGAGGAGCAAAGGTAGGGCGGGGCCCGAAAGGTGTCAATTTCCCTGTTTCTCAGCCGCCACGGGCTTCACACCACGCCTCCCGCCTCCGCCGCGGGCGCCCCGGCCCCGGAAGCGCCGTCACCGCCATCCCCCGCCCCCTCGCCCCGGGCCGCCTCCACCAGCGATTGACCCGTATAGAAGGATCGGAACAGCACCGGCTCATCCCGCCCCGGCGCATAGATCGCCGTCAGCGGAATGCCCCCGCCCCCGCCCAGTTCCCGCTGCTTCGCCCAGCCGATCTCGTTCGATTGGCTCGTCAGGTCCACCTGCATCGCCACCACGTCGGCCGAGTTCAGCAGTTCGACCGCGGGCGATTGCGCCAGCACCGTGCGCTCAAGCACGTGGCAGTTCGTGCACCACTTCGCCGTGAAATCGATCACGACGATCTTCCCCTCCGCCAGCGCCGCCTCCAACGCCTCCGGCGTGTACTCCACCCACGGAATCGGCGGCGGCGTGGTGATGATGCGCGTGAAATGAACCGTCGCCGCGAGCCCGATGACCGCAATCGCCGTGTTCACCCACTTCGCGCCCTTCGTCCGCAGCATCCGCCACGCCCCGATGATCCACCACACGCACGCCGCGGCTGAGAACCCGCCCACCAGCCACCACGGCCACCGCGCCTCTGTCACGAACGAGCCCATGAACGCCGCCACGGCGAGCAGGAAGAGCCCCATCACGTGCTTCAGCAGTTCGCCGCCCGGGCCCGCCTTCGGCATGCGGTCGATCAGTTTCGGAAACGCGATGAGCAGTCCGTACGGCGCCGCCATCCCCACGCCCATCACCGTGATCGTCGCCAGCGCCACCCACGCCGGCTGCGTCGCCGCCCACGCCAGCGTCGCGCCCAGCAGCGGCCCCGTGCACGGCGTCGAGAGCACCGCCGTCAGCGCCCCGAACAGAAAGTTCCCGTGCGGCGAATCCAGGCTCGGATTCACCCCGTACACCGCCTTCGGCAACTGAATCGTGAACAGCCCCATCATGCCGAGGCCGAACACGCCGACAATCACCGCCAGCGGGATCGTGAACCACGTGTAGGAGTAGATCTCGCCCCACTCCATCTTCGCGCCCGCCGAGAGCAGCCCGAACATCACGAGCCCCAGCGCCGCAAACGCCGCAATGATGCCCAGGCAGTACATGAACCCGTTCACCGCCAGCGTCGCCGGATTCGCCGCCTGCTTCTGCAGGCTCAGCACCTTGATCGGAATCACCGGCAGCACGCACGGCGTGAGATTGAGCAGGAACCCCGCCAGAAACGCGATCGGAAGAATGATCCAGTACGCGTTGTCCGCCAGCATGAAGCGCGCGCCGAAGAAATCGAACTCGCTCTCCGTCGTGATCTCGCCCGCCAGCATCTTCGCGAAGACGCTCGAATCGAACCCGCCGAAGAGCGCCTCATCCGGCGCCGCGCCCACCGCCGCCTCTCCCCGCGCCAACACCTCGAACTCCACCGTCAGCGGCGTCCTCTGCGGCTGGTAGCACTGCCGGTCGTCGCACGCCTGGTACGACACCGTCACCTCGAGCGTCCGCGGCCCCGGCGCCGCGTCCGCCGCGATGATCACCGGGATGTACGCAATCGCGCGCCCCTCGTACGAAATCAGGTCCGTCGGCTCCGCGCCGAAGTTCACCCGCACCGCGTGCGGCTCCGGCCACTGCACCGGCCCGATCTGCCCCACGCCCTCCGGACGCCCCGTCACCTCGATGGTCGTCGCGATCGCCGGGAAATCCTCCCCCAGCGCCGCGGGAATCACCGGCTTGTTCGGCCACGTGTGAAAGTTCGGCGCGTGATCCAGAACCACCGCGATCGCAATCTGCCCGTCCGGATTCGTCCGCGCCGTCGAAACAGCCGCGGAAACCACCACGGGCTCCACCTGCTTCCGCTCCTCCGCTCCGGCCCCCTTGCGCCCAAACAGATCCCCCCCGGAAGCCCCGACCCCGGAACCCGGCCCCGCAGGCCCACGCCCCAGCGCCCACACCGGTCCCGAGCCCCACAGGGCCATCACCAGAGCCGCCGCCGCGGCCAACACGCCTTTGAAAAGAGTCGCTCGCCTCATGTCGCCCATGGTAAACCGCCCATCCGCCCGTTTGTTCCCCTGCCCCCGGTAGGGGCACGGCCCAGCCGTGCCCGCGCCTCCCCGGTAGGGGCCCGGCACGCCCTTCCCGGGACAGGGACAACAGCGCCCAAAAACCCCTCACCGGGGC
>CAZGVW010000096.1:0-21198 GCA_964529265.1 uncultured Phycisphaeraceae bacterium
GTCTCGGAAGGGGGCGCCTCCATCTGCCCGGACGTCCTCGTCATTGGCGCGGCGTACACGGCCGTGGCCGGCGCGCAGCAGGATCCCGTCGCGGCGCTCGATGCCAACGCGTGGGCGGTCCGCACGCTCTCGCGCGCGGCGGACGAGATCGATGCGACCCTGGTGCACTTCAGCACGGACTTCGTGTTCGACGGAGAAGGTGACCGGCCGTACCGGGAAGAGGACGAGCCCAACCCGCGCGGCACCTACGCGGCCTCCAAGCTGCTGGGGGAATGGTTCGCCGCCGAGGCGCCGCAGCACTACGTGCTTCGGGTCGAGAGTCTGTTCGGCGGCCCGCGCGCCAAGAGCAGCATCGACCGCATTCTCGACGGCCTGCTCGCCGGCGTGCCCGTTCGAGCCTTTGCCGATCGCACCGTCTCTCCCAGCTACGTCGACGACGTCGTCGAGGCCACGAGCGCGCTGATCGATCGCCGCGCGCCGTACGGCCTCTATCACTGCGTCAACACCGGGTGGACCACGTGGGCAGCGCTCGCGCACGAGCTGGCAAGGCGCATCGACCGCGCCGATGCGGCGATTGTCGCGGTGCCCATGGCCGAGGCCTGCCTGCCGACCCCGCGGCCGCAGTTTGCCGCGTTGTCGAACGAGAAACTGGCAGCCGTCGGCGTCGCGATGCCGACCTGGCAGGATGCGCTGGAACGCTATCTCGCCCAGCGCCTCGACGGCTTCACCTGGAAAGTCACCGAAGCGTAAGCCGCGGCCGGCTCACGCCGAGCTCGCCAGATCGGCGACGAGCTCGCCAATCGCGAGACAGGCGGTCAGTCCCGGGGAGTCGATCCCCGCCGCATGAATGAGCCGCGGATTGCGGCGGTCACGGCGAATCAGGAAATCCGCGAACGACTCCTCGGGTGGGTGGAGCTTCGGCCGAATCCCTGACCCGCCCAGGCGCAAGTCGCCGGTCGTCACCGAAGGCAGCAGCCGGCGCGTCGGCTCGAGGAACGCCTCGAGCGGCAGCCGCGCGGACTCGTAATCACCCTTGTCGTCCTGATACGCGATGGTGGGTCCGATCCAGACCGCGCCCGTGCGCGTTTTCGTCAGGTGCACGCCCAGGCCATGGCCCGAGGGATGCGGCGCCGGGTAGACGAGGCCGCGAACCCTGTCGCGCGCGGCTGGCGCGAGCTCCGCGTATTCGCCGCGGCAGGGGTAGATGCGAAACGACTCACCGCCGGCGAGCCGTGACACATCGTCGGCCCACAAGCCGGCCGCGTTGACCACCAGCTCCGCGTCGATTCGCTCGCTCGGCGTGATCACCTCCAGGTAATCCGCCCGCGGCTCGATGGCGATCAGCGGAGTGCCGACGAGCACGATGCCATCACGCCCCCGCAGTTCGGAGGCGAGGGCGTGGACGAGCGCCTCGGCCTCGACCCAGCCGGAGTCGGGAGACCAGAGGGCATGACCGGCGGCGATGTGGGGCTCGCGCGCGCGCACGAAGGCGGCGTCAACCGGCTCGAGGCGTGCGCCGCTCGCGGCAGCCGATGCGAGCAGGCGCTCGAGCGCGGCCGCCTCGTCGGGCCGCGCGACGATCAGCTTGCCGCAGCGCAGATGCGGCACGCCGGTGCGCTCGCAGAACGCGTAGAGCTGCTGGCGTCCTTCGACGCACAGGCGGGCCTTGAGCGACCCGGCCGGATAGTAGAGCCCCGCATGAATGACGCCGCTGTTGTGCGTCGACGTCTCGAGCCCGGGGCGCCGATGCCGTTCGACCACGCACACCGCGCGGCCGCGGTTCGCGATCGCGAGCGCGGACGCCAGGCCGACCACGCCGGCGCCGACGACGACAACCACGTCAGCCTGCGGCCGCCGTGCCGGCGATCATGGCGTCGTAGCGCTCGAGCCCCTCGTCGATGGCGCCGTCGTAGACCAGGCGGCCCTGCTCGAGGAGGCACAGGCGATCGCACATGTCGGCGACCGCGCGGGCGGAATGCGAGACGAACACGATTGTGTGCCCCTGCTTGCGCAGCTCCGTGATCGTGGTCATCGACTGCCGCTGGAAGTCCGCATCGCCGACCGCGAAGATCTCGTCGAGCAGGAGCAAATCCGAATCGAGGTGCGCCGCCACGGCAAAGCCGAGCCGGATGCGCATGCCCGACGAGTAGCCCTTGAACGGCGTGTCCATGAAGCGCCCGAGGCCCGAGTAGGCGGCGACCTTCGACACCAGGACGTCGATCTGCGGCCGGTCGAGGCCGTAGATCGCCCCGCCGAGCCGGACGTTCTCGATTCCGGTCAGCTCGGGATGGAAGCCGACGCCCAGCTCGATCATCGTGCCGACGCGCGTGCCCCGGGCGATCAGGAGCCGTCCGCTCGTCGGCCGGTGTAGACCGGCGATGAGCTTGAGCAGCGTGCTCTTCCCCGACCCGTTGCGGCCCATGAGCCCCACCGCCTCGCCGCGCCGCACAATGAGCGATACGTCGCGCAGCGCCCAGAATTCCTCCACCATTTGCCGCTTCTCGGGATGAAACAGCGAGAGCACGCGCACCTTGAGCTCGGGCGTGCGGTTGTGTTGGAGCAGAAACCGCTTGGAGACCTGCTGCGCGTCGATCAGGACGTCCGACATCACAGCTGCTCCACCAGCTCGTCTTCCGCCGACAGGAAAATCATCGCGCCGATCGCGAGCATGCTCAGGCCGTACACGACCGCGATGATCGTGACGAACATGTCAGGGACCTGCGCGTCGTAGAAAATGCGCTGGTAGCTGATCACGAACGGCGACATCGGGCTGAGCTGAATGGCCATGCGCATCGACTCGGGCACGAACGACAGCGGGTAGAAGATGGGCGTCGTCCAGAACAGGAGCGGCAGCACCACCTCGATCAGGTGCTTGACGTCGCGGAATTTCGTGGTGAACACCGAGAGCATCAGCGCGACGCCGACGATGAACGCGACCTGCAGCGTCAGGAGCACCGGGAACAGCAGCATCGGCCAGGCCGGCGGCAGCCCCAGCCACAGCAGCATGATCGGCACGAAGACCGCGGCCGTCAGGAGGAATTGCGCCAGATTGAAGAACACGGTCGCGACCGGCAGGATGGCGCGGGGAAAGCGCACCGCCCGGACGAGGCCCGTGCTCTCGATGATCGACCCGGTCGACATCGTCGCCGCCTGCGCGAACAGCGACCACGTCATGATGCCGAGCAGCACCTTGAAGACGTAGCCGGGATCGTCCATCAGCAGGATGTACTTGAACGCGAACGTGTAGACGATCACCATCGCGAGCGGGTTGCCGAGCGACCACAGGAATCCCAGTACCGATCCGCGGTACTTGAGCTTCAGGTCGCGCATGACGAGCTGGCGCAGCAGTTCCCGGTAGGCGACGAGCGATCGAAATGTCTGGAGGAGCGACGACGGTTCGGTGGTGCGATCGATGAAGTGCGCGTCGATCGGGTCGGCCGGGGCGCGCCGGCTCGCCCAGATGACGCGCGCGGCGCGCCAGCCGATGATCGCGGGCAGGAACAGCGCCAGATCGAGCCCGATGAGATCGCGGCCGAGGTTCAGGCCAGACGCGGCCACCCGCAGGAGCAGGCCGGCGAGCAGCGCGCCGCCCAGCGCGCCAAGCAGGAGCCGGCCCAGCTTCTGTGTCACGGGCCGCGATTGGTACGCGCCGGCGATCGCCAGCGCGCCGAGCTGCGCCGGCACACTCAGGGTCAGGATCTGCGCCAGGGCGGCGCGATCGTCGAAGAGCCGCGGGGCGCCGATCCAGGAGACGACCAGCCAGCACGAGGCGGCGACACCGAGATCGACGACAACGGCAATGGCTTGCGATCTATCCAACTCGTAATTCACGCCGCTGAGATGGGTCGGGGGTCAGACCGGCGGACGCGCACGTCGCCGGCGCGCGACAGCTTATCACCACGCGACCCAGCGCCCGCCGCGCGTTTGCGGTCCTCCGGGCTATCGGCTAGTCTGGCGAGACCCCTCACGTCATCCGGCGCCAGCGTATGATCGTCGGCTGCTCCCCTGGAGCCAGATTGGACGCACACAGAGATGGCCGGTGCGATTTCACCACGATGGCTGACGCGGTTGGCGGGCGCGGTGATCGCCGCGGTGCCCCTGTCGTGCGCCGGCGCCGCGACCCAGACCCAGGCGCCGCCGGCCCAGTCACCCGCGCCGTACGAACGGCTCGCCGACGGCGCGTTCGAGAACAAGGGGATCGCGCGCATCGAGCGGCTGGGGCGCCGCTGGGTCTTGTCCATTCTCTGCGCCGGCACGCACACCACCTATCTCGACGAGTCCACCATCGATCTCGCCTCGTACCAGAACACGTTCGTCCAGACGCGCTACCGCTACGTGGATCGCACCATTCCGGATCCGCAGTGCGTCGCCGCCCCGTGCGGGCCGGTCACCGAACGGCGGATTGCGCTCGAACGCGTCACGCGCGTCGACGCGACGCCTGAACAAGCCGCACAGATCGCGCGCACATGCCAGACAGCCGCCGCCGCAGGCGCAGACGAGGCCAGGCGTCCATCACGCCCCGTGTGGAACCGGCACGATTAGCTCCCCTCCCGTCGTGCCTCGTCCGCCCCCCTTCGGTGCCGTTGCGGACGCACACGCTTTCGACTAGCCTACGCTGTCGCGCGACGGCACTCTCCCGGCCCGAGCGCTGTCCGTCGCAGTCTGCGGCGTGGGTCGCTCTTCCTCAGAGGTGTTGATGAAAGCCATCAAGATCGTGTCCGCCCTGGGTGCGGCGGTAGTGACCGCTGCGCTCGTTCCGTTTGGTCTGCAGGCGCTCGGGCGCTCCGATGCTGAGGCAAGCGCGCAGGGGATCGGGCAGGGGTTGACGGTCCGGCAAACCTCTCCGAGAACGGGACTGGCGACATTCGCGAGCGCCGACGGCGACGGGCTGCTCCTGCCCGTGTCGGCGAACCTGCCCGCCGAATCGCGGGCGCTGGCGTTTCTCGGCCTGCACGGACCGGCGTTCGGCCTGGATCGTGCGGGCGTCCAGTTGCAGCGCGCGCCGACCGTGGATCTGCTTGCCGTCGAGCACGTGCGCTTCCAGCAAGTGCACATGGGCGTCCCGGTGCGCGCGGGCGAATTCCTCGTCCATCTGCGCGGCGCGCATGTCGTCGGCGCGAACGGCAACGTGCTGACGGACCTGCCATCGGACGTCACGCCGGCGCTGACCCCGCAGGAGGCGATCGAACGGGCACGGGAGGTCGTCCGGCGGTATCGATCAGGGCAGCTCGCTACGGCGCAGTACCGCACGCCGCAGCTCGAAATCTTCAACAAGGGCATGTTCGCGGAGGAATCCGTCGGCACCCACCTGGCCTGGTTCGTCGAGGCGGCGGGCCCCGATCTGCGCGAGTACATCTGGGTCGATGCGCGGACGGGCGGCGTGCTGCTCAATTTCAGTCAGCTCACGGATGCCAAGAACCGCTCCACGTACGACTCGCAGAGCACCGCCGTGCGCCCCGGAGTGCTCATGCGCACCGAGGGCCAGGCGAACATCGGCGACGCCGACGTCGACAACGCGCACAACTACGCGGGCGATACCTACGACTACTTCTTCAGCAACTTCGGCCGCGACAGCTTCGACGGGGCTGGCGGCGCGTTGATCTCCAGCGTGCGGTTCTGTCCGTCGCCGGCCGACTGCCCGTACTTCAATGCGTTCTGGGATGGCACGCAGATGACCTACGGCGCCGGCTTCTCCCAGGCCGACGACGTGGTGGCGCACGAGCTGGCGCACGGCGTCACCGAGTTCTCCGCGGGCCTGTTGTATTACTACCAGTCCGGCGCGATCAACGAGTCGATGTCGGACATCTTCGGCGAGTCGGTCGACCTGCTGAACACGGGCGGCACCGATACGCCGGCCGTCCGATGGCTGCTCGGCGAAGACGTGCCGGTGTTCGGCGCGATCCGAAACATGATGAACCCGAACGCGTTCGGCGACCCCGGCAAGGTGAGCGATCCGCAGTTCTTCTGCCACGACCAGGGCTGGACGAATGGCGGCGCCGACAACGGCGGCGTGCACATCAACAGCGGCGTGCCCAACCATGCCTTCGCGCTCATGGTGGATGGCGGGACCTACAACGGCCGCACCGTGGCCGGCATCGGCCTCCTGAAAGCGGGTCACATCTGGTATCGCACGCTCACCGTGTACCTGACTTCAGGAGCGAATTTCGTCGACGCCTACCATTCGGTGAGGTCGGCCTGCGTCGACCTGCTGGGCGTAGCCGGCATCACGGTGCAGGACTGCACGCAGGTGACGCTTGCGCTCGACGCGGTCGAGATGCAGCAGCGGTGGAACTGCGCCGCGGCCGTGGCCACACCCTCCGCCTGCCCGAGCGGGGCGGGGCCGGTCACCACGCTGTTCAGTGCGACGTTCGAGGTGGACGACGCGGCGTTCACGAAGTCGTCGACGAGCGGCACGAACTGGGTGCGCACGCTCGGCTTCGCGGAGTCCGGGCTCTTCAGCGAGATCGGCCCGAACGGATCGGGCTTTTCGGATCACATTCTGGCGATGACGAATCCGGTCCTGCTGCCGGCCGGAGCACGGCTCGGCTTCGATCACGCGTTCGAGTTCGAAACAGGCGGCGTGACGAACTACGACGGCGGTGTCCTGGAATACACGACCGACGGGGTGACCTGGATAGACGCCGGCAGCCTGATCGAGGCCGGACGAACCTACAACGGGACGATCGCGAACGAGCCGGCACCGTTTGGACCCAATCCGCTGGCGAGTCGGCAGGCATTCGTACGCCAGAGCTTCGGATACACCGGGACCGTCTTCAACCTGTCGGCGCTGGCCGGGCAGAACATCCGCTTCCGCTGGCGCGTCGGCACCGACGGGATTGTCGCCTCGCTGGGCTGGATCATCGACGGCGTCCGCATCTACACGTGCCCGGGTACCGGCACCGCAAACGTGATCGTCAACGGCGGATTCAGCGGCATTGGCGGATGGAGCGTCTTCGGTCTTCCGACCACTCCGCAGGGCATCATCTGGGACACAACGGGTGACCGGTTCAACTACTACCGTCCACCGGGATCGACGCAAGGTGTCGTGCTGCAGAGCACGGGGCTGCAGGTTCCGGGAGGCATGTCGTTCGAAGCGGTCTGGACGATGGGGAACAGCGACTCGGTGCGCAAGCGCTACTCGGTGCTCATCGGCGACAACGACTTCAGCGATCTCCACGTGTGCACGTTCTGGCTCGATCCGGGGCAGGCGGCGCAAACCTATCGCATGCGCACCCACACGACGAAGATGATCGGCAACCTGACGATCTGGTTCTACGCCGCGTCGCTTGGCGGGGGCGCCGTGGGCGCGTATCACCTGGATGACGTCTCGATGACGCAGAAGCCGACCCACTCGGAATTCAAGACCGACTGCGAGGATCCGCTGCGGCCGCTCGCTGGCGGCGCCACGAGCGGCAATCTGGTGGTCAACGGGGATTTCGCGGGGGGGCTGGCGAACTGGACGCCATTCGGCAACCTGGCGCACAACTCCGCGGCCGGCGGCATCTTCGAGTTCTTCAAGCTGGCCGGCTTGCCCGCGGGCGTCATCCTGCAGCCGCTCGGTCAGGCGATGGCGTCCGATCAGCGCATGGTGGCCACGTTCCAGCTCGGCAACAGCAGCCCCGTCCGCCAGCGCGTCACCGTCATCCTGCACGACAACGACTTCTCCGACCTCAGTGCGTGCACGTTCTGGCTGCCCCCCGGGCTGCTCATGCAGAATTACGCGATGCGCGCCTATGCCAGCGAGACCTGGACGGACACGACGTTCGCCGTCTACCCCGCGACCGTCGGCTCGTCGCCGACGCACGAGTGGCTGCGGCTGGACAACGTGAACCTGCAGCGGTCGACCGCCACCAACTGGGGCACGGAGTGCTTCGAGCCGGGCGCGCCGTAATCGCTGACACTGTTGAGCTGACGTCCGGGAACCGCGCCTCGCTGCGGGACGCGAGTCCGACGCTGAGCCGCGTCGCGGCGGCCGGACGCGATCACGCACGCGATCACCCCCGGCGGTCAGGCCGGGGGTGATATGCTCGCGCGTCCAGAGCCATCCGCGTGCCCGGTTCGAAGCGCCGCGTCCGAGTCGCCCTGCGGCGATTCTGGTCCGACAACCTCACGCCGCAAGCCCTGTTCGCCGGATTGCCGTTCCTGTTCGATCACTTCGACTTCGTGATCGATCCGGATCCGGACTTCGTCATCTTCAGCTCGTACCCCGGAGCGCTGCCGGCCGGGCGCGCCGTACGGATCTTCTACACCGGCGAGAACGTCCGCCCGGATATGTCGGCCTGCGACTGGGCGTTCTCGTTCGACTACGACGAGGAGCTGCGGCATCCGCGTCATCTGCGTCTGCCGAACTACAGGCGGCTGGGCGCCGGCACCGACCTGATCAAGTCACCCGGCCGCGCCGAGTCGATCCTGTCGGACAAGACGCAGTTCTGCAATTTCGTGTACCACGCCGAGGCGCCGGTGCGTCTGGAGTTCTTCGACAAGCTGTCGCGCTACGCCCGCGTCGACGCGCCGGGGCGGTCGCGCCAGAACCTGCCGCCGATCGGCGGGCATCCGGATTCGACGTCGTCGCGGTACGCGCCCGGCTATCACCGCCAGAAGATCGAGTTCCAGCGGCGGTACAAGTTCACGATTGCGTTCGAGAACGCGGCGTGGCCCGGCTATACGACCGAGAAGATCTACCACGCGATGCTCGCTGACACGGTGCCCATCTACTGGGGCAATCCGCTGGTGCACCGGGATTTCAACACGCGAAGCTTCCTGAACGCGGCCGACTTCGCGTCGCTCGACGATCTGGTGGACGCCGTGGCCGCGCTCGATCGCGACGAGGATCGCTATCTGGCGCACCTCCGCGAGCCCTGGTATCCCGGCAATCGTCCGACCCGCTACGTGGACGATGCCGTGATCCTCGACCGGTTTCAGCAGATCTTCGGCGAAGGAGGCAGGGGATGAGCGCGGCGGGCCGCCCTACAATACCGCGTGCTCGTCACGGAGCGGTTCACGTACATTCATCAGCCGAAGACCGGCGGCACGTTCGTGACGACGCTGCTGACGCGGCTGCACGAAGCGCGCGGCCGGGTCGAGGTCGTCTGGATCGATGCGGGTCAGCCGTCAGCCGTGCCGGCTGTCCCGCCCCGCGGCGCGCTCAACCTCATGTTCAGCGGACGCAACCAGCACGGCGCCCGTCAGCACATCCCCGCGGTATTTGCCGATCGGCCGATCCTCGCCACGATTCGCAATCCGTACGATCGCTACGTCTCACAGTACGAGTTCGCCTGGTGGCGGACCGCGCCGACGATGTTCGGGCCGCTCGAAGAAGTGCGGCGGCGTCATCCGGCGTATCCCGATCTGACGTTTGCCCAGTTCGTGCATCTGACGAATGACGTCTCGGTGCCCTACCGCGCCGCGTCGCATCCGGACGGCACGCCCGGATTCCACACGCAGCAGTTCGTCGAGTATTTCTTTCCCGATCCCGAGGCCGCCTATCCACGTCTGGCGGATCCGGCCTTCAGTCGCGGGGTGGTCGCGCGCGAACTGCGCGGCGTGCGCTTCATCGATCAAACGCGGCTGAACGAGGAGCTGGCCGAGGCGCTGGTCGCGATGGGCTACAGCGAGGCGGATGCGCAGATCGTCCGCCGCGCCGATCGCATCTGGCCGCCCGAGGGAGGGCGCGACGCCGGCAGCGCGTGGGCGCCGTACTACACGGCTGAGCTGAAGGCGTTCGTCCGCCGCAAGGAGCGCTGGTTGTTCGAGTGGTTCCCGCAGTTCGACCGGGTATGATTCGTCTGCGCCGCTCGCGTCAATGACCTGCCGCGTCGTCCTGTATTGCCCCGATCGCGCCGTGCCGTACGACGGCCGGACCCCGGATGCCAGCGGCGTCGGCGGCGGCATCACCGCCCGCCTCTCCCTGCTGGCCGCGCTGGCGGCCCTCGGTCATCACGTCACGGCGTATGTGAACTGCGCCGAGCCGGTGGAGCACGCCGGCGTGCAGTACCTGCCGCTCGATGGCCTCGCGCGCATCGACACCGATGTCCTGATCGCGATCTCGACCGGCGGCGATCGGTCGTTTGTCCCGCTCGAGCAGGTCGCGATCCAGGCGGCGCTGCGGATGGTGTGGGTGCAGGGCGTGCCGCAGCCGCGCGGCATCGACGTGGTCGGCCCAGACTACGTCTGCGCGGCGAGCAACTTCCTGCGCGACGTGTGCGTCACGCGCTGGCACATCGATCCGCAGCGGATGTTCGTCTGCTACAACGGCCTGCACCAGGCGCGCTTTGCCGCGGCTGCCGCCGATCCGCCGCCGCGCGACCCGTTCGCGCTTGCGTACATCGGGCCGCCCGAAAAAGGGCTCGACGCCAGCGTCGCGATCCTCGAGAAGCTCCGCGCAAAAGACACGCGATTTTCGCTCGACGTCTTTGGCGGCAGCCGCCTGTGGGGACGGCCTGATGACCCTTTTACGCTGCCCGAGGGCGTGACCTTCCGCGGCATGCTGCCGCAGCCCGAGCTTGCCCGGGAGCTGTTTCGCTACGAGTACTGCCTGGCGCCGCAGGCGATCGAAGAAGGGTTTGGCATCGCCGTGCAGGAAGCCAAACGCGCCGGGCAGATCGTCTTCGCCAGCCGCGTCGGCGCGTTCGCGGAGCTGTTCCGCACGAGCTGGGACGGATTCCTCATCGGCGAGCCGCATCAGTCACCTGAGGCGCACGACACGATCGCGGCGCGAATCGACGCGCTGTCGCACGATCCCGCGCGGCGCGCCCGGATCCGCCAACGCGCCCAGGCGGCGGCCTGGGATTGGGACCTCGCCGCGCGGACGTGGACGGCGTTCTGGGACGACGCGCTCCACCGCGCGCGGGCGCCGCGCACGGCGGCCGGAGACGACATCCTGATCCAGCTGCCCGACGGACGGCACTCCGCCCGGACCGGCCAGTACTACCCCGACGTGTACCCCGCGTCGCCAATGCTGGATCGGCTGGGCCGCACGGATCGCGTGCTCATCGGGGGGTACTACGGCCACGGCAACCTGGGCGACGAAGCGATCCTGCACGCGATGCTCGAAGCGTTGCGTGACGCCCGGCCGCGCGTCTCAGCGGTGGTGGCGTCGGGAAACCCCGATGCGACGCGGCGAGACCATGACGTCGACGCGGTGCCCGAACGGGATGTGCCGGCGTTGATCGACGCGGCGCGGTCGGCGGACCTCATCGTCGCTGGCGGCGGCGGGCTCTTTCAGGACTACTGGGGCGTGCCGTCGGAGACGTTCCTGTCTCGCGGGCATTGGGGGCTGCCCTTCTTCAACGCCTTTCCGGCACTCGCCGAGATGTTCGCCAAGCCGTTCCAGCTGTACGCCGTCGGTGTGGGTCCGCTGCACACCGAGGAAGGACGCCGGCAGACGCGGCTGGCGTTCGAGCGCGCGGATGCCGCCAGCGTGCGCGATACGGCCTCGCTCCAGCTCCTGCGGGAGATCGGCGCGTGCACCGGCCGCATCGAACAAGCCGCCGATCCCGCATTTCTCATCGACCCGGCGCCCGCGGATGAGGCCGAGACGCTGCTGCAGTCGCTCGGCATTCGGCGGCGGCCGCCGTGTCTGGTTGCCGTCGCGCTTCGCCAGTGGGACGTCGGCGTGGAGGAACGCGCGTGGCTCGAGGCCGCAGCTGCCGGGCTCGACCGCCTCATCGAGCAGGAACGCGCCATCATCGTCTGCATCCCCTTCCAGACGGCTGACGTCGACCGGCTGACCGACGACCTGGCGATCGCGGGACGACTCCGCGCGGCGCTCCGCCATCCGGACGCCGCGGTGCTGTGCCGCGAGCCGCTGGATGTGCAGCAGGTATCCGCGCTCTTCGCAGCTTCCGATCTCGTGCTCGCGATGCGCGCGCACGCCGTCATCCTCGCGGCAGCGGCTGGAACCCCCCCGGTGGCGCTCGCCTACGACCCGAAGGTCTCCGCCATCATGGAAGACCTGGGTCTCGACGCCTACGTCCTCGATCTGACCAATCTCACGAGCGCGGCGTTGTTCGACCGGCTCCATCTGGCGTTTCGCCATCATGACGAACTGCGCGGGCGCGTCGCCGCCGCGGCCGCGCGCATGCGGGGAGCGGCGCGACTCAGCACCCAGGCCGCGGTCCGCCTGCTGCAGCCGCGGCCGTTCCCGGTTCGACCGGCCTCCCCCGAGTGGCGCGCGGTGCTCCGCGATGCCCTGGTCGATCAAATCAAACGGGCCGAGACCGCTCAAGCGGATGTGCAGCGGCTGTCGAGCGAGCGTGAGCGGAGCCGCGCGCGCGAGATCGAACGCCTCGCGCACGTCGACGATCTCTCGAGGCAGCTCGAGCAGCGGACGTACGAATCGCATGTCGCCGCGATCGAGCTGACTGCCATCCGCCAGAGCCGGGCGTGGCGCAGCATTGCTGCGTACCGCCGGCTGCGTGCGCGGCTCGGCCGCGCTCCGCGCGGTCTGGCGCGTCGGACGCGGACGGCGGCGCGCACGGCCGCCGCGCGCGTGCGGCGCATTCCCGCCGCCGCACGGCAGGCAGGCACGCTGGTCCGCGACAGTCGCCGGCGGCTGCAGGAATGGGCGATCGGCCGCCTGATGAACCCGTACGTGTTCCTGTTCGACCGGTTCAAGCGCGCGCGCGCCGCCCGCTATGGGGCGGACCTCGCGGGCGTCCGAGTCGCGTGCGAGACCGGCCTCGTCTCGATCGTGCTGCCGGCCTACAACGGCGGCGAGATGATCGCCGGATCGATTGACAGCGTGCTCGCGCAGACCTACCCGCATTTCGAGCTGATCATCGTGGACGACGGGTCCACCGACGAGACGCCGCGGATTGCCGCCGCGTACGCGCGGCGCGATAGGCGAGTCCGGGTGATCACGCAGGACAACCAGAAGCTGCCCCGCGCGCTGAATCGCGGCTTCCGCGAGGCCCGCGGCGAGTTCCTCACGTGGACCAGCTGCGACAACCGTCTCAAGCCGGCCTTCTGCGCACAGCTGGTCGCCTGCCTGCAGCGGCACCCGTGCTGGGACATGGCGTACGCCAACCTCGATCTGATCGGCGAGAACGGCGAATATCTGCGGGGAACCGGGTATTACGAGGGCTACCAGCGCCCGCGGGGCAGCGAACACATCTTCATGCCAGCGGCGCCGCTCGAGCTGAACGTGTGGGCCAACAACACCATCGGCGGCGCCTTCATGTACCGGCGGCGCATCGCCGCGCTCATCGGCGAGTACAGCCCCCACCGGTTCATCGCGGAAGACTACGACTACTGGATGCGCATCAACGCGCTCGGCGTCCTGCGGCACGCCGACTTCGACGACCCGCTGTACGAGTACCGGTTTCACTCGCTCTCCCTGACGGCGCGCTGGGAGGAATTCCGGATGCTCGAGAACCGCGATCGGCTGATGGTGTTCGAGGAGTTTCGTCGCGACTTCTATCTCTCACCCATGCTGTGGATGATCGAACACGATCGCGCATCCTCCGGCGCCGCCGCATCGATCACGGCTCAGGTGCGCCGGCTGCGGCACCTCGTGTACGACGGCACGTATCCGGCTGGCGCGCTGCCGCGGCTCTGGACGCCGACCGTGCATCTCACCGTCGCACCCGCGGGCGAGGCGGCCGCGCCGCCGCCAGCGTCCGCGCCGCCGCACGCGCTCAAGGTCTTCGTCGCCTCCGATGCCGCCTTGCCCCCACACGCGGCGGCGGAGTGGGACCTCTGCTGCGTGCTCGGTGCGCCGAAAGAGCTGCCACGGCTCGCCGGACCGGGCCAGGGCTGGATCGCCGCGGCGGAGGTGTCGGCGCTCGTGCATGCGATCGACATTCGCGCGAAGTCGCAGCAACTGGCCGCGATCGAGGAAGAAGCCGAGCGCCCTTGTGAGCCCTCCTGTGCCGCATCGGTCGTCATCTGCACGTATCGCGTCACCCCTCGCACACAGGCCGCGGTCCGCTCGGTCCTCGAACAGCAGTGCGACCGTCCCTATGAGCTGCTGCTGGTCCACAACGCGGCGGTTGCGCCGGGCCAGCCGTCGATACCCTTGAACGGACGCGTCCCGCTTCGCGAGATCGTTTGCCCGGTGACGGGGCTCTCGGCCGCACGCAACGCCGCGATTGCCGACGCGCGCGGCGCGATCGTGTGCTTTCTCGATGACGATGCAGTGGCCGACCCGCTGTGGCTGGCGCGGCTCTGCGACGCCTTCGAGGCACATCCCGATGCCGGTGTGATCGGCGGCCACATCCATCTGCAGGCGCCCGACGTCCGTCCTGCCGCGCTCCGCCCGGGGTGGGAGCGCTACTGGAGTCACTTCGTCACCGGCCATTCGGGCTATACGCCCGTGCAGCACTGGTGGGAATTCCCGTGGGGCGCCAACTGGGCGGCGCGGCGGACGGCGCTCCTCGCCGCCGGCGGCTTCCGCACCCGATACGGCCGCGTGGGCGACAACTTCTGGGGCGGCGAGGAACTGGTGACCGCCAGCGTGATCCAGAAGCTCGGCTATGCAGTGGCGGTCCTGCCCGAGGCCAGCGTGACGCACCACGTCGATGCCGGCCGGTTCACCCACGCGCACGCGCGCCGGACGCTCCGGGCCGCGCACCAGGTGTCGTATGCCGCGCAGCGCGATCTGTTCATCGCGAATCAGACCGGCTTTCGGCGCACGCTGAACGATTTCTTCACGTCGCACTACGACGAGAGCATCCCGATCGAGTACCGGCACTGGCGCAACGCGTCGCATCGCAAGCGCGCGCAGGTGCGGCTGCTGCTGGTCCAGCCGCGCGACCTGCTGCGGCGGCTGCGAAAGCCGGCCGTGACGCTCGACCCGTGCTGACTCATGCGGCTGTTGTATTTCTCGCCGGTGCCCTGGGACAGCTACGAGCAGCGACCCCACTACTTCGCGCGGCATTTCCTCGCGCTCGGCGGCGCGGTCGTGTGGATCGATCCGTATCCCGCACGGCTGCCGCGATGGGCCGACCTGACCAGGATGCGACGCCGCGAGCCCGCGCTCGAGCTGCCGCGTCCGCGCGACCTCACGGTGCTGCCGGGGCGGGGCTGGCCGATCGATCCGCTGCCGGGCGGGCCGCGGCTCAATGCGCAGCTGTTCTGGCGGCGTCGGCTGGCGCAGCTGTCGGCGTACACCGGACGCGAGACCGTGCTCGGCATCGGCCGGCCGACGGCGATCGCGCGGGCGGCGCTCGAGCACGTGCCGCGCGCGTGGAGCTTCTACGACGCGATGGACGACTTTCCCGAGTTCTATACCGGCGCGTCCCGCCGGGCGACCGCCCGGACCGAGTCCGCAATCGCGCGCACGGTCGACCGCGTCGTCGCGTCGTCCCGGCATCTCTACGACAAGTTCGCGCCCGTCGCGCACGACTTGCGCCTGGTGCGCAATGCCTATGACATGGATCTGCTGCCCCCCTTCACGGGCGACCGGCCCGCCCGCGCGGAGCTCGGGTTCATCGGCGCGGTGGCGCAGTGGTTCGACTGGACGCTGCTCGCGCGCGTGGCCGACGCGATTCGCCCGATGCCCATCACGCTGATGGGCCCGCGCATCGTGACCCCGCCCGCGACGATGCCGGCGAACATTCACTACCGGCCACCGTGTCATCAGCGTGAGGGCGCCGCGTGGCTGCAGACGATCTCCGCCGGCCTGATCCCGTTCGTGCGATCGCCGCTGACCGCCGGGATCGATCCCATCAAGTACTATCAGTATCGCGGTGCGGGACTACCGGTGCTGACGTCGACATTCGGCGAGATGGCCGCGCGCGGCCCCGACGACGGGACGTTCGCCCTCGACGGCGCTGACGGACCGCGCGCCGCGATCGACCACGCGCTCGCGTGGCGGCCGACGGCCGCGGCGGTCGAACAGTTCCGCGCCGAGCACACCTGGACGCACCGCTTCGAGAGTGTGCGCCTCTACGAGGCGCCGTGACCGGGCCGGCGCCGCCCGTCCGCATGCTCTGCGTCTTTGGCACGCGGCCGGAGGCGATCAAACTCGCGCCCGTGGTGCGCGCGCTGCGCCAGTGCGGCGCGCGCGCCCAGGTGCGGCTCTGCGTCACCGGACAGCACCGCGATCTGCTCGACCCGCTGCTCGAGTACTTCGATCTGCCGCCGGACGTGGACCTCGCCCTCATGCGCGAGAACCAGACGCTGCCACGCTTGACGGCGGCCCTGTTCGAGCAGCTGGGCGACGTCCTCGCGCGTGAACAGCCGGACTGGGTCCTCGTGCAGGGCGACACGACGTCGGCGATGGTCGCGGCGATGACCGCGTTCTACCTCCACATCCGCGTCGGGCACGTGGAAGCGGGGCTGCGCACGTGGCGCACCGATCAGCCGTTCCCGGAAGAAATCAATCGCGTCATGATCGGGCGCGTCGCCGATCTGCACTTCGCGCCGACGCCGCTCGCGCGCGCCAACCTGATCCGGGAAGGCGTCGACAGCCGCGCGATTCACGTCACCGGCAACACGTCGATCGACGCGCTGCAGTGGGTGCTGGCGCGGCCCGACCATCCCGCGCTGCCGGTCCCGCTCGTTCCCGATGCGCGGCTCGTGTTCGTCACGCTTCACCGGCGCGAGAGCTTCGGCCCGACGCTGGAGGGGATGGCGCGCGCGATCCGCGCGAGCGCCGATCGCGCGGGGACGCGCGTCCACTTTCTGTGTCCGGTCCACCCGAATCCGAACGTCGCCCAGGGGTTTGGCGCGATCTTCGACGGCGCGCCGAACGTCTCGTTGACGCCGCCGCTCGATTACCGGACGACGGCGCACGTGCTCGCACGCTGCCACTTCGTCGTGACCGATTCCGGCGGGCTTCAGGAAGAGGCGCCGAGTCTCGGCAAGCCCGTGCTCGTGCTGCGCGACGTCACCGAACGGCCTGAAGGAGTCGAGGCGGGAACCGCGGCGCTGGTCGGCACCGATCCGGGACGGATCGAGTCCTCAATCGGAGAACTGCTCGAGGACGAGGGCGCCTATCGCCGGATGGCCACCGCGGTCAGTCCCTATGGCGACGGCCACGCCGCCGAGCGCATCGTCGACGTCCTGCTCCGCCGCGACCGTCAACGGTAGGCCCCCGGGTTACAGCCCGGTGATCCCGGTCAGGGTCGTGCCGCTCGCCGCAGCAACCACTCGCACCTGAGCCACAGCGCGGCCGCCGCGAGCGGCGCGGCCAGCCGGCTGAGCGGCCCGGCGTGTTTCCAGTACATCCGGTAGGCGCTCGCGTGCCAGGCGCGAATGGCGGCCGGCCGCGCGTACTGCGCCGATCGGCCGCCCGCATGCCGGACGTGCACCGTGGGCACGAGCACGCGCCGCAGGCCAAGATCCGCGACGCGCCGGCAGTAGTCCGCATCCTCCCAATAGAGGAAGAAGGATTCGTCGAAACCGCCCGTGCGTTCGAAGACGCGCCTCGGCGTCATGAGACACGATCCGGCAATCCAGTCGGCATCCACGGGATCGGACGCGTCACGGCCGATGAGGTGCCGGCGCGACCACGGGTTGCGTGGAAACCGCGCGGTCAGCCACGTGGACCGTCCGCCGAGCGCGGCGGACCACCCGGGAAACCGGCGCGCCGAGGGCTGCACGGATCCATCCGCGTCGAGCACGCGCGGTCCCGCGACGCCGGTGTCCGGATGCGCCTCGAACCAGGCTTTCAGGACGCGAAGCACCGGTCCTTCCATCACGGCGTCCGGATTCATCAGCAGCAGGTAGGGAGATGCGCTGTGTCGCGCCGCGAGATTCACGCCGGCGGCGAAGCCGCGATTATCGGGCAGCGGCAGCAACGACACGCGCGGATGCCGCGCGCCGATCGCCTCGAGCCGATCGGGCCGGCTCGCCTGATCGACCACGACCACTTCGTCGTCAGGCCCGAGGAACCGCTCGAGAGAATCGAGCGCGCGCGCGAGCTCCGCGTACGACTGGTAATTGACGATCAGGACGGCAACCGACACACGACCACGCCTCGCACCCGCGCCTCACCGGCCAGCGCCCCGCTCACCGTTGCATTATCATCTGTCCCGATGGCTGAGAAGCGCGCGCTGATCACCGGCATCACGGGCCAGGACGGATCGTATCTGGCCGAGCTGCTGCTCGAGCAGGGCTACGAGGTCTTCGGCCTGACGCGGCGCCTCTCGACGGAGAACTACTGGCGCATCGATCCCATCCGCGATCGACTGACCCTGATTCCCGGCGACCTGCTCGACCAACTGTCGCTCATTCGAGCGCTGGAGCGGGTGCGGCCGGTCGAGCTCTACAACCTCGCGGCGATGTCCTTCGTGCCGGCGTCGTGGGATCAGCCGATGCTGACCGGCGAGTTCAACTCGCAGGGCGTCACCCGCATCCTCGAAGCGGTCCGCGTCGTCGACCCCGGGATTCGCGTGTATCAGGCGTCCTCGTCCGAGATGTTCGGCAAGGTGCGCGCGGTGCCGCAGAACGAGCTGACGCCGTTCTACCCGCGCAGTCCGTACGGCGTGTCGAAGGTGTTCGCGCACTACATCACGGTGAACTACCGCGAGAGCTACGGGCTGTTCGCCGTCTCCGGCATTCTGTTCAATCACGAGTCGCCGCGCCGGGGCATCGAGTTCGTGACGCGCAAGGTGTCCGACGGCGTGGCGCGCATCAAGCTGGGCCTCGCCGCCGAGCTGCGGCTCGGCAACCTGCAGGCGCACCGCGACTGGGGGTTCGCGGGAGACTACGTGCGCGCCATGTGGCTGATGCTCCAGCAGCCGGAGCCCGACGATTACGTGATTGCCACGGGCAAGAGCCATTCGGTGCAGGATCTCGTCGAGATCGCGTTCGCGCACGCGGGACTCGACTGGCGCGAGTCCGTCAAACAGGACCCGGCATTGATGCGCCCCGCCGAAGTGGATCACCTGATCGGCGATGCCTCGAAGGCGCGCGACCGCTTCGGCTGGACGCCGTCGATCGACTTTCGCGGCCTCGTCGAGATGATGGTGGACGCCGACATCCGGCGGCTCTCCGATCGGCACGGCACGGGCCACTCGCAGGCGGTCATCTCCACCCGCTGAGATCAGGCGCGCCCGGCCCGCGCCAGCGCCGCGGCCAGCAGAATCGCTTCAATCAGGCTGCTCGCATCGGCGCGTCCCTGGCGCGCGATGTCGAACGCGGTGCCGTGATCGACGGACGTCCGGATGATCGGCAGCCCCAGCGTCACGTTCACCGCCCGGCCGAACGCCACCAGCTTGATCGGGACCAGCCCCTGATCGTGGTAGCACGCGATCACGCAGTCGAACTCCCGCCGCATCGCGCGGACGAAGACGGTGTCCGCCGGGATGGGACCCGCCACGCTGATCCCTTCCGCCCGGGCGCTCGCGACCGCGGGCGCGATGACGGCCCCGTCTTCACGGCCCAGCAGGCCGCTCTCCCCGGCATGCGGGTTGAGACCGGCGACCGCCAGTCTCGGGGCGGCGATGCCGAATCGCGGCAGCGCGCGCGCCGTGAGACGGACCACCTGCAGCACACGCGCCTCGGTCAGCGCGCCGGGCACCTCGGTCAGCGGAATGTGCCCCGTCGCCAGCACCACGCGGAGCGGGTCGGACCAGAACAGCATCGCGACGTCGGAGACGCCGCACAAATGCGCGAGCAGATCGGTATGTCCGCGCCACGGCAGCCCGGCGGCGGCCCACGACGCTTTGTTGATCGGTCCGGTGGCGATCGCCGCGACGCGTCCGGCCCGCGCATCCTCGACCGCCTGGACAATCGCGTCGTAGGCCGCGCGTCCGGACCGGGCATCGATCTGGCCGGCGGGGAATTCCAGGAGCGCGGACTGGGTCGCCCGGCCGTAGAGGAGCGGCGTGCACGCCGCACGCACGCGGGCGTCGTCCGCCGCTTTCGCCGCAATCTCGGGTCCGATGCCGGACGGATCGCCGACGGTGACGGCGATCACGGGCACGGTGCCGCGGCCCTGGTCGGTCACAGGCGCACGGCCACCCAGTCGGCCACGATCTTCGGGCTCGCGTTGCGATCGAGCGCCGCCTGCCCCTCGACGATCGTGTCGAACGCGCGGACGGCCCGGGAGGGATCGAATGCGGACTGCAGGGCGTGCAGTTCGCGCGAGAGGTCCGTATGCACCACCGCCGCCGGCCGCGCGTACAGCGCGACGAGGTCGCGCAGCAGCGACTCGATCACCGCGAGCCGCAGGCCGAGCGACTCGCGATCGCGGCGGTCGGTGGCATGCTTCGCCAGGGCGGCGGCCGCTTTGAGCCGGCCCGCCACGCCCGGCCGCGCGGCGGCTTGCAGCAGCAACAGCGCCGCGTCGCGATCGGCCGCGAGATCCTCGTCATCGGCCGCCAGCGCGCGCGCGGGACTGCCGCCCGAGATCGCGGCGAGCATGCGCGCGCGCGCCGCGTCGATGCGATGGCGCTCGATGAGCACGCGCGCGACGTCCGGCTCCGACAGCGGGCCGAAGCGCAGCCGGCGGCAGCGCGAGAGGATCGTGGGCCGCAGCGTGTCGGGGTACGCGCTGATGAGCATCAGCATCGTCGACGGCGGCGGCTCCTCGAGCGTCTTCAGCAGCGCATCCTGCGCTTCCATCGTGAGATCGTCTGCCGGATCGATGATGAAGACGCGCCGTTCGGCCTCGAAGGGACGGTAGCCGACGACCTGGAGGACGCGATCGCGCAGCGCTTTGATCTTGATGGAGGCTTCGTCGCCCCGGTCGAGCTCCACGACATCCGAGTGCGTGCCGGCCGCGATGCGCCGGCACGTCGCGCACGCGCCGCACGCATCGTCGCCGTTGGCCTGGCGCCGCGCGGGACAATTGAGCGCTTGCGCGAGCGCGACGGCGGTCGCGTGCTTGCCGACGCCCGCGGGTCCGGCCAGCAGCAGGCTTTGCGGCACGCGCCCGCGCGCGACCGCCTGCCGCAGCAGATCGATCACGGCCTGATGCCCGATAATTGCAGCGAAGGGCATGCACGCGAGAATACCCGAGGTTGCACCCGCTCGGAGCGCGGTGCCATAATCGCGTGTTGCCGGCCAGTCGCGAGAATTCCTAGGAAATCGCACGAATCTGCCGTCCGACGGGCGAGTTTCTACGACAGTTTCTAAGAAGCTCGCCGACCACCCAAATCTGCCGAGCGCAGACCGGTCCTGTTGCGGAAAGCCACTTCGAGGACCGGCACTATCGGGCTACGTACCACTCCCCGCCGGTGCTGTTCGGTTCTCAACCCGAGTAGACCCTTTGCCTGTATCATCTGCTCGTTCAGGAGATCTCTCAAT
>CAZGVW010000097.1:0-5530 GCA_964529265.1 uncultured Phycisphaeraceae bacterium
GTAGTCCGCCAGGATGACGTCGGGAGCACCGTCACTATCAAGATCAGCTATCGCAATGGAGCCACCGTCCGCAGGATGGTTTGATGGAGCCTGAAAGGCTCCGTCACCGTTACCCATGAGCACAGCGACGTCGTTACCGATCTCATTGGCAACGACCAGATCCCGCTGATCGTCGCCATTGAGGTCTGCAATCGCGACGAACTGCGGGCTGACACCCGCGGGATAGGTCTGCGGGGCCTGAAACGTCGCGTTGCCATTTCCAAGCAGCACGGAGAGGGTATCGTCCCCCGGGTTGGCCACAACAAGGTCTTCGTCTCCATCTCCGTCCAAGTCCGCAGTCGCGATCCACATGGGAATGAAACCCGCCTCAAAGGATTGCGGCGCCCGGAGCGTCCCGTCGCCATTTCCGAGTAAGACAGAGATGTCATATGCGGCCACGGCAAGGTCCAAGTCGCCATCTCCATTCAGATCCTCGATCGCCAAGGACCTCGGAGAGGTGCCAACGCCAAATGTCAACTGAGTACGAAAGGTCCCGTCGCCGTTGCCAAGGAGTACGGAGACGCTGTCACCTTCGCTATTTGCAACGGTAAGATCCAGGAAGTCGTCGCCGTCCAAGTCTGCGCTCGCCAGGGACAGGGGACGCGGCCCCACCGCGAAGGTCTGCTGAGTCCGAAACGTCCCGTCGCCGTTGCCGAGCAGCACCGAGACATCATCGTCTTCTGAGTTGGCTACGGATATGTCTTGGTGACCGTCTCCGTTGAAGTCTGCGACAGCCAAAGACCGAGGTGCGAAGCCTGCGGCGAGATTGTGATGGAACTGGACGGTTCCATCGCCGTGGCCGAGGAGCACCGATACGTTGTCATCACCAGCATTTGCCACGGCGATGTCTTGGTGGCCATCGCCATTCAGATCCGCTATGGCTACCGATCCAGGGAAATTACCAACGGGGTAGCGCTGCTCGGCCTGAAGTACGCCGTCACCGTTACCCAGCAGGATCGAGAGGTCGTCGCTTCCCGAGTTAGCGACTGCGACGTCCTCGTGACCATCCCCGTTGAGGTCTCCGATTGCGAGCGTTCTGGGGGCGACGCCTACCTCGAACTTCGGCGCTGGAAAGAGGTGGGGAGATCTCAAGGGTGCCACTCGGGCTGCGCCACTCGCTGACGAGCCTCCCAAGGTGGGCTGGTCGACATTCGACCCGAACGTTGTGCACTCAACCGACACGGCGGCCGCGGCAACGGCCGCGAGGGCGCCGCCGCGGTTCGCGGTGGCGGTGGCGGCGACGGTGATCGTGCCGCCGCCCAGGGCGGACAGTCGACCGTCGTTGGCGTCCCCGAAGGTGGCGCCGGCCGCGCTCAGGAGAACGCGGTAGGTGGTCGCGCCCTCGTTGATGGGCGGGACGCCGGCGTCCCAGTTGAGGCCGTCGCTCCAGCTCGTGCCGTCACCGCCGCCCGTCCAGGTGGCGACGATGTCGGCGGCCGGTGCCGCGGCGGCGGGGAGGGTCACGATCAGGGCGGTGAGTGGGGCGATACCGGTACGCATGTCGTCGGCTCCTTGTGTGACGCACAGGAGGAGGCGACGACGGCGCCCGCCGACTGCAAGGAAGGGCGCGAATGGGAGCGTCACGGCTCACCGGCGGCCCCTGCCGGCGCCGCCGGATCGTCCGGCCGTGCGAACAGCTCCTCAGGCAGCATGCCGGCCTTGCGGAGCCGTTCCAGGAGCTCCGTCTCGAACGGCCAACTGCGCTCCAGGGCCGCGCGGAACTCAGCGTCACGTATGGCGAGGAACTCTGCGTCCCCGGGAGAGCAGCGCAGGCCCGAGGCGGCGCAGAGGACGGCTGCGGTGTCGGCTCCGTGCCACGTGGCCATCAGGCGCGTGTTGGCGAGATGTGTTTCGCGGTCGTAGCACTCGAACCGGTCCCACCAGCCGATCCCCTCGTCCAGGGCCAGGCTGTCGGACATGGCCGCGCCCCAGACCGCCTGGGCGATGAAGCCCGGGTTCTCCGGGCGAAGGTCGAGCAGCTCCAGGCATGCCGCCTGCAGGCGCTCGCGCGCCGGTTCGGCCGGCGGGTGGTCGCGCGGTTGTGGCCCGAATGCGACTACGTTCGAGATCGCGACCAGCATCGCGTTGAACGCCATCATGCGCTTGACCCGCACCGGGCCGTCCCATTCGCGAACCCGCGCCCACACCTCACGCCTTTTCTCGGGCTGAGAATCGAGCGCCATCATGTGAATCAGCGCCAGCCGGTGGCAGGGCATGATCCGGAAGGCCTCCTCGACCACGGCGATTTCCGGGCGCTGTGTCGAGACCGCTTGATGGAGGTCGCCGATCGCGCTGACCGCGTCGGCGAACGCCGGGATGCTGCTCTCCGTGTCGAGACCCGAGCCGGACAGCACGAGGACGGAGCTCGAGGGGCCGATCAGCGGCATGAACCACCCGATATCAGCGGCAAGGAGCGCGGTCTGCTCGAGATGCTCAAAGGACCTGTGCAGCTCGATTGCAGCCTCGATACGACGGCGCCAATCATCGTCGCGCGGCGTGCGCGGCGGCGGAAGCTGCCCCAGTATCTGCTCCGCTTCGTCGAGGCGCTGCCGTGCGGCGGCGAGGACGGCCCGCTCCGCCTCGATGCGCTGGTTAACCGGGTCGCGGGCGAACCACGACCAGAAGGCCGTTTCCGCTTCGCCGTAGCGGTCCAGCAGCATGAGCCCAAGCTGAAGCCGGCTTCGGGCGCGAAGGTTGAACATGTCGCGCCGCACGGCGGCATGCAGGGCGTCGACCGTCTCGGGGACCGTCCCGGCCAGGAATGCGCGAGCGTACGCGGCTTCGCCCGCGGGCAGACCCGCGTCGATGGCGGCGCGGGCCAGGCGGCGCACCTCGCCCGGCTCGAGGTCCGGAGCGTGCGCCCGCCAGAGCAGCAGGTCGCCGCGACATGCCTCGCCGCGCTCCGTTCCTTCGAGCGCGTCGAGCTCGGCGGTGAAGGCCGACCACGTGTCCGAGGTGTGCCACAGCGCCTCGAGGCGGAGCCTGTCGAAGTCGGCTGTATCCGTTGCCAGGGCCAGCGCTTCCTCGGTGGCTCCCAGCAGGGTCGGCCAGTCGGCGGCTTGGCGCGACTGCCGTGTCCAGGAGGACAGATGGCTCACGCGGACCGCCTGGAGGCTCGCGTTGGAGGAAGCCAGCCTGATCGATATGACGCTCACTCCCACAGCCGCCGCCGCGACCACCAGCGCCGCCGCGGCGATGACGATCGTCAGCCCCCGGTTCCGCCGCCCGAACTTGCTGAGCTGGTACCACACGCTCGGCGGACGCGCCGAGATGGGCCTGTCATCGAGATAGCGGCGGAGGTCGTCGGCGAGCGCGCTGGCCGAGGCGTAGCGGCGCTGCGGCTCGTGGGTGAGACAGGTCGCCGTGATCGTGTCGAGGTCGCCGCGCAAGCGCGGGTCGATCTTCGCCAGGCGTCGCGGAGGGTCGTCGGCGATTCGTCGCAGGGCGTCGAAGTCGGAGAGGCCCTGGAGGTCGTGGGGCAGCTCGCCGCACAGGAGCTCGAACAGGATGGCGCCGAGGGCGTAAACGTCGGTGCGGGCGTCGATGTCGCCGGTGCGGCCGCTGGCCTGCTCCGGGCTCATGTAGCGGATGGTGCCGAAGATCTCGCCGGTGACCGTGCGGACCCGCGCCGGCGCCTCGTCCTTCTCGGCGAGGCGCGCGAGACCGAAGTCGAGGATGCGGGGGCGACCGGCGGCGTCCACGAGAATGTTGGCCGGAGTGAGATCGCGGTGGATGACGCCCTTGAGGTGGGCGTGATGCACGGCGTCGCAAACGTCGATGAAGAGGCGCACGCGTTCGTCGGCGGAAAGCTTGCGGTCGCCGACGTAGGCATTGATGGGCTGCCCGTCGATGAGCTCCATCGCGTAGTAGGGCAGGCGCCAGCCGTCGGAGGTCTCGTGCACACCGGCGCCGTAGATGCGGGCGATGTTGGGATGGTTGAGGCGCCCGAGGACCTCCTTCTCCAGCTCGAACCGCTGCACGCCGCGGCTGGTGGCGGCGGCGGGGCTCACGATCTTGAGGGCGACGTCGCGCGACGGGTCCTGCTGCCGCGCCCGGTACACCACGCCCATGCCGCCGCGCCCGATGGGCGCATCGACGGCGAACCCGCCGATGGTGCGGCCGACGACATCTGGCATGGGCTCGGCGGGCGGCAGGGGCGGAAGCTGTCGCAGGGAGACGGTCTCCATGAACTTGTCGGCCGCGACGTCGCTCGCCAGGAGGCGCTCGACGAGCCCGCGCAGGGCCGGATCGTCCGGGGCGCGCTCGGCGAAGAGGGCCTGGCGCGCCGCGTCGTCCATCTCCCTCGCCTCGAGGAAGATGCTCCGCGCGGCGCGGAAGCGGGCCTGCTCGTCATGCATGACGGGCCAGCCTGTCGTGCAGCCACGCCTTGGCCGTCCGCCAGTCGTTCGCGACGGTCCGCGGCGAGACCTGCAACGTCTCCGCGACTTCCTCGACGCTCAGGCCGCCGAAGTAGCGCAGCTCGACGACCCGGGCGCAGCGATCGTCCAGGCGCGCCAGATCGCCGAGGGCGTCGTCGAGCTCGACGAAGTCGATGCCCGGCCCCGTGTCATCGACCGGCAGCCCCTCCAGCGGTACGCGCTGCCAGTCTCCGCCGCGCTTGCGGCGACCACGGGTGCGGGCGTGGTCGACCAGGATCTGCCGGATCAGGTTCGACGCCACGGCGAAGAAGTGGCGCCGGTCGGCGAGGTCAATCCGATCCTGCCCGATGAGCTTCAGGAACGCCTCGTGCACGAGCACGGTCGCCTGAAGCGTATGTCCCGCGCGCTCGCGGCGCAGCTCGCGGTCGGCGAGCCGGCGCAGCTCCTCGTACACGAGGGGCATGAGCGCCCCCACGGCATCGCCGTCGCCGGCGGCCGCCCGCCGCAGCAGCCGTGTCGCCTCGTGGTCCTCATGGCCGATGGGACCGTCCACGCTGGGGCCTCCGTGGCGGCCATTGTCATGCAGGAGCGAAGGGAAGGCAAGGTCCGGGCCGTGACGGTGACCGCCGATGTCACTTCTCTTGCAGTCGGTGCCGCCGTTCGTCGCCTCTCCTGGGGACGACCAGCACGGAGGTGCCCGATGAAGACGACGAGACCGACGAAACTGCGTATCACTCACCTGGCCGCGGCCGCCGTGGCGCTGGCGGCGATGTGGCGACCCCTCCTCGGCGGCGAGAGCCCGCCCGGGTGCTCCGGCGGCAGCGCCGCAGCGACCCTCGAGACCCTCGTGAACGGCGCGCCGGTCGACGAGGTGGCGCCTGGCGACGTGATCCGCGTGCGCATGACGCTCTTCAAGTTCGATCCGCTCGCGTGCAACTACTACGAGGGTCAGCTCTCCATCAGCGAGGGTCAGCTCTCCATCAGCCGGCCGGACGGCGGGATCGTCGAGGTCGCCGGCTTCGGCGACGGCCTCCAGGTGCCGATGATCGAGTTCGGCGCACCGATCCAGCTCATCGCCGGAACGTACGTCGCCGAGGCCGGTGATGCGATCG
>CAZGVW010000098.1:0-18352 GCA_964529265.1 uncultured Phycisphaeraceae bacterium
GGGACGCCGCCTTCGAGGCGGACCCCTTGTGGGGTCCGAATCAGGAGGAGAAAACACGTATCGCGGGCCGCCTGCGCGAGCGAGGCGAGTTTCAATCAAGTCGTGACACACTACCTCTACTCGGCAGAACTTTCAAGCGGATAAACGTATATTTATATTCGTCGAATGATACTCGGATGGTCTTCGCATATTCCGCGAAGATCGGGCAGGCGGTACGTTCCGGCCATGGCTGACCCGAGGACGCAGATTTTCAGCGCATCCATTCCAACCTGGCTGCGGGAGAGGCTGGACCAGGACATTCGCGAACTGGGCAATGGGCCCCAGCGGCATGGGGGCTCGCAGGGGATCGCGATGATCGCTCTGAGCATGTATCTGGCGCTGCCGCCGGACGAGCGGACGGAACTCGCCACGGCAGGCCTGCCGGCGACGGTGGGCGAAGAGGTCGGCGCTCCAAGGCTGGAGCGGTTGTGGCCGGTGCGCGCCGTCGCAGCGCTTGCGGCGATGGACGCGAGGGCGCGAGAGAGGAGGATCAAGGGGTTGGAGGCGGGCGCCAGGGCGCGGGGCGGCGCGAGGGCGGGTCATGCACGGATGTAGCCGGGCGGCGGCCCCGGAAGGCGGCTCCGTGGCGCCCGTCGGGCAGGGGGGCGCCGCCGCGTGTCGGTCTGCCCCCGGCGCCACTGCCCGTTGGAGGGAGCGGGGATTGCTGGCCGCGCCGATGACGGATCTGGACGCGTACGAGTTCGGCGCCGCCATTCCGATCTGGATGCATGACTGCCATGGCGGAGCCCCCCCGCACTCGCCGCTTCGCGGCGACACAGGCGGGACGCCTGTGCCACCGGGGGGCGGCGATGAGGATGCGCGGGTGGGAGAAGGGGGCGGGCGGGGCGCCGTTTGCTTTATGCGCGCAGAAACGCGACGCTTCCACGGCGCATCGGCGCGTCATTCCCACTCGGAGACGAACTGGACGCCGAGGAGCATTTCGAAGGGGGTGTCGTCGACGAGCATGGCGGCGCCGTGGCGGTGGGCTTCGGAGACGGAGAAGCCGCGGTGGCGGGCGAGGTATGCGGCCCACATGTGGCTGGCGCGCCAGGCGACGGCGCAATGGAGAAGGGCGGCGCCTTCGTGCCGGGCGAGGGCTTCGGCGAAGGTGTCAACCGCGGCGGGGGTGTAGGGGTTGTCATCGCCGCCGAGCGGAATGTGGACGTATTCGACGCCGAGGCGATCGAGCAGTGCGGGCTGGTCGAAGGGAACGTGCTCCGGATTATCCATCTCGCGCTGTGTGCGGAGGTTGACGACGACGGTGACGCCGTTCTCGCGGACGAAGCGCTCGAAGGCCTGCTCATCCGGCTGACCGGCGATGTAGACGGGTCCGGCGCGGAAGAGGTTGTTGCTGCGGACGCCTTCAGGGTTCTCGATGCGCTGAGGGAACTCGACAGGCGCGGCGTTGATGCCGGTGGCGGGCGGGTGGGTCTTCGCGGCGACTGTGGAGCGGGAGGCGCAGGCGGCGAGGCTGAGCGTCAGGGGGATGGACGCAAGGGATGCGGCGGTTCGGGCGACGGTGGGGCGCATGGGGCCTTGCTCCTCGACGGGTTTGCGGTGCGGCGGGGCTGCCGCGGGTTGTACCCGATGGTCGGGGGCGCCGATGCGGGTCGGGCGCCGCCGCTTATGTGCGCAGAAAAGCCGGCGAGGTATCGCGTGGCCGGGCGCGCTTCGGTGTAGGCTCAACTTCGTGGATCCGATGAGGAGGATGCGGAACATGCCGGACGAGAATCAGAGCGCGAGCATGTATGACACGCAGTACGGGGGCGACGAATCGGAGGCGCACCGGGCGGTGCGGGCGGAGGCGTTCGGTGAGGATCTGGGGCAGACGAGCTGGATCACGGCGGAGGAGTGCGACCAGCTGGGGGCGATGGTGGCGCCGCGGCGGGGTGGGCGGCTGCTGGAGGTGGCGTGCGGGGCGGGGGGCGCGGGGATCCGGCTGGCGCAGGGGTTCGATCTTTCGGTGGTGGGTGTGGATGTGAACGCGGCGGGGGTTCGGGCGGCGACGAGGCGGGCCGCCGCGGCGGGGATGGGCGAGCGGGCGCGGTTTCTGGAGGTGGATGCGAACGCGGCGCTGCCGTTTGCGGAGGAGTCGTTCGATTGTGTGTTCTGCAATGACGCGATCAATCACCTTGCGGATCGCGCGGCGGTGCTGAGGGATTGGCGGCGCGTGCTGAAGGCGGGCGGCCGGTGTCTGTTCACGGACCCGGTGGTGGTCACGGGGCTGGTGAGCAACGAGGAGCTGGCGGCGCGGAGTTCGATCGGGTTCTTTCTCTTTTCGACGGCGGAAGCGAATCGAGCGGCCCTGGAGCGGGCGGGATTTCGCGTGGAGCAGGTGGTTGATCTGACGGAAGGCGTGGCGCGGACCTCGGCGCGGTGGCGGGAGGCGCGGGCGAGGCATCGCGAGGCGGTGGTGAAAGTTGAGGGCGCGGAGGCGTTTGAAGATCTGCAGCGATTTCTGGGTGTGGTGCATAGGTTGTCGAGCGAGGGGCGGCTGTCGCGGATGGGGTTTGTGGGTGTGGCGGTGTGAGGGTTGGTGTGGCGGCGCGTGTGCGCGCTCGCCGCTGCGCGGCGACACAGGCGGGACGCCTGTGCCACCGGGAAGCGCGGGACGCCTGTGCCACCGAGGGAATCGCGGCGCTTAGCGTGGGCGGTCGAGGCGGTATTGCAGGACTTCGGGGTCGCCGGGGTCGTGGCCTTGTGCGCGGCCGACGAAATTGAAGCCGCAGCGCTGCATGACCTTGATGGAGGGTTCGAGGCCGTCGAGCGTCTCGCCGATGACGTGCGTGACTTCGGGGTGTGAGAAGGCCCATTCGATGAGGGCGCGTGTGGCTTCGGTTCCGTAGCCGCGGCGGTGGAGCGAATCGACGATGGAGTAGCCGATGTCCACGCGGCCGCCGTGTTCGGGGCGGCCTTTGAAGCCGGCGGCGCCGATGAGCGTGGGGGGGTTGATGTCGCGCGCGAGGATGAACCAGTAGGACCAGCCTCGGAGAGTTGGATCGGCTTCGAGCGCGCTCGCAGAGGGTTCGAGGGCGTCGGCCATGAGGGGCGGGGGCCAGTCGGGGGCGATGGTGGCGCCGAGGAGGAGGGCGAGGGTGTCTGGGCCGGCCGCGGCGGCGCGGGCGGTGCGCGTGGTGGCGGCGAGGAGTGTGAGGCGGGTTGTGGTGAGGAGGAGGGGTGTTGTTGACTGGTCTGGAGGAGGCGGGGGATCAGGGGGCGGCATGTGAGCGAGTATCGCGTGTTTCGGCGCCTTTGCTCGCCGATCCGCGGCGACACAGGCGCCCCGGAGACGCCTATGCCACCGCATGATCGCGGGCCACAGCGAACATCGCGTATTCTGCGTCGATGCGCGTGCTTGTGATCGGCGCGGGTGGGTTCATCGGGGGCCGGGTGTGCGATGCGCTCCGGCGCGATGGGGAGGTGGAGGTGGTGCGCGCGGGGCGCGGCGGGCCGGATGCGCGTGTGGATTTGCGAGATGCAGGGACCTTTGGCGCGTTTCGCGGTTGTGACGCGGTGGTGAACTGCGCGGAGGCGACGGGCGAAGGGCGCGTGGCGGGGCCTGTCGAGGCGATGCGGGCGTGTGCGCGGGAGGGGGCGCTGTTCGTGGAGTCGTCGGCTGATCCGGACGTCGTCGGGCGGTTGATGGGTGAGCGTGTGAATGGGGGCCGAGCATCCCCGGAGACGGGAGTGGGCGCGGTGATCGGGGCGGGGCTGTTTCCCGGGCTGAGCAATCTGTTGGCGGCGGAGGCGGTGCGGGCGGCGGGTTTGCAGCATGGGGCGGGCGCGGCGGACGGCGTTGACCTCGGTGTGCGGATCAGCCCGCTGGCCGGCGCGGGGGGAGCGATGTGCAGGCTGATGTCGCGGCTGCTGGAGCGGGAATCGGTGTGGATCGAAGCTGGGGAGGCGCGGAGCGGGCCGCCGATGTCGTCCGGGCGCGTCCTGGAGTTTCCGGGCGGCGCGCGAAAGGCGCTGAGTCTCGGCCTGGTGGAAGCGCCGATGCTGGCGCGGGGCGCCGGGTTGCGGAACGTGCGCACGTTCATCGCGGTGCGGCCTGCCTGGATGGGGGCGCTGGCCGGCGCGACGGCGCCGTTGCTTCGGCTCCGGTGGCTGCGGGTGGCGCAGGCCCGGGCAGCGCTGCCGGGGATGGTGCTCGTGCGGAAAGTGGTTTTGCGCCGGAGGCAGATCGCGATCGAGATGTGCGCGCAGGCCCGCTCCGGCGGCGAGGACATCGGCGAGGCGGCGACGCTCTCGGTGCAGGATGGGGCGGGGGCGACGGGAGCGGCGATCGCGGCGATGACGCTGCTGGCGCTGGAGCGGGGGCGCGAGCAGGGGCGAGGGCCGGGGCCCGGGGCAGGGCTGGTGACGCCGGAAGCGGCTTTCCGGCTGGGGGAGGTGGTTGACCGAATGAAAGGAGTGTGGGAGGGCGCGGTGCGTGTGCGCTCGCCGCGGCGCGGCGACACAGGCGCCCCGGAGACGCCGGCGCCACCAAGAGAGGCGCCGCAGCCGTCTCTGGCGCGGCCCCTAGAATCGAAGCGTTGATGAGCGAATCCCTGCCCACAGCCCGGCCCTCTTCCTCTGCCCCACCCTCCGGCGCCCAGCCCGGGGTGGACGCCACGCTGTATCTGCACCCGCAGACGCTGTCGCGGCTGGGGTCGTTCGAGATGCGGGCGAAGCACATCGTCGAGGGCGTGATGAGCGGCATGCACCGCTCGCCGTACCAGGGGTTCAGCGTGGAGTTCGCGCAGCACCGGCCGTACGTGGCGGGCGACGACATCCGGCACCTGGATTGGAAGGTGTTCGGGCGCACGGACAAGCTGCACCTGAAGCAGCACCAGCAGGAGACGAACCTCGATCTGATGGTGCTGGTGGATTCATCGGGGTCGATGCAGTTCGGGTCGCGGCTGTTCCAGGAGGCGTCGGGCGTGGGGCGGAAGTCGAACCCCCGCGGCGGCGCGAACTGGACGAAGTTCGACCACGCGACGGCGCTGGCGGCGGCGTTCTCCTATATGGCGCTGCGGCAGGGCGATCGCGTGGGGCTGGTGGTGTACGCGGACGAGGTGCGGGCGATGGTGCGGCGCTCGAGCGCGCAGGGGCAGTGGCGGCAGATCGTCGGCGCGCTCTCGACGCACCCGGTGGACCGATCGACGGACATCGCGCGCGTGATGGACCAGGTGCTCGCGAAACTGACCAACCGGTGCCTGATCATCATCATCAGCGATTTCTTCGAGGACCCCGCGCGGCTGCGCACGGCGCTGGCGCGGTGCCGGCACAAGCGGCACGACGTGATCGTGTGCCAGACGCTGGACAAACAGGAGCAGACGTTCGAGTTCCGCGACGCGGCGCCCTTCGAGGGGCTGGAGGGGGAGGGGCGGATCCGCCTCGACCCGCGCTCGATCAGGAAGGACTATCTGAAGGCGCTGAACGAGCACATCGATGCGGTGCGGAAGACGGCGCGGTCGTTCGGGTTCGACGACATGGTCGTGAGCACGCACGACTGGCTGGGGCCGCCGCTGGCGGGGTTCGTGGCGCGACGGAACGCGCGCATCAAGCGGAGCAAGGCCGGGTGAGGCACCGTCGCATGGAACCGATCGAGCGGCGAAGCGCGGCGCGAAGGGAGTCCGGCCGATGACGCTGCTGCACCTCGGGCTGGGCCTGGCGGGCGTGGCGTGCGTCGCGATCCCGATCGTCATTCACCTGCTGTTTCGCAGGCGGCGGAAGCCGATTCTGTGGGGCGCGATGCGGTTCCTGCTGGAGGCGTATCGCCGGCAGCGTCGGCGGCTGACCCTGGAGCAGTTCCTGCTGCTGGCGGCGCGGTGCCTGGTGGTGGCGCTGCTGGCGCTGGCGATCGGGCGGCCGGTGCTGGAGGCGGCGGGCGCGCTGGGCGGGGGCGGCGCGCGGACGCTGTACGTGCTCATCGACAACGGGCTGGCGTCGTCGATCCGCGATGACGCGGGGCGCACGGCGCTCGAGAGGCACAAAGCCGCGGCGATGCGGCTGCTGCAATCGCTGGGGCCGGCGGATCGGGCGGGGCTGATGGCGCTGGGCGCGCCGGCGGAATCGCTGGTGGTTCCGGCGTCGGCGGATGTTTCCGCGGTGCGGGGGCTGGTCGAGGGGCTGGAGGCGACGGATGCGCCGACGGATTTCTCGTCGGCGTTCGAGCGCCTGCGCGGGGAACTCTCGAGCGATTCAGACGCGTCGCGCACGGACAACGTGATCGTGGCGATTCTCTCTGACTTCCTCACGGGCTCGGCGGACATCGGCACGCCGCCGCCGGGCGTGTTCACCGGCCTTGCCGGATCCGCGGGCGCCGGCGTGCGGCTGCTGGCATCGCGCCCTGCGGAGGATGCGCCGGGAAACGTGCAGATCGTGAGTGTTGATCCGCTGCGGCCGGTGGTGCTCACGGGCGGCGAGGCGGCGACACTGGCTTCGGGCGTTGTGACGGTGCGATTGCGCCGGACCGGCCCCGCAGTGGCGGAACCCGGCGCGACGACGGTTCGGCTGCGAGTGGTTTCGGCGTCGGATGGCGTGGGCGGGGCGGGCGAACTGAGCGCCGCCGCGGCTCAGGCCGTGGTGCGCTGGGCGCCGGGGCAATCGGAGGCGACGGCGTCGCCCGCGGTGGATCTCTCGGCGGCGGCGGGGGGCGCGCTGATCGAGGCGGGCGGCGTGGCGCTGGTGGCGGAGATCGATCGCGATGCGCTGGATGGCGACAACGCGCACCGCAGGCCGGTGGCGGTGGCGGAGACGCTGCGCGTGGGCATGGTGGCGCGGCGGCGATTTGGCGGGGCGCCGACGATCGAGCGGCTCGATCCGGCGGATTGGATTCGCCTGGCGCTGCGGCCGTCGGACGCATCGCCGGTGGACGTGATCGACATCGAGCCGGCGACGATCGATGCGCCGTCGCTCGCGGGGCTGGCGGCGGTGGTTCTGGTGCGGCCGGACCTGGTGGACGACGAAGGATGGAAGCGGCTCCGCGCGTTCGTGGATTCGGGCGGGATGCTGCTCATCTTCCCGCCGGCCGAGGAGCCGGTGCATCTGTGGACGGATCACGTCTCGGAGACGCTGGGCCTGCCGTGGCGCATCGCGCGCGAGGCGAAGGAGCACGATCCGCCGCTGGCGCTCACGACCGAGGGCGCAGCGTCGAGACTGCTCTCGCTCGTTGAGGAAGAGGCGCAGGATCTCGCTTCGACCGTGACCGTTGTGAAAACGCTGCCGATCGAGGATGCGCCGCAGGGGGTCGAGACGATTCTGCGCACGCAGGACGGCGCGCCGTGGGCGATCGCGGGTTCGCGCGTGGATGAGAGCGAGGAGACGGGCGATGGCGCAGCCCGCAGTGTCGAGCCGCGGGCGGAGCGGGGCCTGGTGGTCTATTTCGCGTCAACGCCGACGCTTTCGTGGACGAATCTTCCGGCGAGGCCGTTCATGGTGCCGCTGCTGAACGAGGCGGTGCGGCAGGGTGTGGGGCGTGCCGCGGGCACGTGGGCGTCGTTCGCCGGTCAGTTCATCATGGCGCCGGTGCGGGCGGTTGAGTTGCGGCCGGTGGCGGGGGGCGCTGAGCGCGGGGCGATTCTGCTGGATGCCGCGGGGCGGAGCGCGGCGCCGGTGCGTCGAGCGGGCCTGCTGCGGGCGGTGGATGGCCGCGGCGGATCGCGCGGATTGCTCGCGGTGAACGCCGATCCGGACGCGGGCCGCACCGACGTGCAGGCGCCCGCGGCGGTGCAATCGTGGCTGGCGGCGACGGGTGTGACGCCTGGCGCCTTTGCGTGGATTGAAGGCGGCGATGACCCCGCCGCGGATTCACCGTTCGCCGCGCTGGCGGAGGCCGAGGCGCGCTCGCCGATCAGTCTGCCGCTGCTCATCGCGGCGCTGGTGATCGCGATGTTGGAGGCGGTGATGGCGAGGTACTTCAGCCACTCGTTCCGCGAAGAGGGCGGCGCTGGTGGCGTGGAAGGAGCCGCGGCGTGAACGATCTGTTCGCCTGGCTGCTCGACCTCGATACGCTCCAGTGGGGCGCGGAAAGCGTGCGCTTCGGCTTCGAGCGGCCGCTGCCGCTCTGGGCGTGGCCGGGCGTGGTGCTCGCGGCGGGGGCGTTCGCGGCGTGGACGTATTCGAGGCTGACGGGGTCGGTGGCGGGGCGGAGCGCGCTGGCGGCGGCGCGGGCGCTGCTGCTCATCGCGGTCGTGGTGCTCATCGCGGGCCCGCAACTCGTGAAGACGGATGAGACCGTGGAGCGCGACTGGGTCCTGGCGCTGGTGGATCGCTCCGCCTCGATGCAGATCGAGGACGCCGCGGGGGCGGAGGGTGAATCGGGCCGGACGTCGCGCGAGGCGCAGTTGCGGCGCGCGATCGAGCGATCGTGGCCGATGTGGAGCGAAGTGGCGGAGGAGCGCACGGTGGTGTGGCTGGGGTTCGACGCGGGGGCGTATGAACTCTCGCGCGACGAGGCGGGGGCGGCGCACGAGCGGGCGCTCGACCTCGGCGAGCCGACGGGGCGGCGCACGAGCCTGGCCGCGGCATTGGATCAGGCCCTGCGACGGGCGGCGGCGCGGCCGCTTTCGAGCGTGGTGATCTTCTCCGACGGGCGATCGATCGATGAGCCGGATCGGGCGGCGCTGCGGCGGTTGCGGGCGGAGCGCGTGCCGGTGCACGTGGTGCCGCTGGGCAGCGCCGACCCCGTGGCGGATCTGGCGATCCGCCGCGCGGAGGGCCCGCGGAGCGCGTTCGTGGGCGATTTCACGCCCGTGACGGTTGAGGTGGAGCGTCTCGGCGCCGCCGCGGTGGCGGGGGGCGTGGTGCGGCTGATCGATCAGAGCACGGGAATGGTGCTTGACGAGCGCCGCATCGATGGAGACGCGCCGGAGGAGACGATCACGCTCACGCACCGCCCGAACGACCCCGGCGCATCGACGTGGGCTGTCGAGATCATTCCGGACGGGGCGGATCTCATCGCCGGCAACAACCGCGCGGAGTTCGCCATCGAACTCGTCGATCGGCCGATGCGGCTGCTCTATATCGATGGCTACCCGCGCTGGGAGCAGCGGTACCTCAAGAACGTGCTCATCCGCGAGAAGTCGATCACGTCGAGCAACCTGATCCTCGCGCCGAACCGGCGCCCGAGCCAGGAGGGCGACATCGAGATCGATGCGCTGCCCGCCTCGCCGGAGGAGTGGGCGCAGTTCGACGTCGTCGTGCTGGGCGACGTTTCGCCGGACGTGTTCACGAAAGATCAACTGCAGGACCTGCGCGAGCACATCGCGATCCGCGGCGGGGGGCTGCTCTGGATCGGCGGCCCGGGCGCCACGCCGGAATCGTGGTGGACCACGCCGATGGCCGACCTGCTGCCCTTCACGCGCGAGGCGCTGGCGAAGGGCCCTGGACTCTGGCCCGCCGTGATGGTTCCGACCGCGCTCGCGGAGCGCTTCGGCGCGCTGCGCCTCGGCGCAACGGCGGAAGACCCCTGGCCCCGGGAACTCTCAGATCCGCAGTCGGGCTGGGCGACGCTCCGCTGGCGGCAGCCCATCAACACGCTGTTCCTGAAGCCCACGGCCGAGACACTGGCCCACGCAGTTCCGGTGGACGACATCTCGGCCGGTGATCAGGGTTCGCCTGTGATCCTCTCCATGCGTTTCGGCGCCGGGCGGATCGTCTACGTGGCGACGGATGAGACCTGGCGCTGGCGATATGGCCGCGGGGAGATGCTCTTCGAGCGATTCTGGCTGCAACTGGTGCGCCTGCTCGGGCGCGAGAGCCTGGCGCGATCCGGGCGATCGGCGACGATCACGATCGAGCCCCGCCGCGCGGTCGTCGAGCAGCCGGTGCGCGTCGCGGTGGAACTGCTCGATCAGGCGCTGGTCGAGATGGGCATGGGCGCGGTCGCTGTGCGCCTGGTGCGCACCCCGGAGCCGGGTGAGGATCAGCCGAGCCCGCCCGTCGAACTCACGCTGCGCCCGGATGACCGTTTCGGGCGCTCCTTCTCCGCCACCTGGGTGCCGGTGGAGGCGGGCGAGTGGAATGCTGCGCCCGTGGACCCGGCGCTCACGATGCTCGATCTCTCGGCGGACGCCGTGGTGACGCTGCCCGATGACGAACTGCGCCAACCTGAGACGAATCACCCGCTTCTGGAGCGATTGGCCCGTGATACGGAGGGCCAGGTGTTCCAGGTGAGCGATCTCGACCGCCTGCCCTCGGAACTGCCCAACCGCCGCGTCAGGCTTGTGAACGAAACCACCGAGGCCCTCTGGGACACGCCAGCGGCCCTGATCCTGGTCATCCTGCTGCTGACGTTCGAATGGGTGGGCCGCCGGCTGATCCACCTGATTTAGCCTTCGAAACGCCCGGGCGCCGCCACGGAGGGTCAACCGGCCGATACCAAGAAGGCTGGCGCGCGTGTCGCCGAGGAGCCCTCAGGCCCTGACCACCGGCGCCGCCCCCCAGCGGCCATCGTCATGGGGCCTTCGCCCCGTCCAGACCCGGAATTGAGGCGTCGGAACTGCGAACCGGCCCCGGCGTATTGTTGAGGAAGGGTGTGACCTTGATGGCGACTGGACCTTCCAACCCTGAACAGGCCCGCGGGGCGAGGCCTGCCGGAATCGGCGCGGACATCGCGTCCGTGGCGGTGGCGATCCGTCGGCTCGGGACCCGGGCCCGGCGGGTGCTGCTGGCCCAGCGGGGGCTGGTGGTGCTGTCCGCCGCGGCGGGGGTGGTGATTCTGCTCGCCCTGGCCGATTTTCTGCTCCGGTTCCCGACCGGCCTGCGCATGGTGCACTGGGCGATCGGCGTGGCGGTTCTGGCGGTGGCGGTTGTTCGATTTCTGCTCCCCGCGTGGCGATTTCGCCCCTCCGACACCGCTTTGGCGCTTCGAATTGAGCGACAGAAGCCGGATCTGCGCGGTCTGCTCGCCAGCGGTGTGGAATTGGCGGAGCGGGGCGATGCATCCCGCGCCGAGGGGGGCGCCGCGGGTCCTTCGGGGCCCGTGAACGAGTTCCTGCGTGGGCGGGTGGTGGCCGACGCCACGGAGCGGTGGTCGCACACCGGCGCACAGGGGATGCTGCGGACGAAGAGCCTGCTGCGGGCCGTGGGGTGGGCTGTGGTGGCGGCGGTGGCGGCGATTGCGATCACGTTCGCGCGGCCGGATCTCGCGGGCATCGGCGCGGCGCGCACGATGGCGCCGTGGGCCGGCGTGGATTGGCCCAAGCGGACGGAGGTGGCGGATGTCACGGCGCTGGATGTGCACCCGCTCGGGGCGGCGCTGCCGCTGCGGGCGGCGCTGACGAGATCGAATCGCACGGCGGAGCGCACGGACGTCGCCGCGCGCTACAGGCTGATTTCCGACGGCGACGCCTCGCCTTCGCAGCGCGTGCTGCTCACGTGGCAGGAGCGCGGTGTGCGCACGCCGGATGGCGTCGAATCGCCGCTCTTCGAGCGCCTCATCGAGGCGGATGCGGAGTTCGTGGACTACCGGTTCGAAACACTCGACGACGTCACGCCGTGGCGGCGCATCCGCCTCGTGCCGCCGCCGGCGGTGGTGGGCGCCACGGCGCGCATCACGCCGCCGGAGTACGCCGCGCGCCTGACCGCAGCCGCGGCGGCGGAGGAGGGCGCCGCGGCGTTCGGCCCCGTGGAGCAGGAGATGGGCCCGGGGCGCGACGAGCGCGCCATCGCGCCTCGCTCGCTCGCCGGCAGCGAAGTCGAGATGACGCTCACGCTCAACAAGCCCGTGCAGGCGCGCCCGGACGACGTGGTGTGGCTGGCGGGCGCTCTGGGGCCCGCGGCGGCGCACTCGCAGGTTTCACTCGCGCCCGCGCCGGACGATCCGAGCGTCTGGACCCTGCGCTGGACGCTCGACGAATCCCTGCGCCTCACGCTCAACCTCACGGATGAGCACGGCATCACGTCCGCCGAGGAGAGCGTGTACCGCTTCGAGGCGGTGGAGGATCGCGCGCCCTCCGCGACCATCACCGAGCCCGCGTCCGACCGCAACGTGCTCGCCACGGCGGTGGTGCCGATCGAAGCCGAAGGGCGCGACGACGTGGGCCTGGCGGATGTGTGGATCGAGCGGCAGAAGGCCGAGCCCGCGGGCGGGCCCGGAAGCGAGCCGAGCGGCCCGGGCGGCGCGATCGAAGCCGCGGGCGAGCCCGTGGAGCTCGTGCGCACGAGCGCGAGCGGGCGCGTGAGCGCCGAGGCGGAGGTTTCGCTCGATCTTTCCGTGCTCGGCCTGCGCCCGGGCGACGAACTGTGGCTCACCGCGTTCGCCTCGGACATCTTCGCATCGGAGGGCGTCGATCGCGAGCCTACGGCGTCCGCGGTGCGGCGGCTGCGCGTGATCTCCGAGGCGGAGTTCATCGAGGAAGTGCGCGACGAACTCTCCGCCGTGCGGCAGGCGGCGATCCGTCTGCACGAGCAGCAGGGCCAGTTGCGCGACCGCCTGCGCCGCTACGGGCCGGATGCGCACATCCGCCGCGGCCAGGCCCAGGTAAGCGAGCGCACCGCGCGGCAGACCGAATCCGTCGGGCAACTGCTCGATCGCGTGCGCCGCAACGGGCTGAACGATGAGATTCTGGAAGGCCTGCTGGACGATGCGCGGGTGATGCTGGATGAGGCCGGGAAGCGCTCGGAGGCCGCATCGATCGCGATCGAAGAGGCGTCGCCCGCGGAAGGCGCCGCGGCGGAGCGCGAACGCGGCGATGAGGATGAGGAAGCCGGCGCGGCCGGCGCGACGCCGCCGAACCAGGCCGGTGAGACGCCATCGCCGCGGCAGGGCGAGCAGCCTCAGGGCGCACAGCCATCGCCCGGCGCACAAAGCGGCGCACAGGACGGCGAACAGGACGGCGCGCAGGGCGGCGAGCGGGGCGAACAGCAGGAGGCTGGCGACGAATCGCGGCCAGGTTCCAAGCAAGGCGAGCAGCCCGGCGAGCAGCCCGGCGAACAGCCCGGCGAACAGGGCGAGGCCCAGCCATCCGGCGCCCAGTCCGGCTCGCCATCCGGCGGTCAGGAACAGCAGGGCGGCCAGCCGCAGCAGGGTGGCCAGGGTCAGCCGCAACAGGGCGGGGAACAGCAATCGCCGCAGGCCGGCCAGCAGCAGGAGCGCGCCGGCGAAGGCGAACAGGCCGAAGCGCAGCCTGAAGCGGATGAGCCCTCCGGCCCCGATGCGCCCATGAACGATGAGGACGTCCAGGCCGTCGATCGCGCGCAGGAGAACGTTCAGGAGCAACTCGAGGAGGTCATCAGCCTGCTCGACCGCGGCGAGGATTCGTGGGTCACACGCCGCCAACTCGAGAACATCGTCGAGCAGCAGAAGGCGCTCCGCGAAGAGACCGCCCTGGCCGGCGCGAGCACCGCGGGCCGCGAAGCCGAAGAACTCGACCAGCGCGAACTCTCGGAGCTGGAGCGCATCGTCCGCAAGCAGCGCGAACTCGCCGAGCAGCTCGCCCGCCTCACTGAGCAACTGGATGAGCGCAGCCGCCAGATGAAGCAGAGCGATCCGGCCGCCGCCGCGGGCATGGAGCAGGCGGCGCAGACCGCCCGGCAGGAGCAGGTCGGCGAGAACATGCAGCAGGCGGCGCAGCAGGCGGGACAGAACCAGATGGCCTCCGCCGGCCAGTCGCAGGATCAGGCCATCGAAGACCTCGAGGAAATGCTCGAGGACCTCGAGCGCGGCGAGCGCGCCCGCGAGGAATCTCTCCAGCGCGTCCTCGCGAGCATCATCGAATCGCTCGAGGCGCTCATCCGCCGCCAGGAAATTGAACTCACCGCCCTCACCGAAGCCGAAGACCGCGGCGGCCCCTACACCGGCCTCGACGAGGGCATGATCCGCCTCAACCAGAACACACTCGGCGTGCTCGATCTCGCGAAGTCCGCCGCGCGCGAACTCTCCCCCGTCGTCACGCTCATCAGCCAGGCGGTGGAGGCCCAGACCCGCGCCGTTGTCGCCCTGCGCCGCGCGCTCGTCGAGCCGCCCGTCGTCCGCGAGCACGAGGAAACCAGCCTGCGCCTGCTCACCGAAGCGCGCGACAAGGCGCAGCAGATCGCCGACGAGATGTCCCAGCAGCAGCAGGACCGCAAGCGCCGCGAACTCCGCCGCGCCTACCGCGACCTGCTCGAGCAGCAAGTCGTCCTCCGCGGCGAGGCCGCGCCCTTCGCCGACATCGAAGACCCCTCCCGCCGCGATCGCGCCGCCGTCCGCGGCCTCTCCGAGCGGCAGATCAACATCCGCCTCGCGCTCGACGAGATGCTCAAGAAGGTCTCCGAACTCTCGGAGGCGAAACTCTTTGAATACGCCCACCGCCGGCTGAACAGCGCCACCGGCGCCGCGGCGGAGTCTCTGGCCCGCGGCGACGCCCGCCCTTCACTCCCGCCGCAGGATGAATCCATCGCACTCCTCCAGGGCTTGGTCGAAGCCCTGCGCGAAAACCAGAACAAGGAGCAGGAGTTCAGCCAGCAGCAGCCCGGCGGCGGCAACCAGTCGGGCGGCGGCAGCCAGCAGCAGCCGCTCATCCCGCCGCTGGCCGAACTCCGCCTGCTCCGCGGCATTCAGGCCGATATCGGCCGGCGCACGCGCTCAGCCGCGGAGAGAGACGCCGGCGTCACCGCCGAGTGGATCGACGATCTCGGCGTCCAGCAGCGCGAACTCAACGAACTCGGCGAGGAACTCGTGCAGCGCATGCAGCAGCAGGGGGGAGGCGGATGATGAAACGCTCCGCGCACTCAATCTCGCCGCCCGTCGCCGCGATGCTCGTCGCGATCACCCTCGGCGTTGGCGCGCCCATGCCCGCCGCGCTTGCCGCGGCGCCGCCCGCTCCACGCCCAGCGCAGAGCGCTCCGAAAGACGAGAGCAAGGCGCCCGACAAGGACACGCCCAAGGAAACCGACAGGAAGCCCGAGGAAAAGGCGTCCACGCCCCCGCCTCCCGCGCAGCCGCCGAGCCTCGACGACCTGCTCAACATCCCCAAGCCCGATCGCCCCGACATCCGCCCCGAAGACGATCCCGGCCCGGTCGATCCAAACGCCGCGGACCCCAACCGCGCCGAACTCGAGCGCGCCCTCACCGCGAACGAAGTCTCCGAGATGTTCCGCCAGGCCATCCGCCAGATGAACGACGCCGCCGATCGCCTGCTCGTCGCGGGCGATCCCGGCATTGTCACCCAGCGCATCCAGGACGAGATCCTGAAGAAACTCGATGTGCTCATCGAGCAGGCGGAGCAGCAGAGCAGTTCATCGTCCTCGTCCTCCTCCGCGAGCCAGCAGGATCAGCAGCAACAGCAGGCGCCCCCGCAGCAGCAGCAGGCGCAGAGCCAGAGCGAGAACCCCCAGGGCGAGAACCAGGACGAGCGCCTTCCACCCGGCCAGCGCAGCGGCCAGCTCAACGAGATCCTCGACGCCGCCAAGGCCGCCTGGGGCGCCCTGCCGGCGCGCTTCCGCGATCCTCTCTTCGATGGTTTGAACGATAAGCACAGCGCCCACTACCGCCGCCTCACCGAAGACTATTACCGCCGCCTCGCGGAGGATCAGCCCCGATGACGACCACGCGCTGCGCCCTCGCCCACACCCTCCGTCTCGGCACATGCTTCGCCGCGCTCTCCATCTGCGCGCTCCCGCCGGAAACAGCCCTCGCGCAGGACGCGGGCCCCGTGCGCCCGGATGGCGGCCGCTCCGCCGAGAACGTAGTCCTCGAGAATGAAATCACGCCGGCGCTCGATCGCGCCGTCAGCCGCGGCCTCGCGTGGCTCGCCGCGAACCAGAATCCCGATGGCTCCTACACCGGCGGCCAGCGCTACGGCCGCCACGTCGGCATCACGGCGCTCGCGGGCATCGCCATCATGTCCGATGGCCACATCCCCGGCCGCGGCGGATACGGCGATAACGTCAGCCGCTGCCTCGATTTCATCCTCGCCAACATGGCCGAGACCGGCCTCCTCGCCAACGACACGTCCCACGGACCCATGTACGGCCACGGCTTCGCCGCGCTCTTCCTCGGCGAGATTTACGGCATGACCCGCGGCGGGCCCGACGCCGCCCACGCCGCGCGCACGCACGAAGCCCTCGTCAAGGCCGTCCGCCTCATCGTCCAGACGCAGAACAACGAGGGCGGCTGGCGCTACAACCCCGTGCCGTACGATGCGGATATCTCCGTCACCATCTGCGAGATCATGGCCCTGCGCTCCGCGCGCAACGCCGGCATCGAAGTGCCCAAGGCCACCATCGATCGCGCCGTCGATTACGTCCGCCGCTGCCAGAACCCCGATGGCGGCTTCAAGTACCAGTTGACCAGCGGCAGTTCGGCGTGGCCGCGCTCCGCCGCGGGCGTGTCCAGCCTCTTCTACGCCGGCATCTACGAAGACCAGGCCATCGACCGCGGCCTCGAATACATCGAGACCACCGGCATGCCCGGCCGCACCATGCGCCAGGGCCCGCACTATTTCTACGGCCACTACTACTCCGTGCAGGCCATGTACCTCGCGGGCGGCAAGCACTGGGCCGAATGGTGGCCCGCCATCCGCGAGGAACTCATCGCCACGCAGGCCGAAGACGGCTCCTGGGACGATTCCCACGCCGGCGCCGCTTATGGGACCGCCATGGCCCTCATCATTCTCCAAATGCCGAAGCGATACCTGCCGATTTTCCAGAAATGACCTTCGTGAAGCGAGAGACAGGATCGCGCCCTCGGGCGCTCGCCGCGGCTGCGATGGCCCTCGCCGCGGGCGCCGGCGTCGATTTCGCCGCTGCGCCAGGCCGCGCGCTTGCCCAGGGCGCCGAGCGCATGCTCCTCGATCGCGACCTGCGCGCCCGGCCCATCCGCCTCCTCTCGCTCACGGCCGACGCGATCACCTACGAAGATGAACAGGGCCGCCGCCGCCAGGCGACGGTGGGGGGGTTCGTCGCACTGCTCCAGGCGCCGCCCCGGTATGGCGCTTCCGGAACGGGATCCGGCGCTGCGCCGTCGGGCTCCGGCTCCGCGGGCCCTTCGGTCGATGGCGCCCGCCGCCCGCCCAGTGCGCCGCCCGGCGTGCTCGTCACGACCCGCGGCGAGCGCTTCCCCGGCTCGCACGCGCCCACCGGCGGCGATGAAGATGCCGTGATCTGGGCTCACCCATCGTTCGGGCGCGTCACCATCGCGCTCGATCGCGTGGCGAAGGTGGTGATGGATGCGGGCGTGCTCCGCCGCGCTCGCGCGGAGGAAGCCGCGGAAGGAGACGGCCTTGCGCCGGCCGACGCCGCGCCGCCTGACGGCGCAGGAATCGCCCCCGCCTCGGACACCGTCACGCTCATCAACGGCGACACGCTCACCGGCTTCCTGCTCTCGCTCGGCGACCCCGTCGAGATCGAGGTGGATGGCGTCACCGTCGCGATTCCCTCCGAGCGCGTGCTCTCCGCGCAACTCGCCAACAACCCGGAGCCGATGAGCGGCCTCGTCGTGTGGCTGGAGGATGGCTCCGTCGCCGTCGTCGCCTCGATCGACATGGCCGGCGGCGATCAGGTTTCGCTGCGCCTGCACGATGGCCAGTCCGCGGATTTCTCGCTGGATTCGATCAGCGCCGTGGCGTTCGATGCGGGCCGCCTGCGCCCGCTCAGTGCGCTGCGCCCGGTCGATCAGCGGCCGATCGACCGCCGCGTGCTGCTCGAGCCGCTGCGCGTGCGCACACCCCGCGCCCCCGGAAGCCCCGGAAGCCCCGGAAGCCCCGCTCGCGGAAACACCGCCCCCGGAACCTCCGGCGTCCCCGCGGCGGGAAACGCAGCCGCCCCCGGAAGACCCGGCCCCGGAATCCCCGATCCGCTCGAAGCCATGGCGCCGCCCGCGGATCTCAACGCCCCCGATGTCGAGTTCCCCGGCCCCATGAGCGTGCGCTGGACGCTGCCCCTCGGCGCGCGCCGCTTCGCCGCGGTGGCCGATCTGCCGGTCGATGCGCTCCCCTGGGGCGATTGCGAACTGGTGGTGACCGTGGACGGCCGCGAGGAACTGCGCCGGCGACTGTGGCAGGATGCGCCGCGATATGAGTTCAGCGTCGCCCTCGGCGGCGCCGACCACGCGCGCGAGATGACCATCGCCATCGAGCCCGGCCCCAGCGGCCCCATCAACGACCGCGTGATCCTGCGCCGGCCGCTGATCCTGGTGGACCCGGTCGAAGCGCGGTGAGGCTCCGCCGCACCGAGCGCAGTGTGCAGGCGACATCGGTGCGCAGGCGACCGCAGCGAGTGAGGCGCATAGGCATCCCGCTGTCGTTTCCGCGCCTTGCCGTCTCCCGGCTCCGGAGGAGCCAAGGAATGTAGCCACGGGCGAAGCGCCGTCGAGGCGCAGCCTCGACCAGCGCAGCCCGTGGAA
>CAZGVW010000099.1:0-4458 GCA_964529265.1 uncultured Phycisphaeraceae bacterium
CCCCCCCCTCCCGCTGCCCCTCAAACCCCCGCCATCTCCCGCTCAATCCGCCGGTCAGGCGCCAGCCACATCACCGCAACCGCCACGTAAATCGCCCCCGCAATCCACGGCGCCACAAACGCCAGCCCCACCGCCGCGGCATACATCGCGAGCGATGCCTTCCCCTTGAAATCCCGGCCCACCGCCTTCGCAAGCACCGACTCCGCTCCATGCACGCGCACGATGCAGCGCTGCAGATTCCAGTACGCGACCGCCGACAGCAGCAGCACAACGCCATACAGCGCCATCGGCGCCGCCTCGAAGTGGTTCTCGCCCATCCACGCCGTCGTGAACGGAATGAGCGACAGGCAGAACAGCAGCAGCATGTTCGCCCACAGAATCCCCCCGGTCACCTCCCGCGTCGCGTGCAGCAGATGGTGGTGGTTGTTCCAGTAGATCCCGAGATACACGAAACTCAGCGCGTAACTCAGGAACACCGGCAGCACCGGCTTCAAGTCGGCGAAATGCGCCGAATGCGGCGGCTTCATCTCCAGCACCATGATGGTGATGACGATGGCCAGCACGCCGTCCGTGAACGCTTCGAGTCTGTTCCTGGGAAACGTCGCCCTCATGAATACACGTCCTGCCGCGCGGCTCAACCCCGAATGAACGCCAGAATATCCGGATTCAGCACGTCCGCATGCGTCGTGCACATCCCGTGCGGGAACTTCTCATACACCTTCAGCGCGCCGTACTTCAGCAGTTTCGCCGACAGCGGCGCCGACGCCGCGATCGGCACGATCTGGTCGTCGTCCCCGTGCATCACCAGCGCCGGAACCTCGATCATCTTCAAGTCCTCGGTGAAGTCCGTCTCCGAGAACGCCTTGATGCCGTCGTAGTGCGCCTTCGCGCTGCCCATCATGCCCTGCCGCCACCAGTTCTCGATCACGCCCTGCTGCGGCTTCGCGCCCGGCCGGTTGAACCCGTAGAACGGCCCGCTCGCAAAGTCGAGATAGAACTGCGCCCGATTCGCCGCCAGTTGCCGCCGCAGCCCGTCGAACACCTCGATCGGCAGCCCGCCCGGATTCGCCGCCGTCTTCACCATGATCGGCGGCACCGCGCTGATCAGCACCACCTTCGCCACCCGCCCCTTGCCGTGCCGCGCCACGTACCGCGCCGCCTGCCCCCCGCCCGTCGAATGCCCGATGTGAACCGCGTCGCGCAGATCCAGATGCTCCACCACCGCCGCGATGTCCGCGGCATAGTGAGCCATGTCGTGCCCGTCGCTGATCTGGCTCGAGCGCCCATGCCCGCGCCGGTCAATCCCGATCACCCGATACCCCTTGCCGAGGAAAAACAGCATCTGGGTGTCCCAGTCATCGGAACTGAGCGGCCAGCCGTGGTGGAACACGATCGGCTGCGCGCCCGCATCGCCCCAGTCCTTGAAGAAGATCTGCGCGCCGTCCTTCGTCGTCACGTGCGTCGCCGGCGACGATCCGCGCGATCGACCCGCCCGTGAACCCCCGGGCTGATTCGACTGCGCCCGCGCAGCGCCCGGCCCAACCGCCGTCGAAGCCGCCGCCGCCACCACCGCCCCTGCGCTCCCGATGAGCACGCTGCGGCGCGACGTCAACCCGGAGTGAGACTGCTTGCTCTTCATGGCCTGCTCCTGTCTGTTGATGCGATCCTGACCGTCTCTCACCCGTGCGCCCCCGGCTTGTATTTCCCCGCCTCATTGCGGAACCCGATCGCTACGCGGTTCCACGCGTTGATGCCCGCGATCGCCCACGTCAGGTCCACCAGCTCCTTTTCCGAGAAATGGCTGCGCACCGCGTCGTACACGCCGTCGGCCGCATGCCCGTCCGTGATGTTCGTCAGCGCCTCAGTCCACTCCAGCGCCGCCCGCTCGCGGTCCGTGTAGTACGGCGATTCGCGCCACGCGTCCAGCCCGTAAAGACGCTGCTCGCTGTCCCCCGCCGCCCGCGCATCCTTCCAGTGCATGTCGATGCAGTACGCGCACCCGTTGATCTGCGACGCCCGCAACTTCACCATGTGCAGCAACTGCTTGTCCAGCCCCGACTCCCGGAGATACCCCTCCAGCGACATCAGCGCCTTGTAGCCGCCGGGCGAGACCTTCCAGTACTCCATCCGCGCTTTCATGTTCATGCCTCCTTTCTCTCTCCCTCGGAGCGGCCCTCAAGATCTCTGAACTCAGTCGGCGGACCTCTCAGCCGGCGCCGGCGCATCTTCCCTCAGTTTCCGCTTCACCGCCTCCCACGACGGCAACTCGTCGCCGGGCAACCCATCGAAATCCGCTTCTCCCGACGAGTGGTGCAGCACCGCCCCATCGCCCGGCTTGGGGCCCAACTGCCGACCCTCATCGCCGCCCATGGCATCGAACTCCAGCACGACAATTCTCATTCTCGGCCGATCCGTGAGCACCTGATCTTCTCCTCGCCGCGATCATCTGGTCCAGCCGAACCGCGCCCGGGCCCCTACATGCTCTTCATCGATTCCCAGTGCTCCAGCCGTTCCGCGATCAACTGCGCCCGCTTCCCGTTGTCGCGACCGTCCAGAATGCTCAGGTCCTCCGGCTCCGCCCGCCAGTACACGCCGGATGTTCGCAGATCCATGTCCGGATGCTTCTCCACGCGCGTCACCCAGTGCCCCGCGGCCCGCTCCGCCGATTCCAACCGGATCTCCGCCGTTCCGTACAACTGCGGGCACTCCGGGTCCAGCGGCCGCTCCCCCCTCCAGTAGTAGAAGACACCCGCCGGCTCCCTCCTCTCCTTCACCGCTTCGCTCCAGTATCTCGCCGACAGCCGCCCATCCTCCTGCCACGCCCGCCCTGCCAACTCCAGCGCGCCGCTGCGATCGCGCGAAATCTTCAGCAGACTCACTGCCGAAGGCTCCATCGCGCTCCGCTGAGTCAGCGAAAACTGCCACCACACGCCTTCGATCCGCGCGGCGCGCCCCTCGTTCTCGAGCGCGCTGCGAACCTTCCGGCACACCGCCTCCATCTCCGCCTCGCTCGTCGATCCGTCATACCGCACGCACGTCAGGCCCAGCAGATCGGTCGGCAACTTCGAGTCCCTCGCGTGCAGGATGAACGTCCGCCGCATCCCGAGCACGCCCCCGAACAGCCCCGCCTCGAAGACCACATTGTCCCGCGGCGACGCCTGCCCCGGCGCCTGTGCAGCCGCGTCCGCCGGCGTGTGCGACGTCCAGTCGTCCTGCGCGAACACGAATGCCGCGAAATCGACCTCCCGCGTCAACTCCACCAGCCGCTCCAGCGTCGTCGTCCCCGGATTGAACGTCGTCGTCCAGGGCTCCACCTGCGCAACATCCTCGAGCCCGCGCGTCAGCGCCTCCAGCAGCGGCGCCTGCTTCCCCGACGAACCCAGAAAAATCCGAGGCTTCGACATGTGGTGCTCCGAGCGCAGTTGGGGCTGCGGCACGCGCCGTCAGATGAACGCCCCATCGTAGAAGAACTCCTCGCGCGTCACGATGTCGTCCTTCACCGTGTACAGGCCCACCTCCTCGTGCCTCACGCGCTTGCCCCCCGCCTTCGGGCTGAACTCGAGCGCCATGTGCACCGCGAACCTCCCGGCCTTCGCATTCGGGTCGCCGCAGAAAAACGGCCCCCGCAAATCCTGGCTGTGGATCGTGTTGGCGCCTTGAAACACCTCGCTCTTCCGGATCACCGTCTCCTTCCCCGCAAACTCTCTCCCGTCTCCCTCCACTGAAACCATCTCCGGCGCGTAGAACGCGCGCATGAACTCGAAATGCTTCCCCTGGTTGCACAACTCCATGAACTTCACGCCCACACTCCGAACGCTCATGACAATCTCCTTCGTGGATGGCCGTCCGCCCGCTTCGGACACGTCCCCCGCCCCGCCGCTCCGTGCGCAAAGCCGCCACAAACCCGCGCCAATCCCGCGCCGCCAAGTCTAACCCCGCCGCCCGACGCCCTGCCCGCGCGTGACGCCCTGATTCGCACACCGGTGGGGGGAATGGACAACCGCTTTGGGTTCCGGGGGTTGTCCATGCCGGCTCGCAGCGGCGCTCACCCTTCGGATGTGGCCCGGCCCATGCGCCCCCACCCCCCCTGCGCGCCGGAAGGTCAAAATCCAAAAATCCACGATTTTCTACTCCTTGTCCCCCAGCCACTTGCGCTCCACCCCCGCGCGCAGTGACGCCTTATGCGCCCACAAACCCGGCCCTCCCCCGGGGTATACGGATGCCCACTCAATCTCCATCCCTCCACCCCGCGCCATTGGGTGGCATGGCCACAGCCCTGCGTGGCTATGCCCTCGGCCCATTCCCCGCAGGGGGCGCCCGCCCGGGGTGCGCGCAGGGGATGCGCGCAGAGGGTTCGCGCAGAGGGTTCGCGCAGAGGGTGCCGTGGGGCAGCCGCCCAGGGCGGCACCACGAATCCGCGCAAACCGCCCCCCACCCCGACAGCCGCCCCCAGGTGCC
>CAZGVW010000100.1:0-14025 GCA_964529265.1 uncultured Phycisphaeraceae bacterium
TTCGAAGCCTCCCGGGCTTATGGGGGGGGGGAATAGCGGCGCGCCGGGGCGCATCGGGGTGGGGCACCCCACGGCGGCGGAACCACGGCGCCCAACACCCTCAAGTGGAAGTCAGCGGCGGCGGCGCGATGCGCGGGCGGCGCAGAGCAGGGCGAGGGTTGCTGCGCCTCCGGGGGCGGGGATGAACTTGGTGAGGCTGGTGAGGGGGCCGTTGTCGGCGCTGTTGGGCGCGAAGTCGGTGACGCCGAAGAAATCGGGGCTCACCGGGTTGCCCGCGGTGGCGCCGAAGCCCATGACACCGTCATCGTTGGCGAGCGTGAGGAGGGGCACGCTGACCTGCGCGCTGTTGGCGCCGAGGACAACGGGCACGAGCGCGATCGAAAGCCCCGAGGAGAGATCGAAGACGCGGGCCAGAGTTGTGCTGAAACTGGAGTTGTAGAGGACGCTGAACTCGCCACCGATGGGGAAGAAGGCGGGGGCGCCGACGCCGGTGGCGGGGTTTACGTCGATATCGAGGCCGAAGAGGACGCCGTCAGCCGCGGGATTGAAGGAACCGGGTGCGAAACTGGCGCTCAGGTGAAGGGTGGTGGCGTCGAAGGCGCCGGAGATGGAGATGAGGTCCGGGCTGCCGGCGGGGCCGGTGGCGTCGTCCGCGGGATCGGGGATGGGTGAGATGGCGAGCGCAGGGGCGGCGGCGCAGGACGTGACGGCGCAGACTGCAACAATTGCGGATCGGGGCATTGACGGTTCCTCCCTTGCCGCGGCGAGGAGCGGCCTTCGGCAGGCCCTGGCCCCAAACCGTCCCGCGATCGCGGCTGGCGACCAGTGTAGTGGCGACGGGGGGGCGATCCCAGGGGAATTGGGCGGAATTTGGCGACACGCCGGCCTCTACAATGGCCCCCCTGCCCCTTCGATCGGACACACACGCCGGCCGCGGGCGACATTGCCGACACTCAACTCTTCTTTCGTGCGAGCCATCCGTGACGACAGCGACGCGAACGCAGCAGCAGACGGGCCGATCCACGACGCACGCCGGCACGATGCGGGCCCTGGTGAAGGCGAAGGATGGGCCGGGGCTGGAGTTTGATCCGAAGCGGCCACTGCCGATGGGTTCGCACGGTGTGGCGGGCGAGCCGGGGCCGGGGGAAGTGTTGATCCGAGTGACGCACGCGGGGATCTGCGGGACTGATCGGCACATCTGGGAGTGGGATGAGTGGGCGCGGGGGCGGATTCCGGTGGGGATTGTGACGGGGCACGAGTTCGTGGGGCGGATCGAGAAGGTGGGCGCGGGGGTGGAGCATGTGTCGATCGGGCAGCGCGTGAGCGCCGAGGGGCACATCACGGCGGGGATGGATTACAACTCGCGCACGGGGAATGCGCACGTGGCGCGGGATACGAAGGTGATCGGGATCGACCGCGACGGGTGCTTCGCGGAGTTCCTGATGATGCCCGCGGCGAATGTGTGGCCGATCCGCGAGGGGATTCCTGACAAGGTCGCGGCGATCATGGACCCCTTGGGGAACGCGGTGCACACGGTGATGGCGGCTGACGTGAGCGCGAAGAGCGTGCTCGTGATGGGCGTGGGGATCATCGGGCTGATGGCGGTGACGGTGGCGCGGGCGGCGGGCGCGGCGCGGATCTTCGCGGTGGATCTGGATGACCGGCGGCTGAAGATCGCAAAGGATCTGGGCGCGGATGAGGCGTTCAACTCCGGGCGCGGGGATGGATGGATCGACGAGGTGAAGAAGGCGACGCGGGGCGAGGGCGTGGATGCGCTGCTGGAGATGTCAGGCGCGGCGCCGGCGGTGGATGCGGGGTTCCGGGCGCTGCGGAACGCGGGCGTGGCGGCGATGCTGGGAACGCCCGGGAAGCCGATGACGTTCGACTTCGCGCGGCACGTGATTTTCAAGGGCGCCACGGTGCGCGGGATCACGGGTCGGCGGATGTACGAGACGTGGTACGAGATGGACGATCTGCTGGCGACGGGGCGGTTGAATCTCGATCCGATCATCACGCACGAGATTGCGCTGGAGGAGTTTGCGAAGGGGTTTGAAGCGATGCAGAGCGGGGAGGCGATCAAGGTGGTGATGCGGGTGTGATGAGGGTGCGTCGCTGTCGTCCGGGGCGCGGACTTGCGCGGCGCTGGGGCCTCGACCGGTAGGGGCACGGACCGGCCGTGCCCGCGAAGACTCGGCGACGATGGGGCTGCGGGCAAGCGTGGATGTGCACGCACGTGGACGAACCTGCAGACAGACCGTCGCGACGCTCGATCCGCCTTGCGCGATATGACTATCGATCCGGAGGCGCGTACTTCGTGACCGTGTGCGCACACGAGCGCCGATGCACGTTGGCCAACCCACGGACGAATGATCTGCGGATCTCACGCCTCGGGTGGCTGATCGTCGAGCAGTGGATGGCGATTCCGGGCCATCATCCGCATGTGGTGAATGACGCGTTCGTGCTCATGCCGAATCATCTTCACGGCATTCTGCTCATTGATGGCGACCCGCCGGAGGTGACGGGCAGGCGGATGGCTCTGCCGCCTGATCCGCGCGCGAGGGCGATGAAGTTCGGAGCGCCGGTGGCGGGATCGCTGCCGACGATCATCAGGTCGTTCAAAGCGGGAGTGACGGTGCGGGCGAGGGAGCGGTTTCGGCGGCCGGAACTGGTTGTCTGGCAGCGGGGGTATTTCGAGCGGGTTGTGCGATCGGAGGATGAGTTGCACAAGTTGCGGCGGTACATCGCGGACAATCCGCGTCGGTGGCGGGTCGAGCGCGGGGTTGGGGATGGGGGCGCGCCGTTGGAGATGACGGAGCGAGAATCTGATGGCGTTGGGCGCGAACGGGGCGGGGCGTGAAAGCGATCGACCCTTGAGCCTCGCGGGCACGGCGAGCCGTGCCCCTACCGGAGCGTTGGGCGCGAACGGGGCGGGGCGTGAAGGTGATCGACCCTTGAGCCTCGCGGGTACGGCGAGCCGTGCCCCTACCGGTCTCTCTTCTTCCCCCCCACCACTTCCCGGAACACGTCGCCGAGGCCGATGTCCTCCGTCGCGGCGCGGACCTGCTTCTTCACTTCGTCGTATTCGCGCACTTCGGGGAGGGATTGCAGATCCGCGGGCTCGTCGTCGGGGGCTCGGACGAGGCCGAGGGAGCCATCGCCGGTGACGGTGACGACCCAGCGGCCTTCATCGAGGCTGCGGTACACGGCCTTGCCGACACCGACGCGTGGATCGGCCCAGTCCACGTCCGAAACCTCCGGCTCGATGACGAGGCCCTTCCACGGGGGCGTCTGCGCATCGAACACGCGCCTGATCCAGAGACGGCCGCCCACGACGACGAAATCGACGTAGATCTCGCGGCTGGGGTCGAAGGGCGTCTCGATGGTGCGCAGGGCGCCCGCGGCTGATCGCACGACCACGCTCAAGCGGTTGTCCTGCACCACGAGTTCGGTGACGGCGGTGCGGCGGACGGCCTCGTTGTAGTGCGTCCGGAGCACTTCGTAGTCGCGGGTGACGGTTTCGAGGCGCTCGCGGTAGATCTCGCCGGCGATCTGGTTGCGGGCGAGGCGCCAGCCCATCCACGAGGCGCCGGCCGCGAGGAGGATGAACATCGCGCCCGCGCCAAGCCGCGTCAGGGCGGAGAGTTTCCCGGAAAGGAACTTGAGCATGGCCTCTCTATCGGCGCAACGGGGGGCCGATGGGGCGGTTTCTCAGGGCCCGGCGGTTTCCCCGGGCGGCGGGAGGCCGAGTTTCGCGGCGATGGCCGCGGCCAGGGGGGCGAGCACCCGGCGGTGGTGGCCGGTGGCGAGGATGGTGGAGCGGCTGCCGCTTCCGGGGGCGGGGGCGGGGGTTGATCCGGGGGCGGGGGTGGCGACGCCGGGCGGGCCGGCCGCGGCGAGTGTGAGGAAGTCCGGGTGTCCTTCGCGGGCGCCGGGGATGTTGACGCCCTTGATGCGCTCGCGCGTGAGCGTGATGCGGGCGACATCGGAGAGGCGGCGGCGGCGCGTGACGCGGATGGCGCCGAGGCGCGTGACGCTGCGGATGGAATCGGGGCCGATGATGATCTCGGTGCGGGCGCTCGTGAGCCAGCGGCCGAACGTCACGATGGCGAAGCCGCTGACCACGATGGCGCCGACCGCGGCGAGGATGACCGCGGGTTGCGTGTTGGGCGACGCGAAGATGAGGACGGAGAGCACGATCGCGGAGACGATGACGGTGTCGGTGACGCCGATGACGACGAGGAGCATGCCCGCCTGTCGGCGGATGGGGTTCTCGGCGCGGCCGGGGAGGACGAAGCGCAGGCCGTCAACGTCTTCGTGGACTTCGATTTCGGTGGGGAGCGCGACGCGCATGAGGCCGCGGAGGATACTGCGCGAGCGTCAGGTGAGACGGGCGGGCTCCTTGTCGTGCGCCTTGGAGGCGGCGATGGCGCTCCGCTTGGCGCGGAGGGCGTCGATGCGCCTGGGCGCTTCGCTCGAGACGCCGAGGGCGGCGCGGAGCGTGGAGGCGATCCAGGCCTGCTCATCGGGCGTGCGCTCGGAGAGGAGGCCGAACTTCTTGATGTTCTCCTTCTCGGCGCGGTAGTGAACCTGCAACTCCATGATGGGGCGGTCGTTCACTTCCATGCCGCTGGGGCCCACCATGATGGAGACGACATCGTGCGCGGGCCATTGGCGCGAAGAGAGTCCGAAGATGCTCTCGCGATTGATGAGGAGCGTGTCGGCCACGACATCGATGACCGTGCGGCGGCGGCCCATGTTGAGGCCGCCCAGGATCATGCCGGCGCCGACGCTGAGGAACGTGAAGAGGAAGGGAAGGACGATGAGGTCCTTGGAAAGGCCGTTCTTCGCGAGGAAAATGATGGTCACGGCGAGTGTTCCCGCGCTCCAGATCACGCCGAAGCCGAAGAGGCCTTTGCCGCCTTTCCTGAGGCCTGCCGGAGGAATGGTGATCGTGAGGCCATCGGGAGTGTGATCGAGCGCGGCGTCGCTGGATTCGGGCTTCTCCGTGACTTCCTGCTGCGCCGACTCGGCGCCCGTGTGGAGCGTGATGACCGGTTGGCTGCTCTGGCGGATCTCGATCTTCGGCTCATCCTCGTCGAACAGGCGATCGGGCGTGGCGAGGTCGCAGCGGCGCGCGAGGTGCGCGGCGAGTTCCGTGAGCAGGTCGCGGTGGTAGCCCGGCGCGATGATGAGCGGCTGGGCTTTCTTGAACTTCGCGATGATGGCGGAGCGTTCGGGCGTGAGGTTCGTGGCGGGCTCGCCGCTGAGGCCCTTGTTGAGGGCATCGACGATTTCGAAGGCCTCGAGCCCATCGACGGGGCGCGAGCGCACCCACTTCCGCCACGAGCCGCGCTCGATGGCGCGGAGTGTGCCGCTGGTGATCTCGACCTCGCTCCACCCGCGGAGGACGAGGAGGCCGAAGAAGAGAATGAAACCCGCGATGGCCGCCACAGGGAGGCCGAGCATGAGGGGACCGATGGCCCCGGAAAGCCCGGCCTGCGTCAGCAGTTGGCGCACTCCCCAGACCACGGACGCAGCGCCGCCCAAGACAACCATTCCAGAGATCCCGACGACAACCTTGGCCGCGGTTTTCGAGCCGCCGGAAGGGTTGCGCCGGGGAAGGATGAAGCGGGCGCCATCGGGGAGGTCTTCGACGGTGAAGCGGTCGGTGTGTATGTGGCGCATGGGGAGCACCCTTGAAGCCTGTGGCGCGGACATTCTCCCGGATTCCGGGCAATCTGTGAAATCCGGGGGCGGTCCGCCGCGGATATCTTTCGGCCATGTCCGACGACCGCCGCAGGACCGTTCCCGACCATCTGAAGCCTGAGTGGATTCCGCTGCAGCCCTATAACCCCGGCGCCCCGCCTCTGGAGGCGGCGCAGCGGTTTCTCGACGTCATGCGGCAGCGGCGGACGGTGCGGATGTTTTCCGATCGGCCGGTGGCGCGCGAGGTGATCGAGCGGATCGTGTCCGCCGCGGCGACGGCGCCGAGCGGGGCGAACAAGCAGCCGTGGCGGTTCGTGTGCGTGCAGGACCCGGCGATCAAGCGCGAGATCCGGCTCGCGGCGGAGGCGGAGGAGCGGGAGTTCTATTCGCGGCGGGCGTCCGACGAGTGGCTGGCGGACCTGGCGCCACTGGGCACGGACGAGCACAAGGAGTTTCTGGAGGTGGCGCCGTGGCTGATCGTGGTTTTCAAACTGGCGAAGGACGATGACGGCTCGCAGGTGTACTACAACACGGAGAGCGTGGGTCTGGCGTGCGGGTTCCTGCTCGCCGCGGCGCATCACGCCGGGCTTGCCACGCTGACGCACACGCCGAGCCCGATGGGATTCCTGACGAAGGTGTTGAACCGGCCGGCGCATGAGCGGCCGTTTCTGCTCGTGCCGATGGGGCATCCGGCGGAGGATTGCGTGGTGCCGAAGCACGCGCTGTGGCGGAAGCCGCTGGGGCAGGTCATGGCGGTGGATCGAGGGTAGGACTACCCCACCACCACATTCACCATCCGCCCCTTCACGACGATCACCTTCTTCACCGACTTGCCCTCGATGAAGCCCTGCACGCGCTCGTCGGCGAGGGCGAGGCGCTCCATCTCCTTTTCATCCGCCGCGGCGGGGAGTGTGATCTTGCCGCGGACCTTGCCGTTGACCTGCACGGGGACCTCGATGGTGTCCTCGGCGAGCAGGGCGGGATCGGCCTCGGGGAAGGGCTCGAAGGTGAGTGAATCCTCGTGGCCGAGGCGCTGCCAGAGTTCTTCGCCCATGTGCGGCGCCAGGGGCGCGAGCAGCAGGGCGAGCGGCCGGGCGACCTCCCGCGGCAGGCCCGCGGCTGTGGAATCGGCGCCGTAGCGCTGGGTGAGGTGGTTCGTCAGTTCGATGAGTTTGGCGATCGACGTGTTGAATCGCAGGTGCGCGAGGTCGTCGCGCACGCCGGCGATGGTCTTGTGCAGGAGGCGGCGGGTGGCGTCGTCCGGGGCATCGCCGGTCACGCGATCGGCGCCTGATTCCTCATCGACGAACAGGCGCCAGACGCGCTGCAGGAAGCGGTGCACACCGATGATGTCGCGCGTGTTCCAGGGCTTGCTCGCATCGAGCGGGCCCATGTACATCTCGTAGAGGCGGAGCGTATCGGCGCCGTAGTCGCGGCAGATGTCATCGGGCGTGACGGAGTTCTTAAGGCTCTTGCCCATCTTGCCGAAATCGCGCGTGACGGGCTCGCCGTTGTAGGTGAAGCGGCCTGAGCCGGCCGGATTCTCGACGACCTCCTCCGCGGGCACGTAGACGCCGCGGGCATCGGTGTACGCCGCGGCCTGGATGTAGCCCTGGTTGAAGAGGCGTCCGAAGGGCTCGGGCGTGGAGACGTGGCCGAGGTCGAAGAGGACCTTGTGCCAGAAGCGGGCGTAGAGCAGGTGCAGGACGGCGTGCTCAGCGCCGCCGACATAGAGATCGACGCCGCCGGAGTGGTGGCGGCCATCCTTCTTCCTGGACAGCATCCAGTAGCGCTCAGCCTCCGGTGAGCAGAAGCACTTCTCATTCTCCGGATCGAGATACCGCAGGTAGTACCAGCAGGAGCCGGCCCACTGGGGCATGGTGTTCAGTTCGCGGCGGTAGGTCTTCCGGCCGTCGCCGAGGTCAAGAGTCACCTCCACCCAGTCCTTGGCGCGGGCCAGAGGAGGCTGCGGAATGGCGCAGGCGGGATCGTTCTCGTCGCAGGGCTCCGGCTGGAAGTTCTCGAGATCGGGCAGTGTCACCGGGAGCATGGATTCCGGCAGCGCGTGGGCGCGGCCGCGGTCGTCATAGACGATCGGGAAGGGCTCGCCCCAGTAGCGCTGGCGGCTGAAGAGCCAGTCGCGCAGTTTGTAGTTGATGGTGCGGCCCCCGACGCCGCGGTCGGCCAGCCACTTGGTCATTGCGGGCCTGGCCTCGGCTGAGGGAAGATCGTCGATGGCGGGCGAGTTCGCGGCGAGGCCGGGCTCCGTGAACGCCTCGCCCTGCCGCGCCCACCAGCCGCCCTCGGCGAAGAGGCGCTTGGCGCCGGCGAAACCCAGAGGCAACAGTTCCTGAAGGGCCTCGATCCACACCATCTGCACGGCGCCGCGCACGCCGCCGATGGCTTCGGGACGATCGGCGGGAGTGTCGCCCGATTCGAGCGCCGCCATGAGTGTGGCGACGTCCGGCGCCGGGGCGCGGCGCTGCTTCACGGCTTCAAGCGCCGTGGGATAGTCGGAGGGCGCTAGATCCTTCGAGAAGACGTAGCCGAGGAAATCGGCGAGTGCCAGTTCCCAACCCATGGGCGCGGCGTCCGGGTCATCCAGCCGGGCAAGGAACCATGAGATGGCGTGCTGCACACGTGGGTACACCACGTCGCGGATGGGCAGATCGAACTGCTTCGCGAAGGCGAAGTCGCGATCATCGTGGGCGGGGACGGCCATGATGGCGCCCGTGCCATAGCCCATGAGCACATAATCGGCGATGAAGATGGGAATGCGCGCCCCGCTGGCGGGGTTGACGGCCCATGCGCCCGTGAAGACGCCGGTCTTCTGCTTCGCCTCGGCCTGGCGCTCGACATCCGTGCGGCCCGCGGCGTACGCGCGATAGGCATTCACGGCCTCGCGCGGGGAGGGGAAGGCGTTCGCGGGCGCGCCGGGGAAGCGGCCCGTCCACGGGGAGGGGATCGCCGCGGCGGCGCTTCCGGAGGCCCTTCCGGGGGCCCTTCCGGGGGCGCCCGCGGAAGGAGGGGCGCCCCACGAATCCGTCGTCAGGCGATCGACGAGCGGATGCTCCGGCGCGAGGACCATGTACGTGGCGCCGTAGATGGTGTCCGGGCGGGTGGTGAAGACGCTGATGGATGGCGCGCTGCCGGAATCGCCGACGGGGAAGGCGATCGAAGCGCCCTCGCTGCGGCCGATCCAGTTGCGCTGCATGAGCTTGATCGGCTCGGGCCAGTCCACGCCATCGAGGTCGGCGAGCAGGCGGTCGGCGTACTCCGTGATGCGCATCATCCACTGGCGCATCGGGCGCTTGTAGACGGGGTGGTTGCCGCGCTCGCTGCGGCCATCCGCGGTGACTTCCTCATTGGCCAGCACGGTGCCGAGCGCCGGGCACCAGTTGACCGGTGACTCGGCGAGGTAGGCGAGCCGATAGGAATCGATGATCGCGGCGCGATCATCGTGCGACAGATCGCGCCATGCGCGGCCGGCGGAAGCGCTCTCGCCGTTCCGAGCGGGCGGCCGCCGGCCACTCTCGAAATCCGCGACGAGTTCGCCGATCGGCCGCGCCCTGGTCGTGTCCCGATCGAACCACGAGTGATAGATCTGGAGGAAGATCCACTGCGTCCACCTGTAGAACCCGACATCGGTCGTCGCCACGCTCCGCCGCGCATCGTGCCCGAGGCCGAGTCGGCGCAGCTGGGCCCGCATCGTCGCGATGTTCCGCTCGGTCGTGATGCGCGGGTGCGTGTTGGTCTGCACGGCGTACTGCTCGGCGGGCAGACCGAAGGCGTCGTAGCCCATGGCGTGCAGCACGTTGTGGCCGGTCATCCGGTAAAATCGCGCGAAAATGTCCGTCGCGATGTAGCCGAGCGGGTGCCCCACGTGCAGGCCTGCGCCGCTCGGATACGGAAACATGTCGAGGACGTATTTCTTCGGGCGCGACGCATCGAAGCCGGGCTCGCCCGGGTTCGGCGCGGCGAACGTGCGCTCGCGGGCCCAGCGCTCCTGACAGCGGGCCTCGATCCGGTTGGCGAGGTCCGCGGTGTAGCGATGGGCCGGCGTATCGGGGGCGGCCGGGCGGGATGTCAGGCGCGTCTCCATGGCTTGGAGTGTATATCGGCCCGCACGCGGGGCTTCTCGCGGCGGCGGGGCCGCTCAGAACATGATCGCCCCCGCGGGCGGCAGCCGAAAGTGCGGCGGCGCACGCGGGGGCGATCGCGACGGAGTGAAACGGCCTGATCCGTCAGCGGGACGGCTGCGCCGCCGTCATCGTCGTGCGCAGCGATTCGATCTCCTTCACGACGGCGTCGATGGTGGCCTTCAGCTTTTGCCCCTCGCCGCGGACCTCCTGAATCACATCCGCCACCGCGGTCACGCCGGTTGGATTCAGGTCGTTCGAGAGGACCGTGCGGATGTCGCGCGCATCCGCGATGAAGGGCTCGTACGCGTTCTCGGCGTCCTTCATGGCCTTGTTGATGCGGTCGAATGCCTCGTTGGCCTGCTGCCTCCGCGACTCGGCGCGGGCCTTCAGCTCGGGGTTCGAGACGTCCTCGAGTTCCTTCTGCCACGCGTCGTAGTGGGCCTGCGTGTTGGCGCGAAGGCGCGCCACACCCTCGTCCACGCGCTTGGCCTGGGCCTCGATTGCATCGACAGCGCTGGTATAGGCCTTGAACGCGGGCCGCGCATCCTTGCTCGCGGTCTGCTGGATGTCGGAGAGCGCCTTGAGCATCGCATCGATCTTCTCCTTGCCTGTGCTGAACTCATTCTCGATGCTGCTCATGCTCGACACGGCCTTCTGCGAGCGCGCCGTGCCGCCCGTTGCGCATGACGCGGCCGCCAGGGCCACGGCGCACATCGCGACCACAGAGATAAGACGAGTCATTGAGAGGTCCTCCACATCAATGGCCGGGAGAAGGCTCTGCCCACCAGAGCCCACCCTTCGGGAGCCTCCCTGCCAAGGCTTCAAGGACAGTGTACCGTCAGTCGTGCGCGTCAATCTGGAACAGGGTGTTTCGCTCCACTGCGATGTCTTCGGGCGACCGGAAGCCGCGCCGGTGCTCTATGCGCACGGCTCCTACGTCTCCGGCGAAATGTGGAAGGAAGCCGCGGAAGGGCTCGACGGCGAAACGTGGCGTTCGATCGTGCCGGACCTCCGCGGCCACGGACGAAGCAGCGTCTCTGATTCGGTGACCATCGCCGATTTTGCCGATGACTGCGCCGCGCTGCTCGATGCGCTGGGCGAACGGCGCCCCGTGGTGTTCGTCGGCCTCTCCATGGGCGGAATCATCGCCTTTGAGTTCTTTCGGAGGCACAGGCGCCGCCTGCGGGCCCTCGTCCTGGTCGATACGCGCCCCACGCCCGAGACGCCGGAGGGCGCAATCGCGCGCGAGCAACTCGCGCAGGACGCCCTCGCTCGCGGCTCGCGCGCAGCCGCGGATGCGCTGATCGATCTTGCGTTCGCTCCCGATGCGCCCGCGTCGCTCAAGAGCCGCTGGCGCAACGTCATCGAGACAACGCCTCCCCGCGGCGTGGCGGCCACCGCGAGAGCCCTGGCCACACGCGCGGATTCGCGCCCCACACTCCCCGCCATCGATGTCCCGACGCTCATCGTCGTGGGGGAGAAGGACCAGATCACGCCGGTCGGCATCGCGCAGGAGATGCACGCGGCCATCCCCGGCTCGCGGCTGGATATCACGCCGGGCGCCGGTCACATGACTCCCGTGGAGCAGCCCGGCGCGTTCCAGCGAACCCTCGCGGCGTTCCTGGACAGCCTGCCGCCCCTCACTTGATCGCCCCCTGGAACGGCGGCTCACTCGCGCCGGCTTGGAATCGGGCGAGGCTCCGCCGACCCGGCCGCCGCCGCCTCCTCCTGCTCGCCCGCCATGTGCACGTGCACCGTTCGCGTCGGGAAGGCGAACTCGATCTCGCGCGATTGAAACTCCTCCGCGATGCGCAGGTTGATCGCCTGTTGCTTGTCCATATACACGTTGAACTCCGGGCTCAGGACGAAGTAGACCACTTCGAAATCGAGCGAGGATGCGCCGAACGACTTGAAGTGAGCCCGGTCGAAGCGCACGTCTTTCTGCGCCTCGACCGCCCCGCGAAGCAGCCCGGGAATCTCCTTCACCGCTTCAAGCGGCGTGCCGTATTCCACGCCCACGCTGAACGCGATCCGCCGCTCCTGCATGCGCTTGAAGTTCTGGAGGCGCGATGAGAGCAGGTCGCTGTTGGAGAACACCAGCTGCTCGCCGGAGAGTGCCCGCACCCGCGTCGTCTTGAGGCCGATGCGCTCCACCGTGCCCATCCTGTCGCCCACAATGATGAAATCGCCGATCACGAAGGGCTTGTCGAGCACAATGGAGAGCGACGCAAACAGGTCCGCGAGAATGCTCTGAACCGCCAGCGCCACCGCGATGCCGCCGACGCCGAGCGTCGTGATCAGCGCCGTGACGTTCACCCCCAGGTTGTCGAGCGCGATCACCAGGATCGCCGAGTACAGCACGATGAGCCCGAGCAGCCGGACAGCGCCCATGGTTGTGATCAGGGCGGGGTCCTCCCGCCCGTCGCGCGCCGTTCGCCGCTTCACGTACGCCGCGATGCCCCACTTGAGCGCGATTCCGCCCAGGATCGCCGCCTGAACCGAGACCGCGACCACGAGCACGATGAGCAGCGCCCGCTTCGCGCCCGCGGAGAGCGCGAGCATCTGAGCGCCCACGTACAGCGCGACCGCCAGCGAGAAGAAGATTTTCAGGCTCGAAGCGATGTCGCTGATCAGGTCGTCCACGCCGGTCGAGGTCCGCTTCGCCAGCCGCGCGACCCGCGACGCGACGATCCGCAGGCCGATGTGGATCGCGAGGAACACGACGATCGCGGTGATCAGCGCGATCCCCCACTCACGGACCGAGTTTCCGGCGAACTCCGCGCCCAGCAGTGATGCGCTCCCGCTCGAAGCCGCGTCCCCCGCCGGAGCGGGGCCTGAGTTGGGTGGCGCCATGATGATCCTCCGAAAAGAAGACTCGCCGAGTCTGGTGACTCAATCCCGCGCGAGCCGAAGCGCCGCGTCAATGAGCGACAGGTGCGAATACGCCTGCGGATGATTCCCGAGCGAGCGCCCCGTCGTGGGGCAGTGCTGCTCAGAGAACAGCCCCGTCGGACCCGCGAGGGAGGTCACGTCTCTGAACAGCGCCATCGCGTCCTCGCGGCGCCCGATCAGCGCCAGCGCCTCGACAAGCCAGAACGCGCAGATGTGGAACCCTCCCTCCGATCCGGGCAGGCCATCATCGTACCGATAGCGGAACACCGTCCCGCCCTCGCGCAGCGCCTTCTCCACCGCGTCCACAGTGCCGATGAATCGCGCATCGTCGGGGCGCACGAGCCCCGAAAGTCCCGTGAGCAGCGCCGAAGCATCAACCTGCCCGTCCTCATACGTGGCGCAGAACGCATTCACCGCCGGGTTGAACCCGCGCTCCAGCACGTCGCGCGCAATCTCGTCGCGCAGAGCGATCCACTCCGGCCGCTTCCGCCCCAGAATCTGCTCGGAGAGCCGGGCCCCTCGATCCGCCGTGAGCCAGCACATCACCTTTGAATGCACATGGTGGCGGCGGCTCAATCGGATTTCCCAGATGCCGTGGTCCGGCTCAGTCCATCGCCGCTCGACCGCGAGCACCATCGCCTCCACCAGCCGCCAGTGCTGCGACGACAGGGCCGCCCCGCTCCGATAGAGATCCGCGACGAGCTGAATCACCGGCGCAAAGACATCCAGCTGCACCTGGCGCGACGCCAGATTCCCGATACGCACCGGCCGGCTCCCCGCGTAGCCCGGCAACTCCGCAATCTCCGCCTCGGCGCCCAGCGACCCGCCGGTGACCGTGTAGAGAGGCGCCAGCCGCTCCGAACCCTCGCATCGATCCACCACGTCCAGCAGCCAGTCGAGCAGCCGAAGCCCCTCGCTGTGCGAGCCCAGCCGCACCAGCGCCGCCGCGGCCATCGCCGCGTCCCGCGGCCAGCAATACCTGTAGTCCCAGTTGCGCACACCACCGATGTGCTCGGGCAGGCTCGTCGTCGCCGCGGCGGCAATCGCCCCTGATGGCCCATAGCAGAGCGCCCGGAGCGTGAGGGCGCTCCGGACGATCAGGTCAGGGCGCAGTTCGGGCGCCTCCGGAATCGTCAGCCGCGCGGCCCAGTCCGTCCACAGCCGGTCGGTCTGGTGGCGCCGGGTCTCTTCCGCAGCCAGCGCGGCTGTGAGATCACCCGATCCATACCGCAGTTCAAGCACGACAGGGCCCCGCGAAAGATCCACTTCGGCCACCGCGTTCTGG
>CAZGVW010000101.1:0-41776 GCA_964529265.1 uncultured Phycisphaeraceae bacterium
CCTCCTCTGCGCCCACCGACACCGACCCCGCCGACTCCCCAGATCGCCCGCGCCGCAAGAAGAAGAAAAAGAAGAAGCGCCGCCTCGCGCCCCCCACCGGCGAAGCCGGCGACGAGGCCCAAGATTCCCTCTTCTAGAACACACTCCCCCGCGCGCCCTCGCGCCGCGCCCGCCCGCCGAGAGAGACCCCCATGGCGAAGAAAAAAGTCCGCCGCAAGCCCCAACCATCATCCGACGCCGCCGCGCCGGCCACATCCGCGCCGAAGCCCCGCCGCCGCGCCCGCAATTCCCGGGGCGCAGGCGGCGCCGACACCACCGAGCGCCTCATCCACCTCGCCACCGACCTCGCCAAACAGGCCGCCAAGGGCGAAGACCCCTTCCTCGATATCCCCATCCGCGCCCTCTCCAACGTCGCCTTCAACGAGCGCAAACGCATCATCGAAATGGGCGGAAGCGCGCAGCGCCGCAACTTCTTCAACCTCGGCCAGGCCAAGAAGTTCATGCAGACCACCCTCGTCGCCGCCGGCTGCAACGAACTCATCCGCCAGGAAAAGACAACCTCCATCCGCGATCTCTTCTACCACTGCAAGCACACCGTCGCCGGCACGAAGGAGAACACCTTCGACGAGCAGGACGAGTCCGATGTCATCATCGAGGATCTCGAAGTCGCCCTCGCCTCGCTCCGCGAGGAACTCGGCCTCTTCGCCGAGCCCAAGGGCGCCATGGTCGGCCCCATGACCATCGTCGATAAGGGCGACACCATCGATCTCGCCCACATGGGCTCCGGCGGCTACGCCATCCCCTCCATCGTCGAGGACGATGTCATCCAGTTCCGCAAGCACGATGCGAGGTTCGTCCTCCTCATCGAAAAAGGCGCCGTCTGGCGCCGCTTCAATGAAGACCGCTTCTGGGACTCCCACCGCTGCATCATCATCCACGGCGGAGGCCAGCCGCCCCGCGGCGTGCGCCGGCTCCTCTGGCGCCTCCACAACGAACTCAAACTCCCCGTCTACGTCCTCGTCGATAACGACCCCTGGGGCTATTACATCTACTCCGTCATCAAGCAGGGCTCCATCAACCTCGCCTTCGAGAGCCAGCGCATGGCCATCCCCGACGCCCGCTTCGTCGGCATGTCCAGTTTCGACGCCGAGGAGTTCAACCTCCCCCCCGAAGTCACCATCCGCGTCACCGACCAGGACATCCGCCGCGCCAAGGAAATCCGCAACTACCCCTGGTTCGCCAAGAAAAAAGCCTGGCAGCGCGAAATTGAGCACATGCTCAAAAAGGGCGTCAAACTCGAACTCGAAGCCCTCTCCAGCAAGGATTTCTCCTTCATCACCGAGACCTACCTGCCCCACAAACTGCGGGAGGGCCGCTTCCTCGACTAGGGAAGCCCCCAAACAGGGGAGTCCACCCCCCTTAACCCCCCAATTGCGGGATAGCACGCGGCCCCGGTAGGATGACACTGGAGTCGCTTCCCCCGGCCAAGCCGCCGTCGAAGCCGCCCAGCGCCGCTCTTTCAAAGAGCGTCGCCGTTTTGTCGCGCAGCAAGCGCACTTCCGGTCTCTCTTCCCTGAGGTCGAACGCAGGTCATGCCTCCCATGACAGACACCAAGCCACGGCCCGCTGCGCAGATCCGCACTCCGCGGCAGATGCTGCCCAAGCGCGTCCTCATCGCAGACGATGAGCACCTCATCGCCTCCTCGCTCGCCGCACACCTCGTCGATCTGGGGTGCGATGTCGTCGGCCCCGCCGCCAACGGACAGATCGCCATCGAGATGGCCCGCCGCGAACTCCCGGATATGGCCCTCCTCGATATCCGAATGCCCCAACTCGACGGCCTCTCCGCCGCCAAGACCATCTGGGACGAGCTCGGAATCCCCGTCGTCATCATTTCCGCCTACAGCGATCCCGAGTCCGTCGAGCGCTGCCACGACCTCGGCGTCTTCGGCTACCTCCTCAAGCCCATTGATCAGGACGGGTTGCGCGTGTCCCTCTCCGTCGCGTGGGCCCGCGCGCAGAGCCTTCGCGATTCCGGCGAGCGCGTCATCCAACTCGAGCGCAACCTCGCCAACCGCCGCGTCGTCGAACAGGCCAAATGGAAACTCGTCGAAGCCGGCGGCATGTCCGAGCCCGAGGCGCACCGCCGCCTCCAGACCACCGCCCGCAACCGCCGCGCGCCCCTCGCCGAAATCGCGCAGGCCGTCATCGACGACGCCATCACCCTCGATTCCTGAGTGCGACGCACGCCCGGCTTTTCCATCTTGCCCAGTTTGACAGGCAATTGCCTCCCTTACCAAAACTGGGGCAATCGCCCGGTTTCTCTTCACACTTTTTCTGCCAAGTCCTCTCCAAAACCCGGTGACCGTGCGCACCGCGGCTGGTAGTCTGTCCCCGTTGCAGCAGTCGTGTGCATCGCCAGGACAGCGACGATTGCCAGGACATTGATGCATCACGCTTTGTAGCAGGCCGATCCGTCAGGTCGGGTTGCCGGCATTCGGAGGAGGCGCCGGCGACTCCCACGGACCGGCCTGTTCTTTTTTTGCCGCGCGAGTGCGCAAAGCGCCCTGCGCCCCGCGCCCAGCGCCAATCCCAGCGCCCCCACCCCCCATCGCGTACATTCATCGCACGCGATGACCCCGAGCAAACCGCAAACACTCCCGCCGCGCGCCATCATCGGCATGGTCCACGTCGCCGCCCTGCCCGGCGCGCCCGCCCACAGCCTCCCGCTCGATGACATCGCCCGCGCCGCCGCGGATGAAGCCCGCATCCTCGCCGAGGCAGGCTTCGACGCCCTCCTCATCGAGAACATGCACGATCGCCCCTACCTCCGGCGCCGCGTCGGCCCCGAAACCGTCGCCGCCATGACCCGCATCGGCCTCGCCGTGCGCGCCGCTGCGCCGAAACTCCCCCTCGGCGTCCAGATCCTCGCCGGCGCGAACGTCGAAGCCCTCTCCGTCGCGCACGCCGTCGGCGCATCCTTCATCCGCGCCGAAGGCTTCGTCTTCGCATCAATCGCCGATGAAGGCCTCCTCGACGAAGCCGACGCCGCCCGCCTCCTCCGCCACCGCAAGTCCATCGGCGCCGATGGCGCAGGCCCCGATCCCCGCATCGCCATCTACGCCGATATCAAGAAGAAGCACTCCAGCCACGCCATCACTGCCGATGTCTCCCTCGCCGAAACCGCCGAAGCCGCCCTCTTCTTCGGCACCGATGGCGTCATCGTCACCGGCGCCGCCACCGGTCGCGCCACCAGCCTCGAAGACCTCGCCTCCGTCCGCACCGCGCTGCCGAACGGCACCATCCTCGTCGGCTCCGGCGCTGCCGCCGATCAGATTCCCGCGCTCTTCGCCCACGCCGATGCCCTCATCGTCGGCTCCGCCCTCAAGCGCGATGGCGTCTGGTCGAACCCGGTCGATCCCGACCGCGCCCGCCGATTTGCCGACGCCGCGCGCAACGCTCGCCGGTAGGCTTGCCTGAGCCCCGCGCTCAGGCCCGCCCCGCGTCGGGCCCAGGTCAACCACCAACCCCGGGAGCCACGATGCGCCTCCTCACCACACGCCGCAATCTCATCCTCGCTCTGCTTCCCGCGCTCGCGCTCCTCGCGCCGATCGCCACCGTCGCGGCCGATCCCCTCGCCTCCTCCTTCATTCCCGCCCGCCGCGAAGCCCAACGCGCCTTCGAGCAGTTCCTCCTCGATTCCGTCTCCGCCGATACGCTCCGCGCCTACCACGATGCGCTGGCCTCCGAGCCTCACGTCGCCGGCTCCGACGGCGATCAGCAGGTCATCAACTTCATCGCCGATCACTTCTCATCGCTCGGCCTCGATGTCGAGAAGCACGAGATCCTCGTCTACCTCGCCAAACCCTTCTCCGCTTCGCTCGACATCGTTTCGCCCGAGCCCATCTCCCTCCCCATCATCGAGGAACCCCTCCCGGAAGACCCCTTCTCCCAGCGCGAGCGCCTCCACTGGGGCTACAACGCCTACAGCGGCAACGGCGATGTCACCGCGCCCCTCGTCTACGCCAACTACGGCCGCAAGGAAGACTTCGAAAAACTCGCCGAACTCGGCATCGACGTGAAGGGCAAGATCGTCATCGCGCGCTACGGCGGAAACTACCGCGGCTACAAAGCGAAGTTCGCCGAAGCCGCCGGCGCCGCGGGCCTCATCATCTTCACCGATCCAGTCGATTCCGGTTTCACCCAGGGCCTCATGTACCCCGAAGGCGGCTTCGCAAACGATACGACCATCCAGCGCGGCTCCATCGCCACGCTTCCCTACACCGGCGATCCCCTCACCCCCTTCGTCCCCGCTACGCCCGAAGCGAACCGCCTCCGCCCCGATGAAGTCGCCCTCCCGCGCATCCCCGTGCAGCCCATCGGCTGGCGCTCCGCGCACGAAATCCTCTCGCGCATGAAGGGCCCCGCCGTCCCCACGGCGGAAACTCCGCGCGAATCATGGCAGGGCGGACTGCCCTTCACCTACCGCCTCACCTCCGGCGAAACCGATCTCGGCGAGCCCGCCGTCACCGTGCGACTCGCCGTTCAGCAACTGCGCTCCCTCGTCCCCACCGCCAATGTCCTCGGCGCGCTCCGCGGCGAGCGCTTCCCCGAGCAGACCGTCATCTTCGGCTGCCACCACGATGCCTGGATCTACGGCGCGCAGGACCCCACCTGCGGCACGATCCTCGTCCTCGAAGCCGCGCGGCTCTTCGCCGAGGCCGCCAAACGAGGCTTCAAGCCCGATCGCACCATCCTCTTCGCCACCTGGGGCGCCGAGGAGTTCGGCATCATCGGCTCCGCCGAATGGGTCGAAGCCAACCACAGGAGCCTCACGCAGAACGCCGTCGCCTACTTCAACGCCGACGCCGCCACCTTCGGCATGCAGTTCCGCGCCAGCGCCTCGCCCTCCCTGAAATCCCTCATCGCCGCCGCCGCTTCCCAGGTCTACTCAGCGCCCCCCGATGAGCCCGACCTTGCTAACCCCGACAACCAGCCCGGCGCCGATTCACCCGCTTCCGGGGGCCGCGGCTTCACGCGCCTTCTCGCCCGCCCCCGCTTCGGCGATCTCGGCGGCGGCTCCGATCACGTCGGCTTCCTCTGCCACGCCGGCGTCCCCGCCGCCGGCCTCTCCGCCACCGGCGCCCGCGGCAACGCCTATCACTCCATCTACGACAACCTTCACTGGTACCGCCAGACCGTCGGCGATGACTACGAGCCCGCGAAGCACCTCACGCGCGCCGCCTGCCTCATGCTCGCGCGCCTCGCCTCCGCCGATGCCCTCCCCCTCGACCCCGCCCAGACCTGCATCGACTTCCGCGAGCACATCGGCCGCATCTCCGCCCGCGCCGAAACGCTTGAAGTCAAGGTCGATTTCACAGACCTCATTGCCGCCTCCGAGCGCGCCGAAGAAGCCGCCCGCGCCGCCATAATCGCCCTCAGCGCCGCCATCGAATCCACTTCAGCGCCCGGCGACGCACGCCTCGCGCGCGCAACCACCGCGCTCATGGCCCTCGATCGCCTCTGGTACAGCGAGCCCGGCCTCCCCGGCCGCCCCTGGTTCCGCAACCTCTTCGCCGCCCCCGACGAAACCGCCGGCTACGCCCCCTGGATGCTCCCCCTCCTCCGCTGGACCGTCGAGAACCGCGACCCCAACCGCATCGAACGCGCCAAAATCGTCTACACCGACATCCTCACCCGCCTCGAACGCGACGCCCGCGCCCTCGAATCCTCCCTCCAATAGAACCCATCCTCATCTCTTCTTCCTTCTTCTCCTCTTCTCTTTCTCCTCATCTCTTCTTCTCTCCTCTTTCCTCCTCATCCTCTTCCTCTTCCCCTCTATTCCTTCTCCTTTCTCCTTCCTCTTCTATGTCTTACCCACCCTCTTCTGCCTTCCTCTGTGCCCCTCTGTGTCCCTCTGTGTCCTCTGTGTTCAACTCTTCTCTTCTCCGACTCATGCCCGTCGCCTACCTCGAATCAGCCCTCGATTCCACGCGCTTCCCCGCGCGCACCCTCCAGACCACCCATCGCGATCGCCCCCTCTGGGTCCGCTACGACCTCGACGCCGTCCGCCGCAGCGTCACGCGCGATCAACTCGCCCAGCGCCCATTCACCATGTGGCGTTACCGCGAACTCCTCCCCGTCGATGACGATGCCCGCATCGTCTCCCTGAACGAAACCGTCACGCCCCTCGTCCCCGCGCCGCGCCTCGCGCAGAGCCTCGGCCTGCGCACACTCCTCATCAAGGATGAATCCCGCCTCCCCACCGGCTCCTTCAAGGCCCGTGGCCTCGCCATGGCCGTCTCCATGGCGAAGCAGTTCGGCGTGAAGCGCGTCGCCATCCCCACCGCCGGCAACGCCGGCGGCGCGCTCGCCGCATACGCCGCCCGCGCCGGCATCGAGTGCTTCGTCTTCATGCCCGAGGACACGCCCGAGGTGAACCGCTACGAAGCCGCGGCTTTCGGCGCCCGCGCCTTCCTCGTCAACGGACTCATCACCGATTGCGGGAAGATCGTCAAAGAAGGCGCCGCGCGCATGAACTGGCTCGAGTGCTCAACCCTCAAGGAGCCCTACCGCATCGAAGGCAAGAAGACCATGGGCCTCGAACTCGCGGAGCAACTGGGCTGGCGCCTTCCCGGCGCGATCTTCTACCCCACCGGCGGCGGCACCGGCCTCATCGGCATGTGGAAGGCCTTCGCCGAACTCGAAGCCCTCGGCTGGCTCGAAGACTCCGCCGCGTCCAAGCCCCGCATGTTCGCCTGCCAGTCCTCCGGCTGCGCACCCATTGTGCACGCCTTCGACAAAGGCGAACGCTTCGCCGAGCCGCCCGCAAACCCCCACACCATCGCCAGCGGCATCCGCGTCCCCAAGGCCCTCGGCGATTTCATGATTCTCGACGCCATCCGCGAATCCCGCGGCTGCGCGCTCGCCGCCGACGAAGCCCGCATCCTCGACTGGATGCGCCTCTGCGCCTCACTCGAAGGCGTCTCCCTCTGCCCCGAATCCGCCGCCTGCCTCGACGCCCTCAACCACGCCGTCAAAGCCAACCTCGTCAACCCCGACGAAACGGTCGTCCTCTTCAACACCGGCGCCATGCAGAAATACACCGAAGCCATGCGCACCGACCTCCCCCGACTCAACCACACCAACGTCGACTGGACCATCATCGACCGCGGTGCGTCCTGATCCTTCTTCTCATTGCTCATCGCCTGCTCAACGGGCGCCCATTGCAATGAGGGGCGCCACTGGAGCCGCATCGGCGCCGGCGCCGAGCAGCCGGAAGCGCCAAAAGGATGCAGGCGATGCTCGGCAACTTGCCTTCAACGCATCGCGCCAGTTCCGAAAGCCCCGGAGGGGCGACAGGATATAGCCACGGGTGGAGCGCAGTCCGCCGAAGGCGGACAAAGCGCAACCCGTGGAATCCGTCCCCCCAATTCCATCATCGCCCCCGGAGGGGGCGACGGAACTGCTCCCGCCAGGAGCGTCGCACTCTCAGCAACCCCTCAACAACTCCCCCATTGCGTCCTGACGAGCATGCCATCTGCCACCATGCCTCCCACCCCCCCCCTGCGCGCCGCCTCCCAAAAATCCAAAAACCCACAATTTTCTTCTCCCTCTCCCACAACCACTTGCGCATGTCCCGCGCGCGCAGTGACACGTTGTGCGCGCACAACACCGCCCTCCCGCCCCAATTGCGGAGGCCCGATTTCCCCATGCGCACTACCTCATCCCCCCCGCTCCCCCACCCAGTCCGATTCGACCATCCGGCCCCTTGGCTCCTGGCCCTTTGTCTCCTCCTCCCCCTCCTTCCCGTATTCCGTATTCCGTATTCCGCATTCCCCCTCCTCCTCCGTCTCCCTCCATCTCCCTCCGGGTTCATTCCCCTGTCTCTTCTTCTTCCCCTCCGCGCTCCTCTGCGTTCCTGCCTTCCCTGATGCCTGGTGCCCGGTGCCTGGTGCCCGGTGCCTGGTGCCTGCCTCACTCCCCTCCCTGCCGCCACCGCCACGATTGCCCCAGCGCCGCGTCAAACACCGTCACGCTCGCCCCGCCCAGCAGCCGCTGCGCCAGTGCTTCCATCGCAATCCGCTCCGCACGCGCCCGCGCCCGCGCCTCCGCCTCCGCCCGCGCCTCCTCGAACGTCCTCCCAGTCCCCGGAATCACCGCTTCCAGCAGCAAAACCGCATACCCCGCGTCGATCGCCACCGGCGGGCTCAGTTCTCCCGGCGAAAGCCGCGAGAGCGCCGCCCTGATCGCCGCCGGGTACGACGAATCCGCCGCGTTGATCGGTTCAATGATCCCCCCGCGCGCAGCGCTCGAATCCGTGCTCATTTCCGCCGCCACCACGCCGAACAACTCCCCCTCCGCAATCCGCCGCCGCGCCTCCGCCGCTCCGTCCGCCGTGTCCGCCGTCAGAATCCGCGCCCGGAAACGCGCCCCGTGCTCCAGTTCATACGCCTCGCGCACGTCGCGCTCCGAAACCTCCACATCCGCGCGCGAAAGCGTGCGCAACAGCGCCGTTCGGCGCAAAAGCGCGCCAAACCTCGCCTGCCCCAGCCCCCGCGACCGCCGCACCTCCGCCAGCGCCCGCTCCCCGGCGTCCTCATCCCCCGCCGCTCCAGCCGATACCGCCATCGCTTCGATCAGAATCACGCGTTCCGACGCAATTTCCGCCTCGCCGATCACAATTCCGCGCCGTTCCGCCTCCACGGCGAGCAGCGAATCCAGCACCGCCTCCTCCAGCGCCTGCCCGCCCCCGATCTTCGACAGCGCCGGACGCAGATCCTCCCACGTCAGCCGCCGCCCCTCGATCAGCGCCGCGGGCCGAACAACCTCCCCCGGTGTCGCCGCCGGGCCGCCCGGCGCGGGCGCCGCGGTTCGCCCCGGCGCCCCGCTCGAGCACCCTGCGAACATGGGCAAAGTGGCCAGCAGCAGCGAAACCATGCCGCGACGCGAAAAAAGTGAAATTCCAGCGCCGAACACGCTCAAAACGCTCCTGAACTCGCGCCCCGCACGCGCCGACTCTTTCCCAGCCCCTGATGCGATCCTCCGCGGAACAGCCCCCCTCGCCTCAACGTATCCTCTCTCGCCGACCGCAGCCATGAATGAGCAGCCGAACCAGGGCAACGGGCCGTCCCAGCCCGCCGTCGCCGCGGGGCCGGCCATCGTCTGCCCCTACTGCGGCCACGCCCAGCGCGGCGGGGAGGGGTGCGAGTCCTGCGGCGGCCTTTTCGAGCCCCTTTCGCGCCAGGCCACGCAGAACGCCATGGGCGCGTGGTTCATCCGCGAGGAGGAGCAGCCCTTCCGCCCCGGATGCTCGTACTCAACGCTCAAAAAACTCGCCGCGCGCGGAAAAATCCGCGCCGATTCGATCATTCGCGGGCCCACCACGCGCCAGTTCTGGTCCTTCGCGCGCGATACGCCCGGCGTCGCGAATCTGCTCGGCGAATGCCACAACTGCCACGGACCAGCCGAGCCGGATGAATACATGTGCCGCGCATGCGGCGCCGTGTTCGTCGCGCCGACGGATCGCCAGGGCCTCGGCCTCGCGCCCGTGCGCCTGCTCCCCGGCGACGCCGCGCCGGACGTCGTTGCGGATTCATTCATGACCCGTCCGACCATCGCTTCCACGCGATTCACGGCCCTGCCGCCGTCGGCGACGCAGCCGGTCGCAGCGCCCCGAGGCGTTTCCGCGGCGCATCCGGCCGGAAACGGCAGCGTTCCCGCCGCGCCCGCCGCGGCTCCGCCCGCGCGCCCCAGCGCCTCATCCCTGGCCGCGAGCCGCCGCGCCCGCCAGCGCGCCGCGAACATGCGCCTTCTGGCGTTCGCGATTTCGACGCTCTGCGCGCTGTTTTTGATCGTGATCATCGCCATCGCGATGCGCGCGGCGCGCCGCGCGCCGCAGGACCCCGCCACGGCGACGCCCGCGTCCCCCGCCGGCGCCGCATCGGGCGCCGCCGCGGTTTCCGACCCCGCGCCGCCGGGGCCCGCGGAACCCGCCGCCGCGGCTTCCGCGGACGAAAAGGCCCGTTGGGCGGATGAGCACGCCTCGGCCATGGGCCTCGCGAACACCGGCGGCCGGGACCGGCTGGAACTGGCGATCCGGCGGCTGAAGGCCATCCGGGACGCGGCCCCGCGGGGAGCATGGCCGGAAACGCTGGAGGCGGACCTGGCGCGGCTCGAGAAGCGGCTGGACGACGAAATCGCCAGCAAGTTCTACTGAGACAACGAGTTAGCGAGCATCGCCGCGACGGCGAGGACGATGCCCCCGTTGGCCGGCAGAATGTGCAGGGCGCCCAAGTCCTCCGCCGAGCACCACTTATGCTCCGCGACCAGCAGGTCTGCCGGCCGCGGCGAATCCGGGAGCAGCCGGCACACCCGCGGCTCCAGGTGCACCAAGGCGTGCTCGTACTCGTGAACCACCCGCCCGAAGCCCGGAAGGGGCCCCAGGACCTCGACCCGGACGCCGATTTCCTCCTCCAGTTCGCGGGCGACGCAGGCGTCCACGGATTCGCCGGGTTCGACCTTGCCGCCGGGGAACTCCCACCACCCGCCGTAGACCGATTCGCCGCGGCGGCGGGTCATCAGGACGCGGTTTCCGACACCCGGATTATACCCTAACATCTGGGGTTCGGCGACGACGATTCCGAGGCCGACGAGGACGGGGGTCCGACCTGTCTCGGGGCGGGGGCTGCTCATCGTAAATGTATGTGTAGCAAGGTGTTATGAAAACAGCAAAGATAAGCGCGGGAATCGTTGACCGGCTGTTCGAGACGGCTACGCTAGCGTACCGCGGATGGACGATGATCCATCCCGCGGGGCGCGTCTTGGGCGCGCCGGAACACGGACAAGTTCAATCCACTGCGGCGCATGCCGTAGCACGCCGCCGGACGGAGATCGGAGCCTTCGTCCGGCGGTTTTTTCGCGCCTGAATGAGCGCGCGGCGCGCATTTTGTTGAGGAGGCGCTGCGCACGAGCGGTTTTTGGCGCGCGGCACTAGACTTTTCGCCCATGTCGGCCCCTGTTGGTCATTATCGGCCCGGAACGCGTGTGCGCGTGGTGCAGCAGATCGCGAGGACGCGTTCGCCGTGGACGAGCACGGTGGAGGGCGTGATCGTGGGGTATGAGCAGAGCAAGACGGGATCGTGGTTTGCGCACTCGAAGGACGACCGTCTGTGGCTGGACCGGCTGACGCTGCGGAAGGACGACGGGGAGATCGTGGTGTGCAATCTGGATCAGTACAGCCACGTCGAGGCGCTTGAGGACGCCGGCGCGCAGGCGTGAGTGCGGGCGGCGCCGGCGCCGGTGCGGGTGCATCTGGAATGAGTGAAGCGCTGCACGAGATGAATCCGCGGGGGCGGTTCTCCGACCGGGCATCGGACTACAAGCGGTTTCGACCTTCGTACCCCGCCGCGGCGATTGACGCTGTGGTTGAGGGGCTGGGGCCGGCGGAGCGCACTCGCGCGGCGGACGTTGGCGCGGGGACGGGGATCTCGGCGCGGCTGGTGGCAGAGCGCGGCGTGCGGGTGATCGCGATCGAGCCGAATGCGGAGATGCGGGCCGCGGCGGGGGCGCATCCGGACATCGAGTGGCGGGACGGGACGGCGGAGCGCACGGGGCTGGAAGATGAATCGCTGGATCTATTGCTGTGCGCGCAGGCGTTTCATTGGTTCGATGCGCCGAAGGCGCTGCGGGAGTTTGCGCGCGTGCTGCGGCCGGGCGGGCGGCTGGCGCTGGTGTGGAACAGGCGCGATGACGGCGATTCGTTCACGCGCGGGTACATCGAGGCCATTCGATCGGTGCATGGCGAGCATCCGGCGGAGATGATGCGGTTTGATCCGAAGGTCGTGCCGGCGAGCGGGCTGTTCAGTGAGGTGAAGACGAAGACGTTTCCGAACGAGCAGCGGCTGGATCGCGAGGGGCTGATCGGGCGCGCGATGAGCGCCTCGTACACGCCGAAGGCGGGCGAGGGGGGCGAGACGGTGGTGCGGCTGCTGAACGAGCTGTTTGAGAAATACAGGGATGGGGAGGGGATGGTGACGCTGAAGTACGGGACGGATGTGCATGTGGGGGAGAGGGCAATGGGGAGTGGGCAATGGCCGAGCGGAGAGGCAGGATGACCGGGCATCGGCCGCGGTTCGGCACCGGCGCCCTCAGAGAACCGGGGCTCAGGACTGCAGCGCGCCGTAGAGGGCGAGGACGTTGGCGCTCTCGATGCGGATGGGGAGGATTCGGCCGACGAGATCGTCCGGCGCGCGGTTCGGCGGCGCATCGAAGTGGACGATGAGGTCGCCTTCGGTGCGGCCGGTGAGTTGGATGGGGTCGGGTTCGGCGGCGGGCGGGGCGGCGATTTCATCCTGCTCGATGGCGCCGTTCACCGACCTGCCGGCGATGGTGAGTGCGACGCCGGCGGCGGCGTTGTGGGCGTGGGGCGCGGCGGGGCCGTTTGACGCGGCGGCGCGGCGGGCCTGTTTCTTGCGCTCGCGGGCGCTGACGCCTTCGACGAAGACATCGAGCACGGCGCCGATCTGGGCGCGGCTGATGTCGTCGCTGATCTCGTGCTGGACGGCGAGGAGTTCGTTGTTGCGGCGGCGCTTGACGTCTTCGGGCACATCGTCGGGCAGGCGGTCGTACGCGGTGGTGCCGGGGCGGGGGGAGTACTTGAAGATGAAGCAGTTCTTGTAGCGCACGCGGCGGAGGAGGTCGCAGGAGGCGCGGAAATCGTCTTCCGTTTCGCCGCAGAAGCCGACGATCATGTCGCCGGCGATGGTGAGGGGGCGGTTGATTTCGGGCTGGTGGAGGATGGCGCGGGCGCGGTCGATGAAATCGAGGTACTGCTCAACGGTGTAGCCGCGGTTCATGCGGGCGAGGACCGTGTTGGCGCCCGACTGCGCGGGAACATGCAGATAGCGGCAGATGCGGGGTGAATCGCGCATGACTTCGAGCGCATCGTCGCCGAAATCTCGCGGGTAACTGGTGACGAAGCGCAGGCGGCGGATGGCGGGGACTTCGTCGTGGATGCGCTTCAGCAGATCGGCGAACGTGGTGACGCGCTCGCCGGAATAGGGATCGCGGCGGTGTCCACCCTGGTAGGAGCGGCCCTTCTGGGGCTGAGTGACACCGTTCAGCGTGACGGCCGCGCCGTGCTCGAAGCGGTAGTGGTTGACGGTCTGACCGAGAAGCGTGATTTCGAGCACGCCGGAATCGGCGAGGCGGCGGCACTCATCGACGATGTGATCGGGCGGGCGGTGCATCTCGGCGCCGCGGGTGAAGGGGACGACGCAATAGGTGCAGAACTTGTTGCAGCCGCGGGTGATGCGGACGTATGCGGAGCCGTTGTGATCGGTGGGGCTGACGGCGCGGGAGAGATCGAGGAGTTCGAGGTTGTCTCCGGCGGCGGCGAGCGTGGAGGATCGGCGGGAGGTGTTGCCCTGGAGGGCGACGAAGCGCGGGGCGCCGCTCGCGCCTCGAGGCGCGGCGGAAGCGCCGGATTCGCTGGACAGGAGCGATTCGCGCGTGCGGACGGCGTTATCGAGGAGGGCGGGGAGTTTGTCGAGTTCGCCGGGGCCGCAGAGGATGTCCACGACGGGCATGCGGCGGATGAGGTCTTCGCCATCGCGCTCGGCCATGCAGCCGAGGACGCCGACGACGAGTGACCGGCCGGGGTTGCCGCGGCGGCGGACGGCCATTTCGCCGAGGCGGGAGCGGACTTTCTGCTCGGCCTGGTCGCGGACGGAGCAGGTGTTGTAGAGGACGACGTCGGCGGCGTCGGGGTTGGAGACGAAGCGATAGCCGATCGCCAGGAGCGAGCCCCGGACCAGTTCGGAGTCCAGTTCGTTCATCTGGCAGCCGAAGGTCTCGAGATAGACACTGCGGCCGGGCATGGGGAGGAAAGTGTAGCCCGGGCGCCCCAAAAGGGAGAGCGGAGCGGGTTTTGAGAGCGTGTTCTTCGCCGCGGCTGATCGGGGCTGCGGCTACTTGCTCACGCGCTGCGATTGAACGGCTTCGATCTTTGCCGCGGCGGCTTCGAAGGCGCCGGCGTCTTTCTGGAGGAGGAACTCGTCGAGGAAGGCGCGGGAGAGGGCGCAGATGGCGGCGTGGGCTGCGGGGCCATCGACGGTCGCGGCGGCGCGTTCGGGTTCGATGATGGCGATATCGGTGAAGGACATGTGGCCGGCGCCGTTGATGACGACGGAGTAAGCCGCGGAGGTGTTGGCGGCGAGGTAGCGATCGAGTTCGGAGACGGCCTCGGCGCTCCAGCGGCGCGGTTCATCGGTGCGCATGGTGAGTTGGGGGACGGCGAGCCCTGTTTCGCGTTCGCGCGGCGGGGCGAAGTTGTCCATGACGATGGCGGCGCGGAAGCGTTGATCGGTGGAGCAGGCGCGGGCGACGGTCTTGCCGCCTCGGGAGTGACCGATGATGGCGATGCGCGCGGGGTCGATGCGGCCGGCGAGGGGGCCTTCGGCGGCGCCGCTCATTCGGAGCAGGCGATCGAGCGTGGCGCGGGCGTCGGCGGCGAGCATATCGCTGAGTTCGTTGTCAACGTCTTCGGGGAGGTCGCGCCAGCGGGAGTTGGAGTCTCTGAGGCCTGCGCCGGGGAAGAAATCGAGCGTGCTCTCGAAATGGCCCATGACGGCGACGATCCAGCCGTGGCTGGCGAGATCCTGCGCGAGGGCGGTGTGCCAGTGGCGGGAGACGTTGCCGCCGGGGGAGATGAGGGCGAGGGGGTGCGGGCCGTCGGCGGCGGGCGCATCGCGATGGGCGCTCATGGCGACGTCGCGCTGGCGGAGGATGGATTGGGCGATCTGTGCGCGGCGGGGATCGGTCTGCTCGCCGGCCTGTTCGATGGCGGTGATGAGGTCGTCGGCGTAAGCCGCGGGAGCGCCGGAGGGGGCGGCCTCTGCGGGGTGGAAGACCTCGACGGCCATGGGGCGGAGGTCATCGGGATCATCGGAGAAGAGGTCGGGGCGGGCGGGGTCGGTCCACGAGAGGGAGATGAGTCCGACGGCGCTGGGGCCGGTAGGGGCGGGGAGCGGAATCGGCTGCGCGGCGAAGTGTGCGGACACGACGGCGGCGGCGATGGCGTGTGAGAGCGGCATTGGGCTCCTTTGACGGCGCGAAACGAGCGCGGAACAGAGGTGCGGCGCAGGCCGCATCAGCGTGCGCTCCGGCAGCGAATGACCCCACTTCAGTTTGAGAGACCGGAGCGCGGATCAGCGATCCGGCGTGATGTCCTTCATGTTGGGGACTTCGAGTCCTTCGGGCGCGAAGGTGGATCCGAGGAAGACGCCGCCTTTGAGGGGCGTGTAGAGCTCGATGGAGATCTGGGAGATGGGCAGATCGGTCGTGCTCTGGAAGTGGGATTTGTCGGTGAAGGTGATGGAGGCAATGGTGAGGATGGGGACGTTGTCGGGCAGGCCGTCGAGGGGCTTGCCGTGCTCGGCGCCGGGGAAGAAGGCCTTCATGGCGCCGACGTGCATCTCGCTGTAGTACCAGGCTTCGCAGGCTCTCTTGTCCTTGAACCAGGCGAAGATGACATCCTTGCCGGAGGCGGTGCGCGCGGTTTCGACGCCGAGGCAGCCGGGCGTGGAGGTGAGTCCGGCGAGGAGGTCGGGGAAGCCGCCGCCGTTCTGCTGCTGCTGAGCGCCGGCGGCGCCATCGCCCCCGGACTGAGCGCTGGTGGGAGCGGACTTGTCGGCGGGGGTGGATTTCTGCTGTCCCCAGACCTGCGTGGTGAAGATGGCGACACCGATCGCGGCGGCCGCGGCGAAGAGGGCGGGGACGACTCCGCAGGTTCCACATTTGCTGGCCATGGGTGTTCTCCTTCGCGTGGTGATGGAAGGGTATCTCTGGATCGTGCGCGCAGGGGGAGCCCTGGCGACTGGGGGCCGGTGGAGGGTTGTTGGGATTGGGGCCGTGGCGGTTTCGGCAGCGGCGGGGCTACGGGCAGGGGCCCCAGCGGCCAAGGAGTTCGCCGAGGTCGGAGGCGTTGGTCTGGCCGTCGCCGTTGAGATCGCCGGAGCAGGCGGAGGCGGCTTCGCATTCGTCGGGGACGCCGTTCATGTCGACGTCGGCGCAGAGGCCGGAGGCGATATCGCACTCATCGGGGATTCCGTTGTCGTTGCAGTCGGCGCTGGTGTGGTGGAGGAAGAGGTCGACGAGATCGCTTGCGCCGTTGTTATTGCAGTCGCCGGCGAAGCCAAGGGGTTCGAGGAGATCGATCACCACCACTTCTCCGTTGAACGCATCGCGACCGTTGCGGCTCACGAAGACGGTGCGGCCCTGGATCGCGATTCCCGTGCCGAAGTGAACCGCCTTGTCGGCGCCGGGGTCGCAAAACTTGGCGCTTTCGACCCATGCGCTGCCCACTCTGCGGAAGAGGTATGTGGCGCCGAAGCGATCATGCGCGACGCCCGCGCCTCTGGAAGCGCCGATGAGCAGGGCGTCGCCGTCAATTGCGAAGGGCCTGCCAAACCATGAATGGGCTTGCCGGTCGGAGGCGACGAGCGGCGGCAGTTCCGTCCACTGGCCGTTCGATTGGCGCTCGAACACGTATGCGGCGCCGGCGCTCTCAAGCGGAGCGCCGGCAAGGAACGCCCCGGCGACGATCATGTCGCCGGATATGGCGACATCCTCGCCGAATGCCTCAATCTGGGTGACCCCGGCGGCATGGAGCCGTGCGGTCTGGGCCCACTTGCCGACGCCGCGGGGCTGCCGCTCGAAGATATACAGTGCGCCGAGGCGGGGTCCTGCGCCATCGGCCAGCGGCGCCGCCACGGCGATTCGGCCTTCGCTGAGGTCGAGACCGCTTCCGAAGTAGATCTCCGCTTCGGCATCCGAGGGCGCGAGTCGGGCCTCTTCGCCCCATTCGCCTTCGGGCGACCTCCGAAACACGAACACGACGCCTGACTCCTCGCCTGCGTGATTGTTCCCCGGGGCGGACGCCACGATCAGGTTGTCGTTCATGGCGAGCGCGTGGCCGAAGTCATCGCCCGGATGGGACGTCGACCCTGTGAGCAGCGCGACCTGGCGCCATTCTCCATCTTCGGCCTGCTCGAAGACGCACAGCACTCTGATGGGTTCTGCCGGGCCTCTTTCGGGCGCAGTCAGCGCCGTGACGACGACTCGATCGCTGTGCGCGTCGAGGCCGGCGCCGAACCACGTTGATCCCTTCGGTCCCGACAGCACGGCCTCCTCGCGCCAGGCGCCGTCGCCTGCGCGACGAAAGAGATGAACTGCGCCATTCTCGGCAGCGGCGTTGCCGATCGCGCAGAGGTCGCCATGCGCGGCGATGTCGTCGCCGAAGGTCTGCTGGCCAGATTCGTACTGCGCCGGCCTGAGTCGCGCCACGCCCATGCTGCTTGCCGCGGCGTGGGGCAGGGCGCTCATGGTCGAGAACAATGCAATTGCGAAGGGTGCGCAGATCGCGCAGGGCGGGATTCGGAGCATGATCGGGCCTCCATCGGCTACGCTGAGATCGCCCTATCCATCGGCGGGCGCCCCTTCGGGCCCGGACAATCGGCCGCGCGCCAAGCGCACTCACGGAGAGCCCGTTCGCCATGCGCCTCGCCATTGCCCAGATCGCCCCCGTGTTCCTCGACCGCGAGGCGACCATTCGGAAGGTGGTGGAGCGGGTGGAGGAGGCGGCGGGGGGCGGGGCGCGGGTGGTGTGCTTCGGGGAGACGCTGGTTCCGGCGTATCCCCTGTGGCTGGATCGGACGGACGGGGCGAAGTTCGAATCGGCGCTGCAGAAGGAGTATCACGCGCGGTACCTGGAGCAGGCGGTGTGCCTCGAGGATGGGCATCTGGACGCGGTGCACGAGGCGGCGCGGGCGCGGAGGATCAACGTGGTGGTGGGGGTGGCGGAGCGGCCCCGGAACCGCGGCGGGCACACGATCTACTGCACGCGCGTGTTCATCGATGAGCGCGGCGAAGTGGCCTCGGCGCATCGGAAACTCATGCCGACGTACGAGGAGCGGCTCGCGTGGGGAATCGGCGACGGCGCGGGGCTGGTGACGCACCGCGTGGATGAGTTCACGGTCGGGGCGCTCAACTGCTGGGAGAACTGGATTCCGCTGGCGCGGGCGGCGCTGCATGCGCAGGGGGAGGATCTGCACATCTGCCTGTGGCCCGGCGCGGCGCGGCTGACGCGGGACAGCACGCGGTTCTTCGCGTTGGAGGGGCGATCGTTCGTGGTTTCGGTGAGCAACGTGGTGCGCGAGGCGGATTTGCCGCGGGATCTGCCGGAGCGGGAGAAGATCGCGCGGGCGGGAGAGGTGCTCTATGACGGCGGCTCGTGCATTGCGGCGCCGGATGGATCGTGGGTGATCGAGCCGGTGGTGGGGAAGGAGGCCCTGCTGATCGCGGATCTCGATCACGCGTGGGTGCGGCGGGAGCGGCAGAACTTCGATCCCTCGGGGCACTACGGGCGGCCGGATGCGCTGCGGCTGATCGTGGACCGTCGGCGGCAGGCGGCGGCGGAGTTTGTGGACGGGTAGGCGCGGAGGAGGGCTCGAGGAACGCCAGGTCGCGCCGAACGGGGGTTGAACGCCCCGCCTGAGGCGGTTGCGCGGGCGAGGGCGAGGGGCGCCTCGGTTTCCGGGCCGTCGCGCTTGGTGGGGTTGCGCGGGTCGCATAACCTTCGGTGGGGCCGGCGGCTCGCGGAAGCATTTGCATTTCCCGGGGGGCGCGGCATGAAGGAGAAGCGGAGTCCGGATGCGCCAACGCGGCGCGGACGGCCTTTCGCTCAGCACGGAGAGGAGCCAGAGATGACGACCACCAGCGCCCACAATGTCCGCCTGTTTGCCGCGGTTGCAGGCCTCGGCCTCTGCTGCGGCGCCGCGTCAGCCGCGACATATTCGTTCACGGCGATTTCGGACAACAACGCGGTGAACACGGCGATCGGCGAGGCGCAGTTGTTCGTGGACGTGACGGACGCGGGCACGAACATGGGCGGCGCGAAACTCGTCTCGTTCCTGTTCCGGAACACGGGGCCGGATCCCTCGGTGATTGCGAACGCGTACTGGGATGACGACGGGAATGCGCTGCTTGCGATCGATTCGATCGACGACGGCGGGATGGGCGTGGGGTTCGACGTGAACGGCGCGCCGCCGGACCTGCCGGAGGGGACGAACGTCTCGTTCAGCGCCGATCATCGCGTTCGCGCCGACAACCCGGCGCCGACGAACGGCGTGGGGCCGGGCGAAGAGGTCGCGATCATCTTCTCGCTCGAGACGGGGTTCATGTTCATGGACGTGCTCGACATGCTGAACGAGGGCGACCTGCGCATCGGCCTGCACGTGATCTCGATCGGGCCGACGGCGGGGAGCGAATCGTTCGTGAACAACGGCATGGTTGTGCCGCTGCCTTCGGGCGCGGGGCTGGCCGCGGCGGGGATGGGCTTGATCGCGCTGCGGCGCCGGCGCCGGTGAGGCGGCGGCGGGGGTCGCTCAGCGCGGCGGCTTCGTGAACACGGCGTAGAAACTGGAGAGCGCGCGCGGGCCGGGCTCGAAGGCGAGGCCTGCGCGCTCGGCGCTGCGCCGGAGCATGTCCGGGTGCGTGAAGTGCGTGGTGCGGTAGACAGCCGCGGCGCGGTCCGTGCGCTCCCACCGGGCGATTTCGTCCTGCGTCCAGTCCTTGAAATGGATCATGGCGGCGCCGCCGGGGCGAAGGACTCGCGCGAGGGAGAGGAGCCAGCGGTGCGCGACGTCGATCTTGACGTGCACGAAGCAATCGACGCTGAAGGCGAAGTCGATGGATTCATCCGCGACCCCCGGAAGCAGCGCGGATTCATCGTGGACGAGGCGGAGGTCGTCGAGCCGGTGCGCGAAGCGGCGCTCGAAGACTTCCTCCAGCAATCGGCGGCTGAAATCGACGGCGGTGAATGCGCGGGCGCGCGGAAGAAGATGCTCGGAGTACGTGCCGGAGCCGGGGCCGATTTCGAGCATGTCGGCGCCGGCGCCCGGGGCGCGCTCGAGAAGCGGATCGAGCAGGGCGCTCCACGTGGTGTGGTCGGCGCGGGGCCAGGCGAAGTCGTAGGGGATGTCGCGCCCCCGGAGGCGGGCGCGACGGAGATCCTCGTGGGCGATGAGGGATTCGTCCCAGTGCTTGGATTCGAGGATGGGCGGGACGGCGCGGATGTCGATGCCCGCTTTGCGGAACACGCGGCGGCGGGACCACATGCGCAGGGCTTCTTCAAGGGCGCCGGGAGGCGCACAGATCACCACGCCGCGGATTCCACGCGCGACGGCTTCTTCGGGCGTGACGATGGGTCGGCCGAGGGCCCTTCCGCCAGAAGCGCCATCGTCACGAATGAACAGTTCCACGCCCCTCGCCCGCGCGCCCAGCGCTTCCATCGCGGCGAGCGCCTCCGGCCCGCCCCCGTACATGGCGACGGGGGTCGCGCCGACGGCGTCGAGGCGGAGCAGCGCGTCGCCCAGTTGCGCGGCGAGGGCCGCGGCTTCGAGAGGGGCGACGCAATCGGTTGACGCTGATGGCGGTGGCGCGGCGGTGAGCGTATGCGGCGGCATGGCAGCGTCGGGATCGGCTGGAGGCGGTCTGGGGCTTGACCAATCGGGGGGGCGGGCTGTGGTGTCTGCGTGGTGCAGTGGCTCAAAGCAGCCGCTGCACCACGGCGCCCCCAGAGGTTCCGGGCGTCTGCGCCTTCGGTTCGCGGCGCTTGCGGGTGGGCGGGCTGCCGCCGCTATCCTCGCCGCGGCTTTTCCACGCCGGAGCGATGCGAATGGGACTCGATCTCTACGCCGGCTCGCTGACGCGCTATTTCACGCGCGATTTCCAGACGCCGTCGCAGCGCCCGGCGGCGGGAGGGAAGGGCGCGACGACGGTGCGCGTGACGCTGGAGGGCCGGGCGCGGTCGGAGCGGCGGGCGCCGGACCCCGGCCTCGACCCCGGCGGCGTGCGGCGGCGCGTGATGATGTGGCGGGCGGCGCTCGCGCAGCGGCTGGGCGAACAGATGACCGGGCGGCTCGATTGGGACGAATCCAACGCTTCGCTCTGGATGTGCGAGCAGCCGACGTGGACGGGGTACGGCGGGCTCGTGCTGTTCGCGGCGTACACGGAGCGGCCGGACCTGGCGCCCGCGGCGATCGACATCGATGCATGGGCCGCGGACGCGGCGTACAAGGCGGCGCGCGCGGATGACGAATCGACGTACCTGCACCTCTACCGGGCGGAAATGTGGGTTCCCGCGGCTTTTCCGTGGCCGATCCGCATGGAGGGGCTGACCCGGAACACGGTGGCGGTGGGCTCGCTCACGGCGCTGGTGGAGGAACTGGCGGACCTGAATGCGCGCACGTGGGAGGTTGATCTACGGCCTGATGCGCTGACGCCGCCGGAGGTGAGCACGGATTTCGAAGCCGCGGCGTGGCGGGGGTTCAGCGTGTTCTACGACATGGCGCGTCGCGCGAAGTGGCACGGGCTGCCGATGGTGATGGATTATTGAATACCGGAGCCCATTCGCTGTCGCGTCACGAGAAGGCCGATGTTCTCATCGCGAGGATCGTCGTCTTGGGCAGCATCGACACGCAACCCCGCGCAGCGTTGCAACGCCGCGCAGAGTTGAGTCGCTGCGTCGACTCGGCTCGTCTGGATAGTCAGACCGAAGCCGATCGTCGCGCTGAGCCGCAACTGCCCGTATCGACAGATGGGAACTTGGTGATTGTCCCGGAACCGGCGATCTGGAGACCCGTCCTTGTTCACAAAGCGCCACCGATGCCCGATGACCTCGGCGTCACCAGGCGGACCGTTGAACTCGAGCGTCTCGATTGAATCCGCAACGATGTGTAGATCGGCCACGCGGATGGACTTGATCGCATCTGGGTCCCAGAGCAGGAGCCGGTCTGGCAGCAGGTACATTGAACGGCCACGGTCTTGGATCAAGAACATCGGCGCGTTCGTACTGACGCGAGAAGGTGTCGTCCGCATGACATGAATCGACCGCGTTTGAATGATCGTGCTTGCACCGGCTGTTCGCCGCGTATCCTCAACCTCGGAGGTTGCCACGACGCCTGTTACGCGCATGCAGCGCATCACGTGCTCGAAAGCAGCTTCAAACTCTGCAAACACAGAAGCCGTCCCGGTATCGACCGCATACTCAAGGTGAAGCCATCGCCGACGTCGATCGCGATTGGCGAGCACGACGCAGATCGCAATCGTGCCAATGGCGCTCATCACTGGGAATGTCCAATAGACTGGGACAATCGGCGCGACGCTCTCGGCGAGCCAAAGCGTTCCAAGACCACCGGGGAGCAGCGGCCACGGCCACAGCGGCCAACGTCGTCTGCGGACCCCCAGTTCCTTGACCAGCGCATCGTCAGACTCGCCGACCCTGACCCAGGCATGCGAGCCAGCCCCCGGCGCGAGTGCGAGCATTGACGTTGTCGATTGAGAGCCACCGGGCGCCCCGGTGAAGGAGAGGCGCTCGCGGAAGTAGATGCCCCCACGCCCGCCATGCACATATGCGCCGCGAGGCCCAAGCCCGATCCTCGCGCCCTTCACCCCTGCCGACACTCCGATTCCGGACTTCGAGAGATTGAAGCGCAACGGACCTGCCTTGAATGCCTTGCGAATGTAAAATGGCATAGGGGCGGCCCTCCAACGTTGGACACCAGTATAGGTTGCTATCGAGCGTCGCGCACGGAGGCCGCCAACCTCCGCAACGCATCAAACGCCTCCATCGGCGTCATCTTCGTCAGGTCGAGCCCCTTCAGTTCCTCGACGACGGGGTGGTTGACATACTCCGTGAAGAGGCCGAGTTGGCCGGCGGGGGCGGCGCCCGGCGCGCGGGGATGCGCGCGATCGGCGCCGGGGATGCGGTCAGTGGCGTGGGCGCGATCGCGGGCGCGGCCGGGCCGCGCTCCTGCCGGGCGCGAAGGGTCGGCGGCGGAATGCAATGCGCCCCCGCTTCCACCGCCATCAAACTCATCCCCGCCGTGCGACACGCTCAGACTCTCCAGCACCTGCTGCGCGCGGGCCACCACCTCCCGCGGCAATCCGGCCAGTTTCGCCACGTGGATGCCGTAACTGCGGTCCGTCCGCCCCGGCAGAATCCTGTGCAGGAACACGATCTGCTCGCCCCACTCGCGCACGGAGACGTGCAGGTTCTTCACGCGCCCGGGCAGACGATCCTCCAGCGCGGTGAGTTCGTGGTAGTGCGTGGCGAAGAGCGTGCGCGGGCCGCCCCGGAAACGGGTCGAGACACTCCCTTGCGCCGCATCCTCCGCCCCCGCCAGGCGCTCCGCGATGCCCCACGCAAGGCTCAGGCCATCCAGCGTGCTCGTGCCGCGGCCGATTTCATCGAGAATCACGAGCGAGCGGCCGGTGGCGTGGTGCAGGATGTTCGCCGTCTCCGTCATCTCCACCATGAACGTGGATTGCCCGGCGTGCAGCGCATCATCCGCGCCGATGCGCGTGAAGATGCGGTCGGTGAGGCCGATCACGGCGCGCTCCGCCGGAACGAACGAGCCCGTGTGCGCGAGCAGCGTGATCAGCGCCGTCTGCCGGATGAACGTGCTCTTGCCCGCCATGTTGGGGCCGGTGATCAGGGCGAGGCTTGCGCGTCCGGCGGTCGAATCCGCGGCGGGGGCGTCTGCGGAGGCTTCGCCTGTGTCGGCGGCCGCGGCTCCCGCCCCCAGCCGCGCATCGTTCGGCACGAAGTTCTCGCCCAGCAGAATCTCCAGCACCGGGTGCCGCCCCTGCGCGATGTCGAGCACGGGCTCATCCACGATGGCGGGGCGGGCCCATCCCTCAGCCGCGGCGTGGCCGGCGAAGCACAGGAGCGCATCCAGTTCCGCCACAATGTGCGCGAAGCGGCCGATGGCGGCCGCCTCCGCCGCGGCTTTCGCGCAGAGCGCGAGGAACAGCGCCTGCTCGCGCTCGATGGCGCGCGACTCCGCCGTGGTCACCTTGTCCTCGAACTCCTTGAGTTCCGGCGTGGTGTAGCGCTCCGCGTTCTTGAGCGTCTGCTTGCGCGCGAAGACATCCGGCGCCTTGCGGGCCTGGCTGGCCGTGAGTTCGATGTAGTAGCCGAAGACCTTGTTGTAGCCGACCTTGATGCCGGGCAGCGCGTGCTCGCGGATCATGCGCTCCTGGTACGACGCGAGCCAACTTGCGCCATCGCGCTGGAGCAGGCGGGCTTCATCGAGTTCGGCGTCCACGCCGTCGCGGATCAGGCCGCCCTCGCGCATGTGCGACGGGGGGTGGTCGATGCAGGAGCGCGCGATCTCCTCCGCCACGGGCGCAAGGGCGCCGCGGAGCGCCAACAGTGCCTCGCGCGAGCGCGCGAACGCCGGCGCGTTCTGAATCGCCTCCGCGATGGCGTCCAGCGATTCCAGCGAGGCGCCGAGGGCGACCAGATCGCGCGGTGTGGCGCGGCCGAGGCCCAGGCGCCCGGCGATGCGCGCCACATCCTGCACGCGGCGGATGGCTTCGGCCAGAGCCGCGGCGGTGCGCGCGTCTTCCACGAGCGTGGCGACGCTCGACTGCCGCGCCTCGATGGCGGCGCGATCGCACAGGGGGCGCGTGAGCCAGTCGCGCAATAGGCGCTTGCCCATGGACGTGCGGCATCCCCCGCCGCGGCCGGCGAGGAACACGCCGAGCAATGAGGAATCCTCGCGGCTTCCGATGGCCCCGCCCGCAGCAGCGCCGCCCGCTCCGCCATTTCCACCGACACCGCCCGAAGGCCGGCCCGAAGCCCGAATCGTGCGCTCGATTTCGAGCGATCGCAGGCTCGCGGCGTCCAGCACGAGGAATCCCGCGGGGTTCTCGCGCTTCGGCGGCGAGAGGTGCGCCAGCGCCCGCCGCGCAGCGCCCGCCGCGGCGGTGCGCTTCGGGTCGCCGCCTTCGACCTCCTGTGTCTCCAGCAGGTAGCGCAGGGCCGCGCCCGCCGCGGGGAGCGCGGGGTCGTCCTCATCCAGCCCGAAGCCCGCAAGCGTGGCCACCCCCCACTGGCCTTGAATGGCCTCCAGCGCCTCGCCGCGGCGGAAATGCCACTGCGGGCGCGGCGTGCCGGGCGCGGAGAGCGCTTCGAGCATGCGCTTCACGCGCACCGGCGGATCGCCGCCGCCCGCATCCGCATACAGCATCTCGTTCACGCCGCGGCGGACCATTTCATCGAGCGCGGCGTGCGCCGGCAGATCCATGACCGTGAACGCGCCGGTCGAGAGTTCAACGACGGCCAGCGCCGTGCGCACATCCGCCGCGTCGCCCGCATCGAGAAAGCACACGCACGCGAGGTTGTTCGGCGCATCGTCGCGCAACAGGGCGTCATCGACGAGCGTGCCGGGCGTGACCACGCGCGTCACCGCGCGATCGACGACGCCTTTCGCCTCCTTCGGATCCTGCACCTGCTCACACACGGCGACACGGAAGCCCTGCTCGATCATGCGCCGCAGGTATCCCTCCACCGCGTGATACGGCACGCCCGCCATGGGCACGCCGGGCGTGCGCTCCGTGAGCGTGATGCCGAGCGCCTTGTGCGCGGTGAGGGCGTCGTCATGAAACATTTCGTAGAAGTCGCCCATCCGAAAGAAGAGCACGCAGTCCGGATGCCGCTGCTTGAAGCGGTGGTACTGCTGCATCGCGGGCGTGAGTTTCGCCGCGGCCGCCGACGTGGGAAGCGGAGTGTTCTTCTGTGATCCGCGCGACATGGGTGAAGCCCCGAGGATACGGCGGGGCCCGCCCGCCGCCAGCGAGCCGCCTGTCCCAACGCCGCGGATTGGGCCCTTTCGGCGAGGTCGGCGCGCGCGGACGGCTTTCGCGTTGCCGCAAAAGCCATCCGCTGACGGGGGGGAAAAGTGGAGCGGAAGGGGATCGAACCCTCAACCTCCTCGATGCGACCGAGGCGCTCTCCCAATTGAGCTACCGCCCCCCAAAGACCAGCCTGGGGCCGAATTGAAGGCGGGAGTATACGCCCGGGCCTCCCGCGGCGGAGGGCGCCCTCCGGCGGGCGGCCGGGGCTATGGGAAGATCGTTCTGCACCTGAGTTGCAGAAACCGGCCGGGGCGCCAAGGATAGACGGGGTCGGAGCCGCCACCAGCCATGCCAACCGTCGCACCCACCATCCCGCGCCAGCACGCCCCGGCGCCCGCCCTCGCGCGGCGCCGGTGGCTCGGGGCCTTTGGCGTGCTCACGTTCTTGATCACGCTCACGGGATGCTCTCCCCAATCGGGTGAGCGACCTCCGGGCGAGGCGATGCGGATCGTGGTCTCGATTCCGGCGCTCGAGGGGTTCATGCGCGATTTGGCCCCGAAGGGCGCGGAAATCACCTCGCTGACGCCGCCGGGGGCATCTCATCACGGGCACGAGCCGACGCCGGGCGCGCTCGGCGATCTGGTGCAGGCGGACGTCGTGGCGCTGATCGGCATGGGGCTCGAGCCGCAGGCGGAGCGGGCCCTGGAGGGGACGCCGCGGAAGTGGCGGCGGGTGGTCGTATTTGCGGAAGTCGCGGGTGTTGAAGGGGGCGGTGGGGGCCACGATCACGGGCATGCGCATGGAGACCACCACGGGCACGATCATGCGCACGACGACCACGCCGATCCGCACCTGTGGCTCGATCCGTCGCTCGTCGAGCGGTTGATCCCGGCGCTGCGGGTTGCGGTGCAGAGTTCACTCGAAGAGCGCGGCCTGCTCACGACCGAGGATCGCGCCCGGCTAGATGACGCGGAGCGGCGACTGATCGCGGAGGCGCGCGACGTGGATGCGGAGTTCTCTCGCACGATCACATCGCTGCCCACACGGGTCATCGTCTCGCACCACAACGCCTACAGCCGTTGGGAGGATCGCTACGGCCTCGAAATCGCCGCGGTGATCCGGCCGATTCACTCCGTTGAGCCGACGCCGGGGCAGATCGCCGACGCCGTGCGGGCCATCCGCGAGCGCGGCGCGCGCGCGATCTACATCGAACCGCAGTTCTCCGCGCAGGCGGCGGAGCGCATCGCAGAGACGACCGGCGTGCGCGTGCTCACGCTCGATCCGCAGGGCGATGGCGACTGGGCGGCGATGATGCGGAAGAATCTCGAGTCGCTGGCGGCCGGGCTCGGCGGCGAATCGGCCCCCCCGGAAGCCCCGGAAGCCCCGGAATCGGCGCACCCCGCCGTGGGCGAGGGGAGCGCGGGGTCATGAACGAAGCGCGCGCCGCGGTCGAGTTCGAGCGTGTGTCGTACACCTATCCGGGCGCGAGCGCGCCCGCGGTGAAGGACGTGTCACTCCGCGTCGAGCCCGGCGAACGCCTCGGTGTGCTCGGGCCCAACGGCGGCGGCAAGTCCACGCTGCTCAGGATCGCCCTCGGGCTCATCCGCGGCTATTCCGGCAGCGTGCGCATCTTCGGCGCCGATCCTTCCGCAGCGCGGGCCCGCGGCGAGATCGGCTACCTCCCGCAGCGGTGCGAAGCGATTCTCACGTTCCCGCTCAATGCGCAGCAGGTGGTGTCGATGGCCGCGGCGGCGCGGGAATCGCCGCTGCGCGGGCCTTCGAGCGCAGCGCGCGACCGCGTGCGGCGCTGCCTCGACCTCGTCGGCGCCTTGGACCTCGCCGAAACGCCTGTCGGGCGGCTTTCCGGCGGCCAGTTGCAGCGTGTGCTCATCGCGCGGGCCCTGGCCGCGCAGCCGCGGATTCTCGCGCTGGATGAGCCGACGGTCGGCATCGACGCCGCGGGACAGCGGCGCTTTGCCGATCTGCTCGGCCGCGTGCGCGAAACGCTGAACATCACGATCCTCATCGTGACGCATGATGTGCGCGTGGTGGCCGCGGGGTGCGATCGCGTGGCGTGCCTGGCCCGAACGCTGCACTTTCACGATGCGCCGGGCGGGCTCACGCCGCAGGTGCTCGCGGAGGTCTTCCAGCACGATGTGTCCAGCGTGTTCGGCGATCTGCACGTGGATGCCCACGCCGCGGCGGAGTGCCCCGCCGGACACGAGCACGATCATGCGCACGGGCATGCCCACGCGCATGCGCACGAAACGCCCACCAGAGGCGGAACAGGCGGCGCCGCGCCATGAACTTCGCCGACTGGCTCTCACTCTTCGGCCCCGGTGTTGTCGCGGCGGTCGCCGTCTCGCTTCAGTGCGGCCTGCTCAGTCCACTCGTCGTGCTGCGGCGCCTGGCCTTCATGGGGCAGGGCGTGAGCCACGCGGCGTTCGGCGGCTGGGGGATTGCGCTCGCGCTCGGGCTCGTCTCCACCGCGGCTTTCGGCGTCGTCGCAGGGTTCTGCATCGCCTCGGCCCTCGGCATCGCGTGGCTGAGCGATCGCCGCACCACCAGCGCCGACACCGTGATCGGCGTGTTCCTCGTCGGCTCGATGGCGCTCGGCGCTGCGCTCGTCTCCCTCACCATCCGCGCCGGCGCCGCGGCTTCCGGCGGGCCCTCCTGGGAAGATCTCCTCTTCGGCTCGCTCCTCACCGTGCGCATCGAGGATGCGGCCATCGCGTGGGTCGCCGGCGCGATCGTGGCGGCGCTCCTCGCCTGGTGGCGGCGGCCGATGCTCTTCTGGGCCTTCGATGAGCCCGCGGCCGAGGCGTTCGGCGCGCCCGTAGGCCGCATGAAGACGGCGCTGATGGTGATGCTCGCCGTCGTGATCGTCGTGACGATGAAACTCTCCGGCGTGGTCCTCGCCACGGCGCTGCTCATCATTCCGGGCGCCGCCGCGCTGCGCATGAGCGCGCGCCTCGGCGTCGTCTTCGCGCTGTCGTGCGCCGTCTCACTCGTTGGCGTGCTTGGCGGGCTCGCGCTCTCGTTCTGGCTCGATCTTCCGCCCGGCGCCTGCATCGTCGGCGCGCTGGTGGCCATGTTCGGGGCCACGTGGGCCATCGCGCCCGCCGCGAAACTCCGTACGCCGGCCGCCACGCCGCCCGCTCGCGCCGCGGCGTAGAGTCCGGCCCCCACTCTCGATGCAGGAGGACCCATGAAGGCCGAGACCATGCTCGCGGAACTCAACCGGCTGCGCAAGGACCTCGACGAGGATCCCGGCGACATCGAATGGCTCGCCCTCCATCACGCCTTCTGCTTCATCTCCTACAAGATGGGCGATTTCCAGAAGTACCTCGACGAGCAGGCAAAACTGGGCGCTTTCGACGAGTTCAACCCCTGACCCGCGGCGTGAACCCGGCAGATGCTTCGACCGGCTGATGCCCCGGCGTCCCCACATTGTCGCCTGTCCGGCAGGAATCCCGGCGCCGTTTCGGACCGCCGCCGGTACCATCGCCCGACACGTCCCCCTCGGGCTCGGGCTGAATGGCTCACCCGGCGCCGTGAGGGAATCAGGAGGAAGCAACATGCTCAAGTTTCAACTTGGCGCCGCCGCGCTGGCGCTCGGCCTCGCCGGAACCGCGTGGGCGGGTTTCGCCGGCCAGACGATCCTCGGCCCGCTCAGCCCCGGCAGCGTCGTGATGGGCGACACCACCGGCGCCACCGACGACAACGACGGCTTCACCAGCGGCGACCACTTCTTCTTCATCTGGAACGGCCCGGACGACGTCTGGCAACTCGATTGGCCCGGCGGCGATCTCGCGCTCGAGATGACCTACGACCCGCTCTTCGGCGATCTCGACCTCTTCCTGTATGAGCCGGGCAGCCTCGACGATTCCGCCACGTACAGCATCCTGAACACCGGCGTTGAGAGTCTCGCTGTGCCGGGCGCTGTCGCCGGCACGTACTACATCGTGATCGACGGCGCCGGGACCGATTCGGGGCCGTACTCGCTGATGGTTCTTCCCGCGCCCGGCGCACTGGCCCTCTTCGGATTCGCGGGCGCCCTGGGCGCCGGCCGCCTCCGCAGGCGCGCCTGACTACCGCCCGGCGTCCACTTCGCCCGGCCCTCGGGAATCTGCCAAAAATCAGTTGCCTTTCCCGTTTTCCGGACGATAATTCGCCAATCGCGCCGAGCCCTGCGGTGTGGAGAGCGGGACGAAACCCGCGAGGCGCCCGCCGGAGCAGGCACGACGACCGCGTCGCCGGAACCCCCGGATCCTCGCGATTCGGGCAAGCCTCGGCGGAGCGGGCGATGAGCCCGGGTGACGACCCGGGGAAGGAATCCGGCGGCGGCCTGTCACGGCCGCGGCGGCTGGAAGGTCCTGCTCTGAGAAGGAGGTGATCCAGTGACGCAAATTGGTGACTGTATGAGAGGGCTGCGCCGCTAGGCGGCCGGCTCGACGGGGCTTGCCGTTGAGCGCAGCCCGCTGAAACGTACAAAGGACACGCCCGGTCGCCGTGAGGCGCCCGGGCGTTTTTCATGCGCGCTCCGCAACCCCGCGCGCGACTCTGGGCAACCTGGGGGGGTGGCACGGGAGAGCCTGCTCTGAGGCTCGCCCGTTGGCGAAACGCGGCGAGGTCTGAGGCGTCGGCGGCGCCATCCACGCGCCGATAACGCGCACACAACTCTTTGTGCGAAAAAGACTTATGAGCATTGATCCGCCCGCCCCGCCCCGCTACAACAGCGTCGTGAGTCGTTCTTCCGAGGGGCCGGCGCGAAGGCCGCCGGAGGGGTGGGCCTTCGCCCCCGGCCCCGGCCCCCGCCCCCGCCCCCGCCCCCGGAGACGCACTCTGAGTCCGGTTGTCAGCAATCCCGCGCTCCGGGGGGCTTCGCCGCGATTGGGTTCGCCGCGGAGGCCGGACGCTGGAGGAGAGAGGAGAAAGCGTCCCATGCACAAGGAACTCGCTGCGCTCGTGTCCGCCGCGCTGCTCGGCTCCGCCGCGCACGCCGGCATGATCACCCATTCCGGCTCGCTGCCCCTGGCGACCACCAACTGGTCGGCGCCGATCGATGTGCCGCAGTTCGATACGCTCGGCGGCACGCGCACGCTGGACATGGTCTCGTGGACGCTCGACGGCGAAGTCCGCGGCTCGGCCCAGGCCGAGAGCATGGACGCGGCGCCTTCGACCATCATCCTCACGCTCTCCTCGCGCATCGAGATGTTCCTCGGCGCGACGCTGCTCGACATGGTGCTCCCCGTCGCGGATGAGTCGTTCGACGCCTCCGCGTTCGACGGCTCGATCGACTTCGACGGGACTTCGGGCGTGTCGTTCGGCCCGATGAGCGCGTTCGATTCCGCGGCGAACTCGACCACCATCGGCCTCGCGCCCTTCATCGGGAACGGGGTCGTCTCGCTGACGGGCGTGGCAACGGGCGAATCCTCGGGCTCCGGCGCGGGCAACCTGATCACCCAGTTCAGCGCCACAGCGGGGATGTCGTGGTCCATCACCTACCACTTCACCGTGATCCCGGCCCCCGGCGCCGCGATGGCGCTCGGCGGCCTCCCGCTCCTCGCGGCGGGCTCACGGCGAAGGCGAACCGGGCACAGGACGGAATAAGCGCGCCTCGAGGCTTCCCGTCGCGGCGGGGAGCCGCGCGCTTTCGCGGCCAAGGGCGCAGGATCGAGCTTCACGTAGCCTGCTACGTCGAACGCCACAGTTCGACGTTGGACGACCCTGGGTGTGGATCTTCGCGAGGTACGGGTTTGTGCGCCATGCTTTGTCGTCCGCGTCGGGGGTTGGCAACTCATCCCACGTCCGCCCCTCAAACTCCTCCCCGTCCGCTTCTTCTGCACGCCCCCCCACTGCTTGAAGAAGAACGCCACGTCCCGGCGCCGGCACTGATCCCTGATCTGCCGCACCCACTCCGCTTCCATCCCGCGCGCGCCCGGCCCCGATTCGCCGCCGACGATCACCCACTGAATCCCGCTGAGCGGCAGGCGCGCCAGCGGCCCCAGCAGCGGCTCGCACGAGAGAAACCGCACGGCCGCCGGAACCCGCTGCAGAGTCCGCACGCGATGGATGTACCTGGAGGTCTCGACGCTCGTCCCCATCCACACGTTGCGAGGCCAGGGCAGTTCATCACGCAGGTCCAGCGTCCGCTCCGGGCGCTTCGTCAGCACCTGAAACGTGTGGTGCGGGCACTCCTCCATCACCTCGAAGACTCTCCTGATGAACTCCAGAGGCACGTCCTCGTGGAAGAGGTCGCTCATCGAGTTCACGAAGATGATCCGCGGCAGCCGCCAATGGCGCGGAACATCGAGCGATTCAGGATCGAGGTTGATCCGCCCGGAGAACACCGGCCTCCCATCTCGCGCGCGCCGGGCTGTGCCCGCGTACTTCTCGCCGGTTCCGTTGGGCATGCGCTCGAGGCGCAGCGCCATGCGCGCCGCGTAGCAGTTGAGACAGCCCCCCGAAACAGGTGTGCATCCCGCCACCGGGTTCCACGTCGCCTGAGTCCACTCGATGGAAGATGACTGGGCCAAGGGGACGCCTCCCGAACCAAACAGAATACGAACGACATGCGGAAAAAGCAAGCGAGGATGCCATCAACGCCCCGCCTCGAGAGGCCGCACAAAGCCCGCGCGTGCTGGGTGGACGCTCCACCCCCCGCCGCTCATTTCACCTGCAACGAATGCGCCGACAACCCGACGCCCCATAAGCGCCCATTCGCCGGTCCGCGATTGCTTCCGGGTTCCCCCGGGGCACGCTGTACACGCAGGAACCGGGCGCAGGGAGCGCGGGGACCGTATCCCCACGCAAGGCGCCCGAGCCATCCAGGGACTCGGAGCGGCCAACACATGAAAAGAACGGCGTTCACCCTCGCGTTCCTCTCCGCAGCCGCGGCGCCCGCCGCGAACGCGGATGAGATCGTGCACAGCGGGTTCCTGCCCAGCCGCGTCACCAACTGGAGTGAGACGGCCTTGCTCGATCGCTTCGGCGAAGAGCCCGGCCGCACGCTGGTTGAAGTCGGCTGGGAACTCACCGCCGTCACCACGTCGTGGGCCGAGATCGAGAGCCTCGATTCATCCGCCGCGCTCATCGATCTGCTCCTCTCGACGCATCTCTCGATGCATCTCGACGGCTACGAGGTGATGAGCATGTCGCCGGTGGAGTCGGCGTCCTTCCCCGCTACCGCGTTCGACGGCCTCATCGATTTCGGCGGCCCCTCCGGCGTGGTTGTGGGTCCGCTCGAATCGGTGCATGTCGCCTCGGGCCTGTTCAGCGATCTCACGCCCTTCCTCGGCGAGGGACAGATCGGCCTCACGTTCGAAGCGCTCGGCGAATCGTTCCTCTCCGGCCCGGGCAACGTGATCGCCACGCTCTCCACCTCGAGCGACGTGCAGTGGAGCATCGCCTACCGCTACACGCAGGTTCCCGCGCCGGGCGGCGCCGCCCTCGGCGCGCTCGCCATCGCCGCCTCAGCCAGAAGGCGCCGACGCAGCGCCGCATCGTGCACAGTCCGCTGATCGCCAGCATTCTCACCGTATCTTCAGCATCTTCCGGGAGTCCAGGACATGACGCATCAGACTCGAATCCTCGCCGCCGGCGCGCTCATTCTCGCCGCGGGCGCCGCCGCGAACGCCGGAACCGTCGTCCACAGCGGTTCGCTCACGCCCGCCAGCACGAACTGGACGCACACCTTCTTCGTGCCCCAGTTCAACGACTTGGGCGGCGCGCTCACGCTCGAGGAAGTTCTCATCGAGACCACCACCACCATGCTCGGCTCCATGCGGGCCGAGAACCGCGACGCGGCTGCGCGCACCATCACGCTCGGCCTGAACGCCGACATGAAGGTGAAGCAGGGCCTGGATGAACTCATCCACTCCGTCGCCTCCATGACCGAAGTCTTCGACGCCGATCCCTACGACGGCCTCATCGATTTCGGCGGCGCCTCAGGCGCGACGTTCGCCGGCCTCATGGAGACCGAGTTCGCCGCGAACACGCGCACCGCGCCCGGCGATGATCTCTCCGCCTGGATCGGCCTCGGCATGGTCGCGCTCGACGCCGAAGCCAAGGCCCAGTCCTTCTTCTCCGGTGGCGGCAACCTCACGACCTTCTTCCAGTCGCAGGCCGGACTCGATTACACCGTCACCTACGTCTTCCGCGGCGAAGTCGTTCCAATGCCCACAGCCGCGGGCCTTGCCGCGGCGGGCCTCGGCGGCCTGACGTGCGGCCGCCGCCGCCGCCGGAAAACCACCGCCACCGGCGCCTGATCCCGAGTTCTCCCGGCCACTGACTCCAGACACACGGGCGTCCGCTCCACGCCTCCTCGACCTCGCGGAGCCCGGAGCGGGCGTCTTTCGGAACGCTGCACGAAGCCCCGGACCCCAACAAGGGCCCGGGGCTTTGTTTGCGCGCAGATTCGGCCTTTTTCCGCGTTCCCGCGGCGGCGCGGCCAAGCCGCTAAATTGGTCCCCCCTGCCCGGCGTGGGCGGGCCCTTCCACGTTCCAACGGGCCGTCTGAACGGCCGCGGATCCTCACGGAGGCGATCGGACCATGCGTCGCGCAAAGATCAGCGTCATCGGGGCCGGAAACGTCGGCGCCACCTGCGCCCACTGGGCCGCGGCCAAGGAACTCGCCGACGTCGTGCTGCTCGATATCCCGGATAAGGAGGGCGTCGCCAAGGGCAAGGCGCTCGACCTGCTGTGCTGCGGCCCGATCGAGCGCTTCGATTCGCGCGTCACCGGCACGAGCGACTACAAGGACATCAAGGGGTCGGATGTCGTCGTCGTCACCGCAGGCATCCCGCGCAAGCCCGGCATGAGCCGCGACGATCTCATCCAGACCAACGTCAAGATCGTCAAGAGCGTGAGCGAGAACATCCGCGAGTATGCGCCGGAGTCGGTCGTGATCGTCGTGAGCAACCCGCTCGACGCGATGGTCTACACCGCGTGGAAGGCCACCGGGTTCCCGACGCACCGCATCCTCGGCCAGGCCGGCGCGCTGGACGTCGCCCGCTTCCGCACCTTCATCGCCATGGAGATCGGCTGCTCCATCGAGGACGTCTCCGCCCTGCTCCTGGGCGGCCACGGCGACGACATGGTCCCCCTGCCGCGCTACACCAGCGTGCACGGCATCCCCGTGTCGCAACTCCTGCCCAAGGAAAAGATCGATGCCTGCGTGGAGCGCGCCAAGATGGGCGGCGGCGAGATCGTGAAGTTGATGGGCACCAGCGCCTACTACGCCCCCGCCAGCGGCACGATCCAGATGGCCGAATCCATCATCCGCGACAAGAAGCGCATCATCCCCTGCGCCGCCTACTGCGAGAAGGAGTTCGGCGTCGCCCCCGGCGCCAAGGGCAATGGCTACTTCATCGGCGTGCCCTGCGTCCTCGGCAGCGGCGGCATGGAGCGCATCGTCGAGATCGAACTGAACGCCGACGAGAAGCGACTGATGGATGAATCCGTCAGCCACGTGAAGGATCTGGTGAAGGTCGTCGTGCAGTTGTTCCCGGAACTCGCGTAGCGAACGCCGGAAAATCAGGCCATGCAACAGGGGCGCCGCAGCGCCCCTTTTGTCTTGCGCCCGCGCCGCCCGCTCACCCCCCGGGCGCAGGCGCCGGCTTCGTGTGCCGCACGATGTCGCCGCCCACGGAGAAGATCACGTCCTCCGCGATGTTCGTCGCCAGGTCCGCGATCCGCTCGATCGCCCGCGCGATGAACAGCAGGTCCACCATGCTCTGCGCATCCTCCGCGTGGCTCGGCAGTTCGTTGATCGCCCAGTTGTAGACGCTCTTGTGGAGCGCATCCACGCGCTTATCCGCCCGCCGCACGCGCGACGCGAGCTCCGCGTCCTGCTCCGCCAGCGCCCGCAGCGCATCCGACAGAATGTCGCGGCTGGCGTCGCAGATCTGCCCCAGTTCCCGCGGGAACGGGATCGGCTTCTCCCGGCTCATGTAGATCACGCGCTTTGCGATCCCCCGCGCCAGGTCCGCGATCCGCTCCAGGTCCGCGTTGATCCGCAGCGCCGCGATCACGTACCTCAGGTCGCTCGCCACCGGGTGCTGGAGCGCCAGAATCCGCAGGCACTCCGCCTCGATGTCGTTCTCCATGTCATCGATTTCGTCGTCGCTCACGCGCACCGCGTCCGCCACGGCGGAATCGCGGTTGAGCAGCGCGTCATACGCCTGGGTCACGCGCAGTTCGGCGCTGGCGCTCATCGAGAGCAGCGCCCGGCGCAGCGTCGTCAGTTCCTTGTCAAGTTCGGTGGGCACGGCGATCTCCGAATGTGGCGTCGGCCGCGATCCGTCGCAGCCCCTCTCACGCAATAGTATCGGCCCCGGACGCGGACGCGCTCATCGCCCCGGCGCCGCGGCCCCTCTGAAGGCTCTTGGTCAACCGAAGCGCCCGCTGACGTAATCCTCGGTCTGCGGGTTCTTCGGGTTCGTGAAGATCTGCGCCGTCGGCCCCGCCTCCACGATGCGCCCTTCGTTGAAGAACGCCGTCAGGTCGGAAACTCGGGCCGCCTGCTGCATGTTGTGCGTGACGATGATGATCGTGTACGTGTCGCGCAACTCCGAAATCAGGTCCTCGATCGCCCTCGTCGATTTCGGATCCAGCGCCGAGCACGGCTCGTCCATCAGCAGCACCTCGGGGTCGCACGCAATCGCCCGCGCGATGCACAACCGCTGCTGCTGCCCGCCCGAGAGCCCGAGCGCCGAAGACGTCAGCCGGTCCTTCACCTCGCCCCACAGCGCCGCACGACGCAGGCTCCGCTCCACCAAAGCGTCCGCCTCGGACCGCGCCAGCCGCCTGTACAGCCGCGGCCCGAACAACACGTTGTCGTAGATCGACTTCGGGAACGGATTCGGCTTCTGGAACACCATCCCCACCCGCCGCCGCAGATCCACCACGTCCAGCCGCCGGTCAAGCAGGTTGATCCCGTGCAGGTCAAGCCCGCCCTCGCACCGCGCGCCCGGGATCAGGTCGTTCATCCGGTTGATCCACCGCAGGAACGTGCTCTTGCCGCACCCCGAGGGCCCGATGAACGCCGTCACGCGCTGCGCCGGGATATCCAGGTGCAGGTCGTGCAGCGCTTGAAACGCCGAATACCACGCGGAGAACCTCCGCACGGTGATCGCCGTCGTCGTCGGCTGGTCCTCGCGGTGCGGGATCGTCGAATGAACCTGCGGCCTCCGCGTCTGGACAGCTCCTCCCCCCGCGGCGGCGGCCCGAGGCTGCGTCGGCTGGATTTCGATCGGTTGGTCCATGGATCGCGTCGTCACGGGTGTCGGTTCCACATCATCCTAGTTCAGAGGCTTCTGGAGTTTCTGGCGGATGAAGATCGCCAGCCCGTTGAAGACCAGCAGCACCGTGAGCAGCACCACGATCCCCGCCGCGGCGACGCTCCGGAAATCGTCCTGCGGCCGGCCCGCCCAGTTGTAGATCTGCAGCGGCATCGCCGCGAAATCGTCCATCAGGTTGTTCGGAACGAACTGCACGAACAGGAACCCGCCGATCACCAGCAGCGGCGCCGCCTCCCCGATCGCCCGGCTCATCGCCAGAATCGCCCCGGTCATGATCCCGGGAATCGCCGCCGGCAGCGTCATCCGCGACACCATCTGCCATCGCGTCGCCCCCGCCGCCAGCGCCCCCTCGCGCAGACTGTCCGGCACGGCACGCAACGCCTCCTGCGCCGAAACGATCACGATCGGCAGCACCACGAGCATCAGCGTCAGCCCGCCCGTCAGCACGCTCCCGCCGAACGGCAGACGGAAGTAGAACAGCGAATCCACGCTGCCGATCTCGAACGCCGGCTCCGTCACCGTCCCGAACAACCCGAACATGCGCGCGAACGCCGTGAAACCGATGATCCCGTACACGATCGAAGGCACGCCCGCCAGGTTCGTGATGTTCAACTGAACGAACCCGTGCAGCCGCCGCAGCAGCCGGCTCCGCGGCTTGTACTCCTCGAGGAACACCGCCGTCCCCACCCCCAGCGGCAGCGCCGAGAACGCGCACACCGCGCACACCCACAGCGAGCCCATCAACGCGCCGCGGAACCCCGCCTTCTCGGGCTTCCGCGAGGGAAAATCGCTCAGAAACTGCAGGTCCAGGAACGCCCACCCCTTCAGCAGGATCGAAACCATCAGCACCGCCAGCATGAGCACCGAAAGGCTCGTCGCCGCCAGGCATACGACCAGGAAACCCCGGTTCTGCAGCGTGCGCCGCCAGATCGGCAGCGCCCGCACGCCCTCCGCCGACGGCGACATCGACGAGAAGCCGCTCATTCATACACCTCCCGGAAACGGGCCAGCACCCGGCTGCCCAGGAACGTGAGAATGAACGTCATCAGGAACAGCATCGCCGCCACCGCGTAACTGGATCGATACTCCACCCCCAGCGCCGCCACGTCCCCCAGGAAGATCTGCACCATGTACGCCGTCATGGTCTGCACCTGGTCGCGCGGATCCACCGTCAGCTGCGCCAGCCCGCCCGCCGCCAGCGCCACGATCATCGTCTCGCCGATCGCCCGCGCCAGCGCCAGCAGAAACGACGCCACCACCCCCGACAGCGCCGCAGGAACCACCACCCGCAGCGAGACGTCGAACTTCGTCCCCCCCACCGCATACGCCCCCTCGCGCAGACTCCGCGGCACCGCCTGCAGCGCATCCTCCGACAGCGAGCACACGATCGGCAGGCACATGATCCCCACCGCCAACCCCGCGCTCAACGCGTTGTACGACTCGATCGACGGATCGATCCACTGCAGCGTCGGCGTGATCACCGTCAGCGCGAAGAACCCGTACACCACCGTCGGAATGCCCGCCAGCATCTCGAGCGCCGGCTTCAGGACCGCCCGCAGCCGCCGCGGCGCATACTCGCTCAGGTACACCGCCGTCACCAGCCCGAACGGCAGCGCCACCACCGCCGCCACCGCCGTCACCAGCAGCGTCCCGCACACCAGCGGCCAGATCCCGAAGTGCCGCTCCGACCCCAGCAGCGGCGACCATTTCGTCCCCAGGAAGAACTCCTTGACCGTCGGCCCCTCCAACCGGAAGAACTGCGCCGATTCGATCAGCAGCACGATGATGATCGCAAACGTGATCGCAATCGAGAACGCCCCGCATCCCACCAGCGCGCTGAAGATCACCCCCTCCCGCACGCGCTGAACGCGCCGCGAGCGCACCCGCTCGGCGCCCCGACCCACAGGATTGACGGGCAACGGCGTTGTCATCTTCTCAAAGCCGCGGCGGCGCCTCTCGACGCCGCCGCGCTCAATCCGTTCCTGGTGGCCCGGCTCTCCGAGCCGGGTCTCCTGACACAGTCGCCCTCATGCGCCCCCGCCGAGGCGGGAGACACGCGGCGCCTGCGCATGGCTTACTGGTACACCTTCGTCACCGGGCCGTGCACGTCCTTGCCGCTCGCGTCGATGTACTGCGTCCCGGTCCGGCCCTTCGCGAAGTTCGCGCGGGCCCGGTCGTACACGAGTTTCGGCAGCGCCACGTACCCGACCTCCGCCGACAGCTCCGGCGTGTTGTTCAGGTAGAACTCGACGAACGCCCGCACCTCCGGCCGCTCCGCCGACCTCTGCGCCACGTAGATGAACAGCGGCCGGCTGAACGGGGCATACTCCCCGCTCTCGATCGTCACCGGCGTCGGCGTCACCGCCCGGCCCGTCCCGCCGTCCACCGGAACCACCTTCAACTTGTCCTGGTTCTCGAAGTAGTACGCGCACCCGAAGAACCCGATCGCGTTCTCGTCCCCCGACACGCCGCGCACCAGCACGTTGTCGTCCTCCGATACGCTCATGTCCGAGCGGATCGATTCGCCCTTCCCCGCCACCACTTCCTTGAAGTAGTCGAACGTGCCCGAATCCGTGCCCGGCGAATAGATCTTGATCGGCTTCGCCGGCCACCCCGCCCGCACGTCCCGCCACGTCTTCACGCCCGTCCCGTCCAGGTAGATCTTCCTGATCTCGTCAAGCGTCAGGTGGTCCACCCACGTGTTCTTCCGGTTCACCACGATCGAGAGACCGTCGTACGCCACCGGGATCTCGATGAAGTCGATCCCGTTCGACGCCGCCATCTCCATCTCCGTCTTCTTGATCGGCCGCGATGCGTCCGAAATGTCCGTCTCACCGGTGCAGACCTTCTTGAACCCGCCGCCCGTTCCCGAAATCCCCACCGTCACGCGCACGCCCTTCTGCACGTGCGCAAACTCCTCCGCGACCGCTTCCGTGATCGGAAACACCGTCGAGGAGCCGTCGATCTTGATCGTTCCCGTCAGCGGCGCAGCCTGAGCAGCGCCCGCCCCAATCGTGGCCACCGCGCCAAACGCGGCGGCGGTGACAGCCAGTGCGTTCCTGAACATCCGATTTCGTCCTTTCCTCAAAGAGTCTGTGTGCGTCTGTTGAGCCTTCCAGCACCCGAATCATTTGTTAAGGCCAAGCGCAAAGATCGCGCTAAGACGCCTTTCGACTTCCGAGAAGATCGCCCGGAATCGGCCTTTGTCACCCTTCCAGCCCCCGAAATCACGCCGTCGGAAGCACGATCTTGAACACGCTCCCCCGCCCCGGCTCGCTCTCCACCTCCGCCCGGCCCCCATGCACCATCGCGATGTGCTTCACGATCGCCAGCCCCAGACCCGTCCCCCCCTGCTCCCGGCTCCGGGCCTTATCCACCCTGTAGAACCTCTCGAAAATCCGCGGCAAATGCTCCGCCGCCACCCCCGGACCCTCATCCTCCACCGCAATCTCCGTCATCGGCTGCTCATCCGGCGCATCCACCCGCCGCGCACGCACCATCACTCGCGACCCCTCCGGGCTGTACTTGATCGCGTTCGACACCAGATTCGACACCGCCTGCTCCACCAGTTGACTGTTCACCATCGCGCGCAGCGGCTCCGGCACGTCGCTGTCCAGCGTGATCTGCTTCGCCAGCGCCTCCGGCATCGCCTGCGCCATCACGCTCTCCACGATCTCCGTCACGGGCGTCGAACTCACCACCAGCGCCTCGCCCGCCTCCGGACGCTCCAGCCGCGTCAACGTCAGCATGTCCTCCACGATCGCCCCCAGCCGCTCCGCGTTCCTGTGAATCGTCTTCAGGAACCGCAGCGCCTGCTCCTGATCGTCCATCCCCGTCTCGAGCAGCGTCTCCAGATACCCCTTGATGTTCGTGATCGGCGTCCGCAGCTCGTGCGATACGTTCGCCGCGAAATCGGTCCGCACCGTCTCCAGCCGCCGCAGCTCCGTCACGTCCGCCAGCACCACCAGCAGACCCACCCGCTGCCCGTCCGCATCCCGCAGCGGACCGCACGCCGCGCGCACCGTGATCGGCTGCCGCCCCACCAGCGCAAACTCATCGTCCTGAATCGATGGATCCGCCATCGCGAACGAGATGAACCGGTTCAGGTCCGGCTGCCGCACCGCCTCCTGAATCAGCCGCCCGCGCACCGGCCGCCCCGTCAGCCCCAGCAGCCGCTCCGCCGCCCGGTTCAGCCTGATCACGCGCTGCTCCAGGTCCAGCGCGATCACACCCCCATCCATCGATTGCAGAATCGCCTCCTGCTGCTCGCTCTGCGCCCGCAGCCCATCAATATCGCGATACAGCCGGTCCAGCGCATCGTTCAGCCCCGTCGCCACCGACGCCAACTCCATCGACCGAGGCCGCGCCGCCCGCACACGCTCCTCCTCGCTCACCGCGCCCGCCCCCGTCGCCGCCACACGCGATTCCGCCGCCCGCAGCGCCGCCACGTCCCCCGCATGCCCCCGCGACATCCACCACAACGCCGCCCCAGACACCGCAAACGCGCTCCCGCCCGCCATCAGCACAATCAGCGCATCCGGCCGCCCCACCGCCGCAATCCAAGCCGCGGCAATCGTCGCCACAGCCTGCGCGCCGAGAATCAACACCGCCGCGCGCCGAAACAGGAATCGTGGACGCATGGATACGCATGGTACCTCATGCCCGTCCATCCCCCCCCGACACCCCCCTTCCCCCCGCTTCCCCTCCGCTATTGCCTATTCCCTATTGCCTTATTGCCTCCCTGCCTTTCCTGATGCCTGGTGCCTGGT
>CAZGVW010000102.1:0-6304 GCA_964529265.1 uncultured Phycisphaeraceae bacterium
GAAGTACCCCGGGATCGCGACGAACGAGTACCGTGTCGGCTCAACCGGCCCCGTCACGATGATCGCGCCGGCGATGCCGGCAACAATCCAGAGCAGTCCGATCACGGCATGGCCGGGGCGCTGCCTCAACAACACGATGAACCCGGCCAGGCTGGCAATTGCCACCGGGGACGTCACCTGCGTCTTCACGATCGTCCAGACCATCTCGATGGTCGACTGCTCCCGCTGTCCCGACGCCAGCGTCGTGAGATTCCAGCTGATGACGCCGACATTCCCGGGCGACAGCACGAGCGCCATGACGGCGGCAGGCGTGGACAGCACCGCACCAATCGCCGTCCAGACGACGATGTGTCGAGCGAACAAGCCTGGCCAGCCGACCTTCAACCACAGGATCAGGGCATACATCGGAAACGCGACGATCGCGTGTTGCTTCGCGTAGAGGCTCGCGCTGGCGGCGATGACGAACCAGGCGAAGTGGCGTGGCTTCCGTGAATCGGTGTACGCCAGCAGCGCATTCATCGCGACCAGGATCAACGCCAGCATCGGCATTTCGGACAACGTGTACTGGGCGAACCTGACCACGTAGACATTCGTCACGAAGAGCAGCGCGCCCCAGGCCGCCGGCCCGATCCCTGAGACCCGCCTGACGATGGCGTAAAACCCCCACGTTGCCACGAGGAAGAACGCGACGCTGGCGACACGCGCGGAGAAGACTTTGATTCCCAGGAGCGCGTAGAAGGGGACGAGCGACACATAGAGAAGGGGCGGGTGGTGTCCGATCGAGAGCGCCGGATACCGTGCGTAGTAACGCTCGGCGTATTGAATGAGGTCGTCCACGCTCCAGGCGCCGCCGGCGGCGATCAGGTCGTACAGGAACACGCCGTTCATCAGGTACCGGGGCATGTCGCCGATCGGCATGCCGGAACCTTCATCCAGGATGTCCCGGCCTCCAATGAAGGCAGCGAGGACCAGGATTGCCGGTAAGATGACGCGCGGCAGGTTCCGCGCGCGCCAGGACGAGTCAGCCAAGCGGCACCATTCTCCTGTCTGCCCCCGGGCTGGCCGAGGCTGCTGAAGTCATCTCTCAGGCTGACTTTCTTGCGCGTCTAGCGCGTGGCTCCGGTCCACTCCAACCCGGACAAACGTAAAAACCGCCTGATTTCCGGAGAAATACGGGACCGACTCTTGCATCGATCGCGCGCTGCGCGACTGTGCAATCAGCGGACCACCATGGCTCAAGGTGAACCAGCAGCCAGGCATCGACCTGCGGATCCCGGTGTCGTGATCGGCGTCGGCGCGCCCGGTCATGGGATCGCGGGACACGTCTCTCCGATCTCCGGCCGCGTGCTGCCCCGGCCCGCGACCCCGGATCTGGCGGTCATCCTGCCGGCTTTCAACGAGGCGGGCGGAATCGAGGCGACGCTCGGCCGCATTCGGGAGGTGCTCGCGACCTTTCCCGGATCGACCGAAGTCATCGTGGTCGATGACGGCTCGACGGACGGAACGGGTGCCACGGCAACATCCGTCGGCGTCCGGGTCGTCACCCACCGGTGGAACAGAGGGTACGGCGCCGCGTTGAAGACCGGCATCATGAGCAGCACGGCGCCAGCCATCCTGATCATGGACGCGGATTGCACGTATCCGCCCGACGCCATCCCGCGCTTGTACGAGAAGCTCGACGAGGCCGATATGGTCGTGGGATCGCGGTTGCTGACCTCGCGCGGCGTCTCGTGGATACGCCGGCCCGGCAAATGGCTCCTGAACCGGTTCGCGGGCTATCTCGTCAACCGCCACATTCCGGATCTCAACTCGGGCCAGCGCGTGATGAAGCGTGAGACGGTGCTGCGCTATATGCACCTGTGTCCGAGCGGGTTCTCGTTCACCAGTACGATCACGCTGGCGATGCTGGCCAACGGCCACCATGTGATCTACGAGCCGATTGACTACCAGAAGCGCACGGGCCGGTCGAAGATCCGGGCGTCCCACTTCGCGAGCTTCATCCTGCTCGTGGTGCGGGCGATCGTACTGTTCAATCCGCTGAAAGTATTTCTTCCGGTGGGCGCGCTCGCCTTTGTCGCCGGGATCGCCAAGCTGATCCAGGATATCTACCTCTGGAACCTGTCCGAGACGGCGGTGATGGCGTTCCTCTCCGCGATGACCATCTGGGCCGTGGGCCTGCTGGCTGACATGATCTCGCGCCTGCAGATGCAGCCCCAGCTACAGCCGAAGGACTGACCGGTATGCTCCGCTGGGTCGTTCGCGCGGCCGTGTCCGCGGCCGTGGCGACGATCCTGCTGGTCCTCATTCCCTTCGACGCCGTGCGGTCGGCGCTGTCGCGGGTCAGTCCCTGGGTGTGGGTGGCGAGCGTCGGCAACTTCTTCGCCGGACACTATTTGAACGCGCTGAAGCTCCGGCTGCTGCTGGGCGAAGCGCAGCCCGGCCTGACGTCCGCCTGTGTCCGGGCGCAGTACGCGGGACTGGTCGCCAACCTCGGGCTGCCCGGCCTGGCCGGCGGCGACGTCGTGCGGGCCGCGTATCTGTCGCCGCTCACCGGGGTGAAGCGCATCGCGATGGCGAGCGTGACGGACCGCGTGATCGACACGCTCACCGTTCTGCTGCTCGTGGCGGTGGCGCTGCCGTTCGCGGGCCTGCCGCCAACGGTCGCGGGTGTGCTGGGAACAGCCGGCGTCTGGCTGGGTGGTGGGCTGATCGCGGCGCTCGCCGCCGGCGCGATCCTCCTGCGCGTTCCGCGATTTTACGCGGCCGCGGCGAACGTCCGGCAGGTCAGCTCGCAGATCGCCGCCCGCTCGTCCGCCGTCGCCTGGGCGGCCGTGATTTCCCTGGTCGTGCAATCCGCCTTCGTCATGACCAACGTCTGGCTCGCCCGGCAGGTCGGCGTGACGACGGGGGTGGCGGCGTGGTTCGTGGCGTGGCCGCTGTCGAAGCTCGTCGCGGTCCTTCCGATCAGCCTGGGCGGAATCGGCGTGCGCGAAGCCGCGCTCGTGTCATTGCTTGCGCCTTACGGCGCGCCGCACGACGCGGCGCTCGCCTCCGGCATCCTCTGGCAGGCCGTGCTCATCGTCACGGGGGTGATAGGGCTCGCCGTCACTCAGCTCCTGCCGCGCGCGGGCCACACATACAACAAGCCAGCCAGCGCGGGCACGAACACATAGCCGAGTGCGTGTTCGCCGAAGTGGGGTAACAGAAGGGCCGCAAGGCCCGTTGTCTGTCCGTGCGCCTGGGCATCCGCCAGCAGCGAGGCCACCAGCAGAAACGCCGCAATCGTCACGCTTGCGCATCCGGTCAGCCCGATGCTCCAGACACGTGCTGAAGACGAGGATCCGGCTTGCGCCGGAAACGTCCGCGCGAGTTCCAGACACACCCCAAGTGCCAATGGGAGGGTGACCAACCCGTGCGTGAACAGTTCTCGAAGCTGATGACCGAGAAACGCCGGATCGCGGAATGGCTCGGTCGTGAGACCGAAGACAAGCGTCGCGAACGCGAACAGCACGAGGGCGGCGCCGTACAACCGCAGGCGTCCCGGCGCCTGGGGCGGGTGTGGCCGGCCCCTGGATAGCCACACGACACCCGCAGCGCTGAACGCCGCCAGCATCAGCGCCAGCCGGTCGAGGAAGTGATAACGCCAATGTGCTCCCCAGACGAGCGGCGCACCCGCGCGCGTGTGCGATTGCGAGAGGTTGTCGGCCACGGCCCGGCCGCCATCAACCCACGAGGTCGCGCCCAGAATGAGGACGAGTGTCGCGAGGGTGAGCAGGGCCAGCAGCCGGCGCCTGCGCCGCGCCTGACCTGGACGCCGGTGTTCGGAGGGAAAGAAGTATCGCACGGCGCCGGCGGCCGCCAACGCGACCACGACGTCCGGCAGCAGTTCGCGGGTCGCGTGCTCGAAGTAGAAAACGGTATCGAGCAGCGTCCGCGTCCCGTCCTCGTGAACCACGGCGTGCCACGGCCACGCCGAGCCGACCATCACGCAGATGCCGGCAAACGCCAGGCCGAGAATGGCGATCGGCAATCCCAGGAAGACGGTCCGTTCCAGCCGGGCCGGCGTCATCGATTCAGGGTGCAGACGGTGACATCGCCGTTGCCAACGGTGCTGCGGAAGATCCGCGCCGGCGTGCAATCGGCTCTGAGGGCCGCCATGAGCTCCGGGGTGTCGGAGGCGATATAACCCTCGAGCGTGTACACGACCCACACGCGCGGCGCCCGCCCGCGAAGCCGATGCAGCTCGTCGAGCGACGTGACCGGATCCCAGGCCCGCCGGTAGTAATCCCTGTAGATGGTCGTCGCGAGACCCACGGTCGCGATGGGTTCGCCGGCGATGCGCTCGTCGTCGACGTAGCGCATGGCGCCTTCGAAGTCCTGTTTCGGATAGCGGTAGTTCGGGATCAGCGCATACAGCGACAGGACGGCCATGCCGGCGACGAGCGCGGTGGCCACCGATGACGCCCGTCCGCGAGTGAGCCACGCGCCGATCTCGAACGCGCCCCGGACGATGATCAACAGTCCGAATCCGATCAGAAAGAAGAGGAATCGCGGAAAGATCGGACGCTGCAGCGCGACGGCCGCGCCGACCGTCACAACGCCCGGCAGGAGGAACAGGCCGGCGATGAACCAGCTCTGCCGCACGTAGCTCCAGACGCCGGAGGCGAAGAACGCGGCCGCGACCAGGGCGCCCAGTCCGGCCCCGAGTCCGATCTGCAGTCCTCGCAACAGTTCGAGCGCCGCCCAACGCGGCGTCGCGACCGCCATCGGACTGGGACGATCGACGAAGAACTGCTTCACGTCGAGCAGCACGGGCGAGTAGAGCAGCACGGTGAACGCGGCGGCCAGGACGAACGCGACTGCCGCGGTTCGTCTGCGCTGCAAATTCAGCGGCGCGCCCGCGGGCCAGGTCAGCGCGGCGATCGCCACGAGCACGGCGTGGCTGATGACGAGGAAGACCATCGTCAGGTGCGCGTACACACCCAGCGCCGCCGCGAGCCCGTACCACACCGCGTCGCTCGTTCGCGCGCATCGCAGCGCGCGCAGCAGCAGCCAACTGGAGAGCACCGTCAGGAACGCGAGCGCCGAGTACCCGCGCGCGTTCTGCGAAAACCAGACGTGGTGGTAGGCCGTGGCGAGGAGCAGGCAGGCCAGCAGCGACTCGAGGCGGCCGCAGAACTCGCGCGCAAAGAAGTAAAGCACCGGCACGGTGGCCGCGCCCAGGAGGAGCGAGGGCAGACGGAGGCTCCACGGATGATCGCCGAACACCTGAACGGATACGTGGGCCAGGACAGAGAACAGCGTGTGCTGGTTGTTGCCCGGAAACTCCGTCACGATCTCGGAGAGCGGAGACCGCACGCTCTGAAGCAGGGTCATGATTTCGTCGTACCAGAGGCCGCCGTTCAATCCGATCGCCCGAAGAACGATGGCCGCCGAGCACAGCAGCGCGAGCATCGTCCACGGCGCCGACTCCTCCGGACGGTGTGCTCGCGTGGCCCAGAGCGTGACGCCATCGTCGCCGGCGACGACGCGCGTGCGGTGATTCTCGTGCGGTGTCGCTGGCCGGGTCGCGTCGGTCATCAGGCGTGTCGGTCCGGGAGTGTACCGGCCGCGCGAGTGGCGGACAAGTGGGCCTGTATCGCGGTAGTTTCGCGGTTATCATGAACGCCCATGTCGTTCCTGGCGTCCCGCCGGTGGCGAATCTTCGTCATCGTCTGGATTCTTTATTCGCTTCATTTCGCCACGAACATCGTGCGGGAGCACTACCCGGCGTTCAGCCTCGTCGAGCACGGCACGTTCCGCGTGGACGAGTACCAGGGCTTTCATTCGGACATCTTCGTTCACCGTGACGGGCATTCGGTGATCGGCAACCAGGTGCTGGTGTCGGCGCTGGCGGCCGTGCCGCTGTTGGTGTTCGATCCTGTCCTCGATGCGCTCGAAAATCGCAGCAAGGCGCAGCTGGCGGCGCACGGTGTGACCAACGCCGAGTACCGGATCGACAAGCCCATGCGGCGCGACTTCTTTCGCCTCGTCAAGGAGCGAGGGCTCGATTTGCGATTCGGCGCGGCCGCCGTGGTGACGACCGTGTGCTTCATGGCGCCGCTGACCGCCGCGTTCGTCGCGTTCTTCTACCACGTGCTCACGCGACGTGGCGTGGATGCCTCGCGCGCCACCGCATTGTCGTTCCTGCTCGCCTTCGGCACGCCGCTCTTCTATCGCGCCACGGTGCTCGGCCACAACATGTTCGTGATGTTCGGCATGTTCGCCGCGTTCGTGCTGCTGTGGGTGCGGCCCGGCGAGTCGT
>CAZGVW010000103.1:0-3022 GCA_964529265.1 uncultured Phycisphaeraceae bacterium
CGCCCACGGCCAGAGAAATCGTCAGGAGTATGGCGGCGAGGAATCTCATGGTCACACCGCTCCCTGAATAAGCACGATGGAGTTGATCACGAGGCTGAAGATCGCCTCACCCACGATGAGCCCGGCCGCGAACGGCACACCCCATTCCTCAGCGGGCCGCTTGCCCACCACCTTCGCCGCGATCATGCTCAGCAGACACCCCACGCCGTACGTGAGAATGAACACGATCGGCAGGTACATCGAGAGCCCGACCAGCACACCCAGGCTCGCGAACGCGCCCAGCCCCAGCAGCACGCCCAGCAGCGCGCCGAACCCATACAACGCATAGGGCAGTTCCCCGCCCTGCACGCCCGTGATCACCGCCTGCAGCGCCTGCGCCTGCGGCGCCGTGGTGTCCGTCCCTTCGCCGAGCGGCACGCCGAACTTCAGGCGGTTCCCCTCCACGATGAGCAGCAGCGTCGCGATCGAGATCACCGGCCCGATCGCCGCGCCGCACAACTCCACCATCTGCTGCTTCCGCGGGACCGATCCCACCAGATAACCCGTCTTCAGGTCCGTCATCATGTCCGCCGCGAGCGTGATCGCGCTGCACAGCGCCGCGCCGATCAGCACCGCCCCCAGCACCTCGCTCGTCCCCGCCAGCGCCATCACCAGCACCACCGTGATCAGCGCCATCCCCGAGATCGGAGACCAGTCCGTCATGCCCGTGCACTGCGCGATGATGATCCCCGCGAACCAGATCCACCCCGCCCCCACCAGAGCGATGATCAGGCTCCGCAGATGCACGTTCAGCGGCGCCAGCAGCCCGCCCGCCGGCGTGTTCGGATTGTGAATGAAGTCCGCCGCGAAGTACAGCAGCACCAGCGCCAGCCCCGCCGCGATCGCGATCGTCTTCAGCCCCAGTTCGTCCGACCCGCCCTTCGACTTGCCCGCGAAGGCGATGCTCTTCAGCGCCTCCTTGATCGCCGGCAGCGTGGACACCACCCCCAGCATCGCCCCGCCCAGCAGCATGCCGATGCCCATCGGACGGCTGATGTTCACCCGCGCGTAATCCGCCACCTCGTGCGCCGCCACCGTCGCCGGCAGCAGGTCGTTCGCGAAGAGATACGGGTTCAATATGTGATACGCCAGCACGCCGCCCGCCAGCACGTACAACCCCGCCCGCCCCGACAGATACCCCGCCCCCAGCGAGAAGGGCGCAATCGCGAAGATCAGCGCGTACTGCGAGGGAATCCCCAGGAACCGCCCGACGTCGATCTCCCCGTCCGTCAGCAGCAGGTCCGGCTCGCCGTTTGCGTCGTGATCCACATCCGGCCTGAGCGAACCGTCCGCCGACTGTCGCGCCGGCAGCCGCACGTTCAGGTCGCTGTATCCGAACAGCGGTTTCTTCGCCCAGAACTCCCGCCGCAGATCGGACCACGACCGCTCACCCGCGCTCACCTTGTACACGGCCAGCGCGAGCTGGTCCGCCTCCGCGGGCTTGATCTCCTCGGCGTCGATCCGCGCCTGCTCGGCCCGCCCCCGCGCAATCACCTCTTCAGGCGCCGCGTCCGCCCGGATCCACTGGTCGATCAGCCGCGTCCGGTCCGCCTCCGCATTCGTGATCTTTCCTCGCTCGACCAGTGCGCCCAGCTCATCCAGGCCCGCGCGAACCTTGATCGCGGGCAGCGACGTCGGGGCATAGATCGCCGCGGAAATCACCATTCCCGCCAGCAGCACAAGCGATTTCTTCGCCCCTGCCCCCGGCGATTTCAGAATCGCCGCCACCGCCGTGCCCGACGGGAACCGCAAGCGCTCCACGTCGATCATCTGCTTGCGCAGCGGAATGATGAACGCCGAGCCCAGCACCGCCCCCGCGCTGCACGCCACCACCAGCAGCCAGAACTTCCTGTCCCAGAACTCGAACTCCATTCCATCGCCGAGCAGGAACAGCACCGGGATCGTGAAGATCACCCCCGAACTCGTCGTATCCACCGCCGAGCCGAACGTCTGCGCGATGTTGATCTCGAGGATCGATCCCCGCCGCAGAATGCCCCGCAGCACGCCGAAGCCCAGCACCGCGATGATCGCCGACCCCACGATCGTGAAGCCGATCTTCAACCCCGCGTACGTGATCGCCGCGTTGATGATGCAGCCCAGGATCAAACCAAGAATCAGCGCGCTCAGCGTGACTTCGCGGTATTGCCCGCTCCTCGTCGCCGTGTGCGGCAGGGGCGATGACGACGAGGGAGGAGGAGCGTTCACATCCGCCATGGGCGAGGCCTCCTGATGCCGGGGGTCCGGGGTTCGATTCCGGGGGTCCGTTTCCGGGGGCGGGGGGCAACCGCGGCCGTCAAGCCCCGGCATGGTGCAGAAACCGTCAGGATTTCACAAGCGCCGGCCCCCGCACCGGCCGGATGGGGCAAACGCCCGACCGGGCAGGACGTCCATCCTCACTCAAGCCTGCCCCGCCAGCATCGCATCCGCGATCGCCGCGGCTTCCGCGTCCGCCGCCGCGGCGGCGCCGGCCCCGCTCTCGCCCATCGCCACCACCCGCGCCTTCAGGTCCCCGATGTACGAGATCTTCAGCCCGAAGTTCTCCCCCACCTTCACCGCGATCCCCAGGCCGATCGGCTTGTTGTTGACCAGCAGCTCCAGCTCCTCGTCCGACCCCTTCGGCAGTTCGATGATCGACCCCGGCGCAAGCGACAGCACGCCCTCCACGGGCATCGACCGCTGACCGATCTGCACGATGATCGGCGCCTCCAGGCGAAGGATGGCTTCCAGCTCCGGCGTCATCTCGGAAGACCTATCGGCCAACCCGCCGCGCCCGCTTCACCCGACGTGCCACCGACCACTGCTCTGAGTGGTCGGTGTCTTCCCTCGGAAGTCGGCCAATGGCCTCAGCCCGTATACCGCCCGATGATCAGCGTCACGTTGTGCCCGCCGAACCCGAACGTGTTGTTCATGGCGTAGCGGATGCGGTGGTCCCGCGCCGTGTGCGCCACGAAATCCATGTCGAACCCCTCGTCCGGCTTGTCGA
>CAZGVW010000104.1:0-55533 GCA_964529265.1 uncultured Phycisphaeraceae bacterium
GGGGGGGGGGGGGGGGTTACGGGGCTTTTTGGGTGGGGGGGGGGGGGGGGGGCGGCGGGCGCTTCGGGCATAGACAGGCAGAGCCGTGACCATGGCGCCCAAGATGGTGAGGGCATAGCCACGCAAAGCCGTGGCCATGCCATCCGGGGCGGCGGTTGTGGGCGGGTGTGGGCGCGGAGGGCGAAGGGGCGGTGGTCGCGGCCGGTGCGGGCGGCGGTGCGGGCTTCGATTCTGGTGGTGGTGAAGATGGCGGCGACGCTGGCGTATGCCGGGGCGGTGGCGGCGCTTTCGTTTGCGCTGCTCGGAGGGTTCGGGGATGAGCGGCTGAGGCCGGCGGTGATGCTGGGGCTGGAGGGGGTGGGGGCGGGGGCGGGGGTGGGATCGGGGGCCGGGGCCGTTCCGGGGCTGACGGTGGATTCGATCGAGCGGGTGACGTGGGTGGCGATGGGCGGGTGGGCGGTGATGTTGATTGCGGGCGGGGCGTGGATCGGGGCGGCGCTGCGGCACTGGCGGAGCGCGTGGGCGCTGTGGCTCTCGTGGCTGGGGCTGCTGACGATCGTGATGAACCTGGATGCGCTGATGGGCGCGGCGTGGGTGCTGATGAATCGCGCGATCGATGCGCCTGTGTATTACAACGGGCCGTGGGTGCGGGAGTTCGCGCTGCGGATGGGGGCGCTGGGCCTCGGGTGGTTGGCGACGGTGGGCGCGGGGCTGGCGCTGGGTCCGATCGTGGCGCGGGAGGCGGATCGGGCGCGGAGGAAGAAGATGCGAAAGCGGCTGGCGCGGGCGCGGCGAAAGAGGGCAAACGCATGAATGATCGCTCGGAGCAAGCGATACCCCCGGAAGCGCCCCCGAAAGCGCCCCCGAAAGCGCCCCCGGACATGGCGCGGAGCGACGGACCGGGTCGCGATGGTGACGGCTCGCTCGCGGGAGAAGCCGCGGGGGACCAGCGCGTGTCGGTGCTGATCGGCGACCGGCTGTGCACGCGGTGCGGGTTCAATCTGCACGGGCAGTTGATCGTGCGCGAGTGGCGGTATGGCATGCTCATCGCGCGGTGCCCGGAGTGCGCGGAGGTGGCGGCGGTTCAGGAGTATCCGTCGCTCGGGAAGTGGGCGAACCGGTGGGCGGCGCTGCTGGCGGCGGTGTGGATGCTCATTCTGCTGGCGGGCGGAATCGGAGTGGGCGCGGGGACGTTCGGGTTCACGATGGGGGCGACGTTTGCGGGGAGCGAAGGCCTGACGCGGGCGATCAGCGATGCGTACATGAATCACCTGCGCGACGCGGGGCCTGTCGATGCGCAGACGGCGCAGGCGCTGCAATACGGCTACTACTGGCAGGGCATTCCGGCCGAGTGGTGGGCGGCGCAGGATGCGGAGGGGTTGCTGCGATCGCACGGCGGGCTGCGCGGGCTGGTGCTTCCGACATCGCTGATGGTGTGGGCGCCGGAGATGATCGTGCTGTTTGCGATGGGGTGCGCCGGCTCGGTGGCGCTGCTGCACATGCGGCGGGGGCGGATGGCGCTCATCGGGCTGGCGCCGTTTGCGCTGACGGCGGCGCTGGGCGGGGTGTTTCTCACGGGAGCGCTGGGGGGCGCGGCGGGGCCGACGGCCGGAGCGGATTCGCTGGCGCTGCGGATGGTGGCGCCGGTTCTCATTCCGACGGGTGTGGTGATCGGGTGGGCGTCGTTCACGGCGGGGCTGATGGTGGGGCGTCCGCTGGCGCGGTGGGCGGCGCGGGCGATGCTCCCGCCGCGGCAGAGGCATGCGCTGGGGCGGCTGTGGATTGCGGACGGGCTGGAGAGCCCGCGGACCTCCGGAGGGCGGGCGGAGAAGGCGGGGTAAAGGGCGGAGGCGGCATCCCCTGGATGCGGGTGGCGGCGAGCCGCCGAATCGGGCTTTTCGGGCCGGAAAACCGTCAATTTCTCGCTACGGGCCGCAAGTTTGGGGGAGACTCTTGACATTGGCCGGGCGGTGGCGGGTAGTCTGGCCGGTGTCGGGCTACCGCCCGACGAGGGAGGTGAGCAAACATGGTGGACGCGAAGCGGAGAGGCGCCGTGATGGGCGCCGCGGCGGTGGCGTTGCTGGCGGTGGGGGCGCCGGCGGAGGCGTTTCGGGCGGGCCCGCCCCCGGCGCGGACGGGGAGCATGGCGAGCGGCGGGCAATCGTGCCGGCAGTGCCACGGGAACAACGCGGGCTCGGGGATGGTGGAGATCCTCGGCGTGCCGGCGATTTATGAGCCGGGAACGACGTATGACCTTTCGGTGCGCGTTTCGGACCCGGTGCAACTCGGCGGGGGATTCCAGTTGAGCGTCGAGACCGGGGCGGGCGCCCACGTGGGGACGCTGATCCGGTCGGACACGACGAACACGCGGTTTGCGTCCACGATTCCGGCGAACACGGTGTGGCTGGAGCACTCGGGAACAGGCGTGAACAACGCGGTGGCGAACTGGGTCGCGAACGGGAACTCGGCGACGTACACCTTCCAGTGGCAGGCGCCGGCGGGGGATGCGGGGCCGATCACGTTCTGGGCGGCGGGGAATGCGATCAACAACAACTTCAACAGCCTCGGCGACATCATCTACCTGAGCCAGGTGACGACGGTGTTCGAGCTGTGCTTTGCGGACATCGACGGGGACGGGATGGTGGGGAGTTCGGACCTGAGCCAGTTGCTCGGGGCGTGGGGGACGAACAATCCCGCGGCTGACCTGGACATGTCGGGGAACGTGGACAGCACGGACCTGAGCCAGATGCTTGGTTCGTGGGGGCCGTGTTCGTGAACGCGTGAGCTTTGGTTGTGGCGCAGCGAAGCGCTGCACCACGGCGCCCCCCAATGAGCTACGTCCTGAACTCGGCGTCGTTGCCGCGCTCCGTCGTCCGCCCCTTTCAGGGGCGGTGCGTGGATGAGCGGGGATCCGGCGGCTTGCTCGCTTCGCTCGCTGCGCCGCCGGCAACATGCGTGCGCCCCCTCCGGGGGCGGAAGAAACCACCTCGCCCACTCGAGTTCACTGCGCTGCCCCAATGGGGCGCACACAGCGGGAAATGGAATGAAAACGGCCCGCCGGTTCTGAACCGGCGGGCCGTGTTGGTTGTGTGCGGGGTCGAAGAGCGGCTCGGAGCGCCGCTCCCACCAAGGACGGAGCGATCAATCCTTCCCGATGCCGGCGGATTCGCCGATGAGGGCGTCGCCGACGCCGATCGAGAGATCGGCGGCGGGCTCGTCGCGATCGGCGCCCAAGGCTTCCGCGGCTTCGGCGGCCTCGGCGATCATGGCGGCTTCGTCCATCTCTTCCGTGCGCGGCGGCTCGGCGAGGTGGGCGACGCGGATGGCCTGGTGATCCTTGAAGCCGGTGCCGGCGGGGATGAGGTGGCCGAGGAGGACGTTCTCCTTGAGGCCGACGAGGTCGTCGATCGCGCCCTTGAGCGCGGCTTCGGTGAGGACCTTGGTGGTTTCCTGGAAGGAGGCGCCGGAGAGCCACGACTCCGACTGGAGCGAGGCCTTGGTGATGCCGAGCAGCAGCGTGCGGCCGGTGGCTGGGCGGGCCTTCTTGGCCTTGGCGGTTTCGCGGCCCGCGGCTTCGGCCTTGGCGTTGGCTTCCTTGAGTTCGGCCTTGGTGACGAGGGCGCCGACGGGCAGATCGGTTCCGCCCGATTCGGAGACGCGGCCCATCTCGGCGATGTCGGCGTTGCGGCGGCGGAAGACCTGCTTATCCACGACTTCGTGCGGGAGCAGATTGGTGTCGCCGGGGTTCTCGACGCGGACCTTGCGGAGCATGGCGGCGAGGATGATCTCGACGTGCTTGTCGTTGATGGGCACGCCCTGGGCGCGGTAGACGTTCTGCACTTCGTCGAGCATGTAAGTGTAGAGGGCTTCCTCGCCCTTGATGCGCAGGATGTCGTGCGGAACCAGCGGACCGTCGATGAGCGGATCGCCCGCCTGCACGTAGTCGCCGGCGTGGACGAGCAGGTGCTTGTCCTGCGGGACGTGATGATCCTTTTCGATGCCGGCCTCGGAGACGATGCGGATCGTCATCTTGCCCTTGCGCTTGTCGGAGTAGAGTTCGATGCGGCCGGAGATCTCGGCCATGACGGCCGGCTCCTTGGGCTTGCGGGCTTCGAAGATCTCGGTGACGCGGGGCAGACCGCCGACGATGTCCTGCGAGCCGGACGCGGAGCGCGGGCGACGCGCGAGCATGTGGCCGGCCTCGATCATCTGGCCCTGCTGCACTTCGATTCGGGCCTTGGCGGGGAGGTAGTGGAAGTCGAGGATCTTGCCCTCGGCGTCCTCGATGACGACCTGCGGGTGCTTCTCGCCCTTGTGCTCGATGACGACGAGCGCGGGCTTCTGATCCTTGCCGGCGTCCTCCTCGCGGACGGTTTCGCCGATCTCGACGTCGATGAAGCGCACCTTGCCGCCCTTTTCGGCGAGGATGGAGGTGCGGTGGGGATCCCACTTGACGAGTGAATCGCCCTTCTTCACCTGGGCGCCGGGGTCAACGACGATGTGGGCGCCGTAGGGGACCTTGTACTTCTCGAGTTCGCGGCCCTTGGCGTCCACGATGGCGATTTCGCCGTTGCGCTTGAGGGCGATGAGGACGGGGCGGCCCTCTTCGTCGGCCGCGGGGACGGCGTTGCAATCGCGGAGTTCGACGATGCCGGCGTGGGTGGCGCGGACATCGGTCTCGACGAGCTTGGTGGTCGCGATGCCGCCGGTGTGGAACGTGCGCATCGTCAGCTGGGTGCCGGGCTCGCCGATGGACTGGGCGGCGATGATGCCGACGGCGAGGCCGATTTCGACGCGGCCGCCGGTGGACATATCCATGCCGTAGCACTTGGCGCAGAGGCCCTGCTCGGTCTCGCAGGTGAGAGGCGAGCGGACGAAGACCTTCTCGACGCCGAGATCCTCGATCTTGCGCGCGGCCTCGCCGAAGATGAGGTCGCCATCCTTGACGATGTTCTCATCGGTGACGGGGTTGACGATGGGCTGAAGGCTGACGCGACCGATGATCTGGTCGCGCAGGGGCACATCGACCTGCTCGCCCTTGTAGAGGGCCTTCTTGACGACGCCGTTGCGGGCCTTGCAATCCGGCTCGGTGACGATGACGGACTGGGCGACGTCGCAGAGTTTGCGGGTGAGGTAGCCGGAGTCGGCGGTCTTGAGGGCCGTATCGGCCAGACCCTTGCGGGCGCCGTGGGTGGAGGAGAAGTATTCGAGAACGTGGAGGCCTTCGCGGAAGTTGGCGCGGATGGGGGTCTCGATGATTTCGCCGGAGGGCTTGGCCATGAGGCCGCGCATGCCGGCGAGCTGCTGCATCTGGGAGACGTTGCCGCGGGCGCCCGAATCGGACATGAGGTAGACGGGGTTGAGGTAGTGCTCGCCCTCGGTGGAATCGATGGGGCGATATTCGCCGGTGATGGGATCGCGGCGATCGTTCTTGAGGGTTTCGATGAGTTTCTTGGTGACCTGCTCGCGGCAGTGGGCCCAGATATCGAGGAGCTGGTTGTAGCGCTCGCGCTCGGTGATATTGCCGCGCTCGTAGTTCTTCTCGACGCGATCGGCCTTCTTCTGGCCTTCCGCGATGAGTTCGTGCTTGGCTTCGGGGATGCGGAGATCGGTGATGCCGATGGAGAGGCCGGCGGCGGTGGCTTCTTTGAAGCCCTTCTCCTTCAGGCGATCGAGGAAATCGATGGTGCGGCCGCGGCCGCAGTAGCGGTAGCAATCGTCGATGACGCGGGCGCAGCCCTTGCTGCCGAGCGCGCAGTTGTAGAAGGGCATGCCCTTATCGAGGATATCGGCGAAGAGGAGGCGGCCGGCGGTGGTGACGATGCGGCGGTTGGCGGGCATGGGCTGCGGCGCACCGCGCTGCTCAGTCACGACTTCCTTGAAGCCATCGAGACGGACGACGATGCGCTCGTGCAGGCCGATCTTGCCCAGATCGGCGGCCATGACGGCCTCCTGCCCGGTGGCAAAGCGGCGCAGTTTCTCGACGGGGCGCGTATCAGGCGCTTCGAGCGTGATGAAGTAGACCCCCATCACGATGTCCTGCGAGGGCGAGATGATGGGGCGGCCGTTGGCGGGCGAGAAGACGTTGTGCGTCGAGAGCATGAGCACGTGGGCTTCGGCCTGGGCCTCGACGGAGAGGGGCAGGTGGACGGCCATCTGGTCGCCGTCGAAGTCGGCGTTGAAGCCGGTGCAGACGAGCGGGTGAATCTTGATCGCGTTGCCTTCGACGAGGACGGGCTCGAAGGCCTGGATGCCCATCCGGTGAAGCGTGGGCGCGCGGTTGAGGAGCACCGGGTGCTGGTAGATGACCTCTTCCAAGATGTCCCACACCTCGGGGTCGCGGCGCTCGAGCATGCGCTTGGCGCTCTTGATGGTGTCGGCGAGGCCGTGCTCCTTCAGTTTGCGGATGATGAAGGGCTGGTAGAGCTCGAGCGCGATCTTCTTGGGCAGGCCGCACTGGTGGAGCTTGAGTTCGGGCCCGACGACGATGACGGAGCGCGCGGAGTAATCGACGCGCTTGCCGAGCAGGTTCTCGCGGAAGCGGCCCTGCTTGCCCTTGATCATGTCGGTGATCGACTTGAGCGGGCGGTTGCTGGAGCCGAGCACCGGGCGGCGGCAGCGGCCGTTGTCGAAGAGCGCATCGACGGCCTGCTGCAGCATCCGCTTCTCGTTGCGGATGATGACCTCCGGCGCGTTGAGGTCCATCAGTTTCTTGAGGCGGTTGTTGCGGTTGATGATGCGACGGTAGAGGTCGTTGAGATCGCTGGTGGCGAAGTTGCCGCTCTCGAGGAGCACGAGCGGGCGGAGATCGGGCGGGATGACGGGGATGACGTCCATCACCAGCCAGGCCGGGTTGTTGCCGGAGCCGCGGATCTGCTCGACGAGTTTCAGGCGCTTGGCGAGGTCCTTGGTCTTCTGCTTGCTGCGGGTCTCGCGGAGGTCCTGGCGGATGGTTTCGGCGAGGCTATCGAGGTCGGTGCGCTCGATGAGTTCGCGAACGGCCTCGGCGCCCATCAGGGCGCGGAAGGCGGCGCCGTACTTCTCGAAGCACTGGCGGTGCTCATCCTCTGTGAGGACCTGCTTGAACTTGAGTTCGGTGTCGCCGGCCTCGATGACCACGTAGTCCTGGAAATAGATGATCTTCTCCAGGTCGCTGGTCTTCATGGCGAGCAGCGCGCCGAGGCGGCTGGGCATGGCCTTGAAGAACCAGATGTGGACGATGGGCGCGGCGAGGTTGATGTGGCCCATGCGCTTGCGTCGGACGCGCGAGTGCGTGACCTTCACGCCGCAGCGATCGCAGATGATGCCCTTGTACTTCGTGCCCTTGTACTTGCCGCAGGCGCACTCGTAGTCGCGCTCCGGGCCGAAGATGCGCTCGCAGAAGAGGCCGTCCTTCTCCGGGCGGTAGGTGCGGTAGTTGATGGTCTCGGGCTTCTTCACTTCGCCGTAGGACCACGAGCGGATATCGCTCGGGCTGGCGAGAGTGATCTTCACCGAGGAATAGTCATTAATTCTGTCGTATACGCTCTCGGCCATGTCCGCTGTCGCTCCTGAGCGTCAGAGGTGAGTTCAGTCGTGAGGTTCGCTTCCGCCGTGGGGATCGCGCCGTGATGCGCGTGTCAGAACACGCCTTCGGGTGGCGGGATGATGCGCCAGGCGTCGCCGATCTTGACGGCCTCGAAACGCAGGGATTTGCCCGGCCCCTTGAGGACGAAGATGTTGTCGCCGCCCGCATCCGGCGGGCGCTCGAAGGTGCGGCCCTTGACGTCGCCGAGCAGGAAGCCGGCGAGGGCCTTGGGGTCCTGTCCGTCGCGCTCGGCATTGGCGAGACCGGTGGCGGTGGCCTGCAGCTTCGCGGCGCCCGGAGCATCGGGCGCGCAGACTTCGACAGCGCCGGCGATGTCCGCGGCCTGGAGGCGCGTGAGGAACGTCTCCATGGCCTCATCGGGCGTGGAATCACGGAGCGGGATGGCGCCGGCGGAAGCCGCGGACGCGGCGCCGTTCGCGGGCGCCGCGCTTTCCATCGCGGGCGCCGCGGCCTGGCCGCTGCCGCCGGCGGGGCGGGTTTCGAGGGCGCCGCTTCCGCCCAGGGCTTCCTTGGCGTTGGGTCGCGTCTGCTTGGGCGGGGCGCTGCTGTCGGCGCTCTTCTCGCCGCAAGCGCCCGCCGCGGCGAGGCCGATTCCGAGCATCATGATGCGCATTGTGCGTCGCATGGATCTCGTTCTCCTTCCCCGGTTGACCACGTCCGGCTCGAGGTCTCGATCCCGGATCACAGCAGCGAGCCGCCTTCGAGGCGCTGCTTCTCGAGCGTGACGTTCATTCCGAGTCCCTGGAGTTCGTAGAAGAGCACGTCGAACGCCACGGGCATTCCGGCTTCTAGCGGTTTGGCGCACTTGACCATGGATTCGTAGATCTTGGTGCGGCCCTCGACGTCGTCGGACTTGACGGTGAGCAGTTCCTGGAGGATGTACGCCGCGCCGTACGCCTCGAGGCCCCACACTTCCATCTCGCCGAAGCGCTGGCCGCCGGTGCGGGCCTTGCCGCCGAGGGGCTGCTGCGTGATGAGCGAATAGGGGCCGGTGGCGCGGGCGTGGATCTTGTCATCCACGAGGTGGTGCAGCTTGAGCAGGTACATGTGGCCGACGGTGGTGCGCTGGTGGAAGCGATCGCCGGTGCGGCCGTCATAGAGCTGGATTTTGCCGCCCTTGGGCATGATGGCGAGCACTTCGTCGGGGGGCGGCGCGGTCTTCGACTGCTCGTAGCCGCGGATCTTCGCGCGGACGTGCTCGTTGGCTTCCTCGACCGCGACGTGGACTTCGTCCTCGCTGGCGCCATCGAACACGGGCGTGACGGCCTGGAAGCCGAGGATGGCCGCGGCCCAGCCCAGGTGGGTTTCGAGCAGCTGGCCGACGTTCATGCGGCTGGGCACGCCGAGCGGGTTGAGCAGGACGTCAACCGGTGTGCCGTCCTCCATGTACGGCATGTCCTCTTCCGGCACGATTCGGGCGATGACGCCCTTGTTGCCGTGGCGGCCGGCGAGTTTGTCGCCGACGGAGAGGTGGCGCTTGGTGGCGAGGTAGACCTTGACCATTTCCAGAACGCCGGAGGGCAGTTCATCGCCGCGCTTCATGTGGGCGAGTTTGCGCTGCTTCTCGGCCTCGATCTCGCGGATGCGCGGCCAGAACTGGGCGCGGATCTGCTCGGCCAGGGTGCGGGACTCCTTGGAGCCCTTGACCCACTTGAGATCGAAGTTCTGGATCTGCTCGAGGATGACCTCGGGGATATCGGAGGCGCCGACCTTCTGGCGGGTGGAGGGATCCACCATCTCGGCGCCGGCGGCCACGTTGATCTGGCGGACCATCTGGCGGAAGAGCTCGATGGCCTTCTGATCCTGCTGGGCCGCGTAGGCATCCATTTCGGTCTTGAGGCGCTTCTTCTGCTCCTCGTTCATGTGGGCGCGGCGGCTGAAGCGGCGCGCGCCGATGACGATGCCCTCGACGCCCGCGGGGACTTCGAGCGAATCGTTCTTCACGTCTTCGCCGGCGCGGCCGAAGATGGCGTGCAGCAGTTTCTCTTCGGGGGTGAGTTCGCTCTTGCTCTTGGGCGAGACCTTGCCGACGAGAATATCGCCGGGGCGGACGCGGGCGCCGACGCGGATGACGCCGTGCTCGTCGAGGTTGCGGAGCATCTTCTCCGAGACGTTGGGGATGTCGCGGGTGAACTCCTCCTTGCCGAGTTTCGTCTCGCGGATCTCGACGTCGAAGGATTCGATGTGGATGCTCGTCATCTCGTCGCGCTTGACCATGCGCTCGGAGATCACGATGGCGTCCTCGAAGTTGTAGCCGTCGAAGGTCATGAACGCGACGAGGGCGTTCTTGCCGATCGAGAGTTCGCCCTGGGAGGTGGAGGCGCCGTCGGCGATCGTATCGCCCTTCTTGACCTTCTGGCCCATCTGCACGATGGGCTTCTGGTTGAGGCAGGTGCGTTCATTGAGGCCGACGAACTTGCGGAGGGGATGCTCCTCGCTGTAGTCGATGACGATGCGCTCCGCATCGACGTGGGTGACCGTGCCGGTGGCGCGGGCCTTCACGACCATGCCGGAGTTGGCGCCGACCGATTTCTCCATGCCGGTGCCGACGAAGGGCGGCTGGACTTTGACAAGCGGCACCGCCTGGCGCTGCATGTTGGAGCCCATGAGGGCGCGGTTGGCGTCGTCATGCTCGAGGAATGGGATGAGCGCGGCGGAGACGCCGACGATCTGCTTGGGCGAGATATCGACGTATTCGACCTGACCGGCGTCCACCTCGGCGAGTTCGCCGCCGACGCGGGCGAGGACGTGGCCCTTGGAGAGCTTGCCCGCGGCGTCGAGCGAATCGCTGGGCGCGAGGACGGCGCGCATCTCTTCATCGGCTCGGAGCTGGACGATCTTGCCGGTGGCGGAGCTGGCCTTCACCTCGCGATAGGGCGTGAGCAGGAAGCCGTACTGATCGATGGAGGAGTAGATGCCGAGCGAGGCGATGAGGCCGATGTTGGTGCCTTCGGGCGTCTCGATGGGGCAGATGCGGCCGTAGTGCGAGATGTGGACGTCGCGCACTTCGAAGCCGGCGCGCTTGCGGTTGAGGCCGCCGGGGCCGAGGGCGGAGAGGCGGCGCTCGTGCACGAGGCTCGAGAGCGGGTTGGTCTGATCGACGACCTGCGAAAGTTCGGAACGGCCGAAGAAGAACTCGATGGAGGAGGAGATGCTCTTGGAGTTGACGAGGTCGGCGATTTTCGCGATCTCGTCGGGCTCCTTGACGCTCATGCGCTCCTGCACGGTGCGGCGGAGCTTGAGGAAGCCCTTGCGCATTTCCTCGGTGGCGAGTTCATCGAGCGTGCGCAGGCGGCGGTTGCCCAGGTGGTCGATGTCGTCAACCTGCGCGATGGGGCGGCCGGTGTTGGGATCGGGCCGCTTGGAGCGGAGATCGAGGATGTACTGGATCACGCGGAGGAAGTCCTCGGCGCGGATGAACATCTCGTCCTCGCTCACCTTGAGATCGAACTTCCGGTTGATGCGGAAGCGGCCGACCTTGCCGAGGCGGTAGCGGTTGTCGTCGTAGAACTTCTCCTGGAAGAGCTGGCGCGCCTTGTCGGCCTGCGGCGGGTTGCCGGGGCGGAGGCGGGTGTAGATCTTCAGGAGCGCGGCCTCGTACTCGTTGCTCGCGGCGTCGCCGAACTGCTCCAGCTTCTCTTCCGCGACGGAGTTGAGGATGAGCGGGTCGCCCACGTTCTGAATGACGCGGACCTTGCTCAGTTTCGAGGCCTGGATGGTCTCGATGTGCTCGCCGATCTGGCGGCCGACGCCGACGAGTTCCTCGCCGGTTTCGGTGTCCACGATGGGCGCGGCGGCCCAGTGCTCCGGCCGCAGTTTCTCGACGGAGATCTCGTTCACGTCGTAGAAGAGACTGAGCAGGGCCTCGGTGGAGGAGATGGATTCATCGAGGCAGCGGAGGAAGGTGGTCGCGGCGACCTTGGCGGATTGATCGATCCGCATCGCCAGGACGTCCTTCTTCGTCACCTCGATCTCGATCCACGAGCCGCGCTCCGGGATGATGCGGGCGGAGTGGAGCGGGCGATCGGCCTCGGCGGAGACCACCGAGAAATCGACGCCCGGCGAGCGGGGCAGCTGGCTCACGAGGACGCGCTCGGCGCCGTTCACGATGAACTCGCCGCCGCCCATCATGATGGGGATCTCGCCGAGGTAGATCTCCTCCTCGACGACGTCCGGCTGGTTCTGTCGCGAGAGCTTCACGCCGACGCGGAACGGCCGCCCGTAGGTCAGGCGGAGTTCGCGGCATTCGTCCGGCGTGTAGCGCGGCTCCTCGAGGTCGTAGTGCAGGTATTCCAGGCTCATCGTGCCGTCGTAGGACACGATGGGGAACACCTCGCGCAGCAGGGCCTCGAGACCGTGCGTGGTCTCGCGACTGTCCGGCCCCTTATCGAGCTGCAGGAAGCGGTTGTAGGCGTCATGTTGAATTCGAGTGAGTTCAGGGACAGGGATCGCGTCCCCGCGCTTGGAAAAATCGCGCACTTTGGTCGCTGCCATCGAAGTCCTCGCGATGGTTGCTACAACCGCGGCCCCATCAGAGGGCCGTGTGCTGTCTGGAAATGGCTGGAAAGTTCACACCCGTGGTCGCGCCGAGCCCGACATAGTACCCCTGCCGCCCTCCGCCTGCAAGCCGGGCGCCAGAGCCAATTTTCCGACCCCTCAGGGCTGGGGCCGGGCGGAGGGCGAAAAGGGCCGACGCGGGGGGACCGCGCCGGCCCTGAATCGCATGGTTCTGATCCCCCCGGGGGGCCCGGGGGCAATGGGTCACTTGAGTTCGACCTTGGCGCCCTGCTCCTCGAGCTTGGCCTTGAGGGCATCGGCGTCGGCCTTGGCCAGGCCTTCCTTCACGGTCTTGGGGGCGCCGTCCACCAGGTCCTTGGCCTCCTTGAGGCCGAGGCCGGTGGCCTCGCGGACGACCTTGATGACTTGGATCTTCTTGTCGCCGGCGCTGGTGAGGACCACGTCGAAGGAGGTCTTCTCCTCAGCCGCGGCCGGGGCGCCGCCACCGCCGCCCGCCATGACGATCGCGCCGCCCGCGGCGGGCTCGATGCCGTATTTCTCTTTCAGGTAGTCGCCGAGATCCACCGCGTCCTTGAGGGTGAGGCCGGCGAGCTTATCGCCGAGGTCGGTGATCTTGGAGTCGAATGCCTTGGTTGCCGTCTCGGACATGTCAGTCAGTTCCTTTCACTGCCGGCGGGCCAAACGGCCTCGCCGCACGAAACGACTCAGAGAGGGGCCGAACGCTCGGCCTTTAACCCGTGGGCGGGCCAGTCTGCGCCGGATGTCGTCAGTCTCGGGTCGAAATCGATTCAGGCGAGGGCGGAGATCGTCTCGCCCTTCTCCAACTTCTCTTCGATGCTCTTGAGGATCGAGGCCAGGGTTGAGCCGGGGCCCTTAAGCTGGCTCACGAGTTTGCCGCCGGGGCTCAGGACGAGCGTGACCACCTTGGCGATGGCCTCGTCGCGCGTGGGGAACTTGCTGAGCGCCACTACACCGGCCTTGCCCCTGAAGACTTCGCCATCGAGGATCGCGCCCTTGAGTTCGAGGGCTTCGACCTCCTTGGCCCACTTCACCAGTTCGCGGGCGACGTCCACGACGGACTCGGCGCCATAGGCGAGGGCCGAGGGGCCCTCGAACAGGTCGCTGAGGGCGGCGAGGGGCGAGCCCTCGACGGCGCGGCGGACGAGGCTGTTGCGCACCACGGTGATGCGGATGTTCTTCTTCGCAAGGCCGAGGCGCATGCGGTTGTTGGTGTTGGCGTCCACGCCGCGGATGGACACGATGAGCGCTTCTTCCACGTCGCCCAGGATGTCCTTGTAGTCGCGGACCAGGAATTCCTTGACTGTCTTGCTCATGTGCGGCCTCTCAATCACGCCTCGGCGTGTTCGTGCTTGACTTCAACGCCCGGCGTCATGGTTCCGCTGATGGTGATCTTCCTGATGAACCTGCCCTTGGCGGTCTGGGGGCGCGATTTCTCGATGGTCGTGACGAAGTGCTTCAGGTTCTCGACGAGGTCGCCGTCGGAGAAGCTCATCTTGCCGATCGCGGCGTGGATGTTGCCGCCCTTGTCGTTGCGGTATTCGACCTTGCCGGCCGAATACTCCTTCACGGCCTGCGCGATGTTGGGCGTGACGGTGCCGGCCTTGGGCGAGGGCATGAGGCCCTTGGGGCCGAGCACGCGGCCGAGCTTGCTGACCACGCGCATCATGTCGGGGCTGGCGACGGCGACATCGAACTCCATCCAGCCCTTCTCGACCTCGGCGATGAGGTCTTCGCCGCCGGCTTTGACGGCGCCGGCCGCGAGCGCCTCCTTGATGGCGTCGGCGGTGCAGAACGCGACGACGCGCTTGGTCTTGCCGATGCCGCGGGGCAGCGCCACGGCGCCGCGGATGTTCTGATCCGCCTGCTTGGGATCAAGATTGAGCGTCATGCAGACATCGACGGTCTGATCAAACTTGGGCTGCTTGAACTTCTTGATCGCCGAGATGGCGTCTGCGGGCTCGAGCGCGGCTTCGGGACGGTTCTTGCTGTTCTCCCACACGCGCTTGCCCATTCCGATCGGTTTTTTTTCGGCTGCTTTCGCCACGGCTCAGCCCTCCACCACGGTGACGCCCATCGAGCGGGCGGAGCCTTCGATCATGCGCATCGCGGCTTCGACGCTCGCGGCGTTGAGGTCGCGCAGTTTCTCTTCCGCCATGGCGCGGACCTGCGCCTTCGTGACGGTTCCGACCTTTTCCTTGTTGGGAACGCCGGAGCCCTTCTCGATCTTCGCGCCTTCCTTGAGGAGCGCGGAGGCAGGGGAGGACTTGATCTCGAACTCGAATGAGCGGTCCTTGTAGACCGTGATCACGCAGCCCACGACCTTGCCGTTCAACTTGGCGGTGGCCGCATTGAACTGCTGGATGAACTGCCCGGGGTTGACGCCGTTGGCGCCGAGGGCCGGACCGAGCGGAGGCGCAGGAGTGGCCTTCCCGCCGGGCGCGGTGATCTTGAACTTGGTGACAACTTCCTTCTTGGCCATTTGATCTCCACCTCCCACCGGTCGGAATCGAACACGCGTGGAGGCCGCCACGCTGCCGCGCCGCGAGGCGCGGTGTTCCCGAACTGCGGTGGTTCAGACGGTTGTCGTCGGGTTGTTCGGTCCGGGCCGATCCCGGAAGGCCAAGCACTGTACCCACGCCGGCCGCGGTTGCAAGGCCGCTCAGCCGACCTTCGTGGCCGGAATCCAGGCCACCCGCGCCGCGGCAACGATGGCCGGATCGAGGCCCGCCGCCGCGGCGGCGGAGAGCATCCGCTCGCACGGGCCGGTCCGGCCCGAAGCGTGCATCATCGCCGCGGCGAGCAGGAAGGCCTGGGGCGATTCGGCCCGGTGGGCGAAGATGACCGACCGGGTGAGGAGCGTGCGCAGGCGGGAATCGCTCAGGTAGGCCGTTTCAGCGATGACGGGCGCTCCCTCACCTCGCTCTAGAGCGATTTCGAAGGCCCGGAGCATGCCGGCGGCGGCCTCCCGGGGCAGGCCGTCGGCCAGGAGGGCCACGGCGAGCGCGGCCTGAGCCCCGGCGCCGGACTCGGCTGGGGGCCCGTCAGCGTCGGGCGCTGCGTACATGGCGGAGGTGACGGCCACGGCTACGCGTTGGGCAAACATGCCCGCGGCTTCCTCATAGTCTCCGAAAGCGAGCGCGAGGCGGGCCGGGTCTTCGGGCGGGCCGTGGATCTCCACCTGCGGGGGCGGGCCGATCTCGAGGGCCGGATCGATGACCGAGGGGCCGCCGATGACCACGATCGGGCGATCGGTGTCGATCCAGCGTCCGCACCACCCGCAACCGCACCAGCCGCAGGAGTGTCCGAAACTCAAGCCCAGGGTCGGCGGGACGCGCAGGCCGAGGCCGCACGGGAAGTGGCCGAAGCCATGGGGACGGCTGAAGACCGGTCCAGACACGATGGCGCTCACGGTTGCCCGGGTTCCCTGCACGGGCGCCCCGATTCGGGCGCCAGTTCCGAAGCCGATGGCCAGACGGGAGCCCGATGTTCTACCGGAGGCCTGGGCGTCGGGAGCGGGCAGGGCCAACAACCCCGCGAGCACAACGAGGGTCAAGGATCGGCAAGCCAATGCGGTGCAATGGGTTCGAGGCATGGTGGTCTCCCGGGCGCGCCTTGGGGCCCGCTCTCCCTTAGACTTCCTGCCCGGCGGGCGGTTCTGTCGATAACTGTGAACGGCCCTTCATACCGCAGGCAACGGGGCCGGCGGAGTTCTGCAACAATAGGACCGCGTCCACCATGATCATCGACCTCCGAACATCTGCCTTGTCCGGCGATCTGGAAGGCCGCCTCGCCCCGACGCTGAGCGAGGACTTTGCCGACGCCATGTCGTTCGTGGAAGCGGCCGTGGTGGTGGGGCCGATGACCCGGGGTGGATCGCATCCCCCGACAAACGGCGACCAGACAGGTGGCAGGGTCACGCGGCTGTTGCCGTTCGCCGCGCTGAACGCGAGCGCCGCGTCTATTGCTTCAGAACTGGAGGACGCGATCGACGGGGGCGCGGTCGGCATCTCGATCTCCCCGGCGGATGATGGATACAGGGCGACGGACAGCCGATGCATGTCGATTCTGGAGGCGTGCGCGGCGAGGAACCTGCCGGTGCTGGTGGCGAATCCGCGGCTTCGGTCGCCCGCCAGCGCGCTGGAGTTCGCCAATCCCGGCACGCTCGATGAGTGCGCTCGGACTATTAAAGGACTCACGCTGATCCTTGGCGATCTGGCCCACGGGTGGATGAGCGAATCGCTGCTCATGGCGGCGAAGCATGAGCGGGTGTTCATCGAGATCAGCGGCGTCATCGGTCGGCCGTGGGCGCTGTACACGACGCTGCTCTCGGCGCAGGAGCAAGCCGTCGCGGGGAAACTGCTCTTCGCTTCGGGGTATCCCAACGCCACGCCGCAGCAGGCGATCGAACGGATCTATTCGATCAACGCCCAGCGGACGAACACGCCTTTCCCGCTCATTCCGCGCGAGACGCTGAGGCAGATCGTGGAGCGCGACTCGCTGACGGCGCTCGGGATTCCGCACGCGGGGCTGCTCCGGCCGGTGGTGCGGCTGAACGCCTCGCGCAACGGCCGGCCCGGGGCGGCGGCTTCGGCGAACTGAGGGCCATCCCGGCAGCGGGGGCGCTGGCGCATGGTCCTGACGAGCCCACGTCGCGTTTTCACGTTCTCGCGCGAGTCCGCACGCGCTTTGGACACGGTCTGCGAGCAGGAGTTCGGGATTCCGAGCCTGATCCTGATGGAGAACGCCGCGACGGCCCTGCTGGAGCGGTCGCTGACGTGTCTTCAGGATCTGCGCGTGCAGGATCCGGCGGCGCTGCTGCTCATCGGGCCGGGGGCGAACGGCGGGGACGGCTCGGCCCTGGCCCGGAAGCTCCACAACCGAGGCGTGCGGATTGTTCTGGCGATTGCGGCGGATCCGGAGAAGATCAAGGGCGATGCGGGTGTGAATCTGGCGATTGCGCGGGCGATGGGGCTGGCGATTCGAGTGATCGACGCGGAGGCGCCGGCGAAGTCACTGGATGCGATCGTGAGGGAGACTGGCGCGCCGAATCTGATCGTGGATGCGCTCTTCGGCACCGGGCTGGTTCGACCGCTCGGCCCGCCGCACAGCGACATCGTGGTGTGGATGAACGCGCGCCGGCGATCCGCGGAGCCGGGGCGCTCGCAGGTGACGCTGGCCGTGGATATTCCGAGCGGGCTCGATTGCGATACGGGGCGACCGCTGGCGGTGGGCGCGGATGGCGCGGTGATCGCCGACCTGACGGTGACGCTTGCGGGGCTGAAGACCGGGTTCGCCAACCCGCAGTCCCGCGCGTGGACCGGGGGCGTGGTGGTGGGCGATATCGGGGCGCCGATCGAGGCGATGGAGCGGCTGGGCGCTCAGGCGTCGGAGCCTCGCGCCGCGGGTCAGGGCTGAAGGCGGGTTGACCGCCAGGGGCCGGCGCGGAAGCCCGCGCCGTCGGGCGCGAGGTCGCGGGTCCACTCGGCGCGGTCGTGGGCGCGGGCCTGGCTGTTCACCCAGAGTTCAACCCGGCGGGCGTGCAGGCGGTAGCCGCCCCAGTGCGGCGGGCGGGGAACATTCGGGGGCTCGTTCGGTGTGAGGCGAACTCCGAATCGCTCGCTGACTTCGACCACCTTCGCAAGCAGCGCATCGCGGGAATCGAGCGGGCGGCTCTGGTCGCTGGCCCAGGCGGCGATCTGGCGCTCGAGCGGGCGGCCCCGGAAATAGGCATCGCTCTCGTCATCCGGGGAGGGCGTGACCGGGCCCTCGATGATGGCCTGGCGGCCGAGGTGATCCCAGAAGAAGTCAGCCGCGGCGTGGGGGTTGGCGGTGAGGGCGCGGCCCTTGCGGCTCTGGCGGTTCGTGAAGAAGGTAATCCGTCCGGCGGTCACATCGAGCCCGCGGCAGAGGACGATGCGGAGGGAGGGACGGCCATCGAAATCGACGGTGGCGAGGGCCATGGCGTCCGGGTTGGGCTGGGCCTTGTGCGCGGCCGCGGCGTCGAACCATGCCTTGAAGAGCGGCATGGGGTCGGGGGGGAGCGGATCGGGGAGCGAATCCTCGACCTGGAATGGATCGCGGGCGGACATGCGGGCAATCGTATCGGGCGCCGCGCGGGTTCATCGCGGAGGGGAATGTGGATACCCTGTCGCGTTGAGGCGGGGTTCGCGTCGGCGGGAGAAGGTTTCCCGCCCTGTGGCATGGAGGCGCGGTGACGAACGGCACGGAGACGGCGACGCTTGATTCCTCGCGCGGTGCGGAGCGCGGGCCGGGTTCACCGGGGGTTCCGGGGGCGGGGGGCGGGGGCAATGGGCGGCCACGGCCGGGGGCGGCGCTCGGGAAGCTGTTCGACCGGCTGCCGCCGCACTCGCTTGAAGCGGAGATGGCGCTGCTGGGGTCGATCATCCTCGACCCGCAGGTGACGGCGGACGTCATCGGCGCGATCCGGGCGGAGCACTTCTACAGCGAAGCGCACGCGGCGGTGTTCGAGGCGCTCGTTGAGACGTTCGACCGGCACCAATCGGGCGACCTCGTGCAGCTGGTGAACGCGCTGCGCGACAAGGGCGTGCTGGAATCGGTGGGCGGGGGCGACTATCTCGTGCGATTGGCGGAATCGGCGCCTTCGGCGGTGAACGCCCCCCACTACGCGCGGATCGTCTCGGAGAAGGCGAAACTCCGGCAGTTGATCGACGCGGCGGGGCAGATTCTCTACGACTCGTACCACGTGGGCGATCTCGGCGGCGACGGGGCGCGCGAGGCGCTCGACAAGGCGCAGCAGCTCATCTTCAAGATCGCGGATGAATCGCAGGTGGCGGACGCGGAGCGTCTGCGGGACCTGCTGCATCAGGCGATGGAGATGCTGGAGGCGAACGAGGGCCGCGCGGTGACGGGCCTGGCGACGGGGTATCACCGCCTCGACGAGATGACGAGCGGCCTGCAGAACGGCGAACTGATCATCGTGGCGGCGCGGCCCTCGATGGGGAAGACGGCGCTGGCGCTGAATCTCGCGGAGCAGATGGCGCTCGGCGGCGCGCACGGGGGCGCTCCGGCGCCGGTGGCGTTCTTCAGCCTTGAAATGAGCAGGCAATCGGTGACGCAGCGCATGATGTGCGCGAAGGCGGGCGTCGATTCGCACCTGTTCAGGACCAATCGGCTGCGCGAGGAGCACTACCGGGCGCTCATTCACGCGTGCGGCGTGCTGGGCGAGGCGCCGGTGTTCGTTGACGACACGCCGGGGATGACGATTCTGCAGTTGCGGGCGCGGGCGCGGCGGATGGCGGTGCAGCACGGAATAAAGTGCATTTTCATCGACTATCTGCAGTTGCTGACGGCGCCGGGCTCGGCGCGGGAGAGCCGGCAGGTGGAGGTTTCGGCGATCAGCCGCGGCGTGAAGGCGCTGGCGCGGGAACTGAACGTGCCGGTGATCTGCCTGTCGCAGCTCAATCGCGGGGCGGAGAACCGCGAGGGCAACCGGCCTCGGATGAGCGACCTGCGGGAATCGGGATCCATCGAGCAGGATGCGGACGTGATCATGCTGTTGCACCGCGAGGAGTATTACCACCAGCACGATCCGGAATGGGCGATGGACAATCCGGAGAAGGAGGGGCTGGCGGAGTTGATCATCGCGAAGCAGCGCAACGGCCCGACGGGGCACGTGGATCTGCTGTGGGACGCAAGAACGACGCGGTTCAAGAACCACGCCGGGCGGGATTTCGTGGCGAGTCATGCGCACGCCGCGGCGGCGAGCGCGGCCTCAGGCGGCGGGTATGGGAGCGCGCCGTTCGACGTGGGCGAGCCGCCGGCGCCGCCCATGGTGAAGTCCACGTTTCGCCCCGGCGCGAAGACGGGGCCGGTGGCGAATCATCGCGATGGAGGCGGGCCCGAGCACGGGGACGAGGGGCGCTCGTGGGAGGATGAGGACATCAGTGAGTTGCCGATTTAGGCAGGCAATGGGCAATGGGGAATAGGCAATGGGGAAGAAGAGGGGGGCGCGTGAGCGCGGCGCGCGTGAGACTGGCTGGCGTCAGCGGAGCCATTGGCCTTCGTGGTGGAGGGTGAGCGATTCGGGGGTGGCTTTGCGCGCGGTGAAGCGGCTGCCGCTGGGGTACCAGGGCGCGGCATCGGTCTTGGATTCGGTCTCGGTCATGTCGCCCAGGTGGCCGTCGAAGTACATGATGTTGATGGCGCCGCGGTGGCGGTAGGAAAGGTTGCGGTTGCGGGGGTAGACGCTGCGGGTTTCGTGGCGTTCGCTGGAGAGGTCCGGCGAATGGGGGCGCTTGCCGTAGGCTGTGGAGCCTTCATAGATGGGGCCGCTGGTGAGGAATGATCCGAAATAGTCAGGCACGGGGTCAACATCGAAATCCAGTTTGCCGCCTGCCAGCACGTAGCGGGCGCCATCGGCGAGGAAGACTTTGTCGGCAGGCTGCTTTCCGATCCGATCCAGACGGGGAACATAGGCCCTCGGCGTGACAACCGGGCCGCGCCAGCCGTATCGACGGCCGGGGGCGTTCGGCATCGGGCCCCACAGATGAAAGGATGCGGGCGAGAGGAAGCTGATCTGACCGATGCCTTCGGTTTCGAGCAGGAGCACGAAGTCATCCGAGTCGTGCGCTGAGCCCGTTCCGTAGAGCCGGTCATTCATCGCCGTGGTGGAGGGGCAGCCCAGGTCCTCGAAGATCTGCTTGGTCCGACGGGCGCGGTTCGCGTGAAGCCCGAAGGAGTTTCCGATCACCGGGCTCACCCAGTCATAGGCGGACACGGGCATGTCCGGCCGCGTGTCATAGAACATCTCCTCGCGCTCGGTGAGGTTGCCGAGGTACTTGCGGCCAGTCGAGTTGATCCCCGGCAAGCGATCCTTGTTGTCGATGCACCACTGCATCGCCGCGAGATGCAGATTGCGCTGGGTCACGCCGCACGCGGCGACCCGCGCGCTCGATCTCGCCCCGCCGAGTGCGGGAACGAGAATCCCGATGAGCAGCGACAAGGCGGAGAGGACGACGATGATCTCGATCATCGTCACGGCGCGGTCACAACGGCGCATGGCGAGCCTCCTTACGCGCCGGCCTCCGTGCCGCAGAGCAATGTCCGTCGGGCACGTTTATAACTCATGCCGCGCGCAGCCGCGAAGGCTTACGTGTCATCCCCTGGATGCTGTGTTGGCAAGTTGTTGAGAACCGGCTCTGGGGCCGATGGCGCCGTGAGGCCCCTCAGCCGGCGGCGACCGCGCGGCGGCGGCGCATGGCCGCGAGGCCGCCCAGTCCGAGCAGCGCCACCGCGCCGGGCGCCGGCAACGGGCTGATGTACAGGTTGTCGAGGATCGCCTGGTCCTTGGTGACTTCCACGCTCGCGATGTTGGGCGATTCGCCGTCGGCGAAGATGGTGACGAACGCGTAGCGCGCCACGCCTGTCTGCTGAATGGCCGCGCCCGTGAAGGAGCCGGTGTCGAGCACGTTGTTGAACTGGTCCCGCGCCGTGAACGTCGGGATCGTCGAATCGCCGCTGTTCATGATGAGCCAGAAGCCGACGCCGCGGACGACGGTGTTGAACGTCATCGTGAAGTTGTCAACCGCCGCGCCGGGAATCGCAATCTCATCGAGCGGAACGCCGCTCAGCGAGTTGGCGGTGTTCTGAGCCGCGTCAAAACTGGCGTTGCCGTCGTTCACCCAGCGCACGGCCGGGCTGAAGACGACGCCGCGGGCGGAGTACTCCGTCGCGGGCATGGCGAGGGAATCGCCGTTCACAAGGCTCACCGCGCTGCCGTTGCCGGCCTGGGCGAACGTGATCGGCTCGCTGCCGCCGACGAGGGGCTGGCCGTCGAAGAACGAAGGGTCGGCCGAGATGATGATCCCGGCGCTCGCCGGCGCGGTCGCGAGGACCGCCAACGATCCGCTCAACGCCGCCGCCGCAACGCACGTGCGCCGCGCCGCCGACGCCCCTGGAAGACGTCGAAACATCTCTGACTCCTCCGGCCCCGCGCAGCGGTCGAAGCGCATGGTTGCGCAACGATGACGCCGCCTGGACGGCAAGTGTTTGTGCGCACCGGCGATTCCCTGGCAGTCCTCGCCGGACAGTGCGAGCATACACCCGGCCGGGGGGGAGTCAATACAAACCGCGCAAACCGGACTGAAAGGCCGGGGCGCGGCCACGCGTCGTTCGCCCCGGGCGATGTTCCCGGACGAGCGCCGATGGCGGTTTCAAGACTTGGGAATCAGTGCGTCGGCGCGTCGGCCACTGTCGCCGCCGGGCGATCAACACCCTCTCGCCGCTGCTGAATCTCGATCGCCGCGGCAAGGACGATGTCGTTCACATAGATCGAGCGCCCGAGGGCGTCGCCCGCGCCGAGTGTGGCAATTGCGAACCGCGGCTGGCCATCGCCAGCGGCGAGGGGGTTCCCGGCAAGGGCCGGCCTCGCGGGGTAGAACCCGGCGAAGGTCATCCGGCGGGGCTGGTAGCCGGAGCATCCACCCGCGAGGACGGCGGCGGCCGCCAGACCGGCCAGGGCCCGGAAGCGGACGAGTTTCACCGGTGTGCGCGTGCGAAACGGCGTCATAACGGCCTATTCATCGGCCAGCCCCCCCGGTGGCTGAACGGAATCAGGCGTTTTCGGGCCGCCCGGAGGAGGGCGACGCACGGGGCGAGCCCCCGGCGGGCAGGCTTGCCTCGGCTTCGCGGGAGTGCTCTATTCGCGGTTTATCGGGGGTTGCCGCGTCGGGCTTGCCGATACGTCTCACGCGGGCGGTCGCCCCATGGCCGGGGCCGCCCCGAGCGACGACGCGACAACGAATCGGGAAGGGACTTCCGCATGATGTTCCGGGCAACGCTGCTGGTGATGATGGCTGGGCTCGCGGTGGGCTTCGCGCCCGCGGCGCTCGGGCAGAATCAGACGGCAGAGGCCACCCCAAACGACGCCGCTCTGCCTCAGCCGGCGCCGCCCGAGCCCACCGAGGCCGATGGCGAGCGACGGCGGATTACGGGCTTCACGGTCCACTACGTGCGCCCGAATCCCAACTTGCCCACGCCGGAAGCCGTGCTCGAAGCAACGGTGGAACTCGTCGAGACGCCGGAGGGGTACATCGCGCCCCCGCCGCTCGAAGAGCGCGGGCTCCCGGAGGCGCCGACTGTCGTCCGGATCAGGCTTGCGGACTTCCCGACGCTCGAGAACCAGTGGCTGTTCGATTCCGCGCTGGCCCGGATCGCGCCGGCGGTGGTCGAGCGGCTGCAGGACCTCGGGCTGATCGGCGTGTACGTCGAGCCGAGCCCCGACCAGTTCGCGGTGGTGGAAGGGAAGGTGGTCGATCTCCGGCCGCCGGACGAGACGGGTGTTCAACTGGATATCACCACCGGCATCGTGACGGACATGCGCACCATCGGCATGGCGGACGACCTGCCGGAAGACGAGCGAATCAACCATCCGCGGCATGCGCGGATCCGGGCTCGGTCGCCCGTGGCGCCGGAGCCGCGTGAGGCGCCGGAGGAAGGGCCGGATGGGGAGGCTGAGGCGGTCCAGAGGCCCGATGTGCTTCGGCGCGACCTCATTGACGACTACGTGCACCGGCTGAACCGTCATCCCGGCCGGCGGGTGGATGTCGCGGTCGCGCCGACGGGCACGGAGTTCGGCGGCGTGACGCTGGATTACCTCGTCGCGGAGAACCGGCCCTGGTTCCTCTACGCGCAGATCGCCAACACCGGCACGGCCTCGACGGACCGGCTGCGCGAGCGCTTCGGCTTCGTGCACAACCAGTTGACGAACAGCGACGACATTTTCTCGATCGACTACCTCACCGCGAACTTCGATGAACTGCACGCGGTGAACGTGTCGTACCAGCGGCCCTTCCCCGAAACCGAGCGGTGGTGGTGGCGCGTGTATGGAGGCTGGTCGGAGTACACGGCCACTGACGTCGGCGTGCAGCTGGCGCAGTTCAAGGGCGAATCGTGGGCCGCGGGCGGCGAGGTGATCTGGAACATCGAGCAGGTGGAGGATCTGTTCATCGACGTGGTCGTGGGCGCGCGGTGGGAGCAGATCAGCGTGGACAACCGCTTCGCCGGCATCGAAGGCGAGACGGACTTCGTGATTCCCTACGGCGGGCTGCGCCTCGAGCGGTATCGCGACACGATCCGGACGTTCGGCGAGGTCATGTTCGAGACCAACCTCTCGGGCCTCGCGGACACGGATCCCGCGCAGATCGACCGCCTCGGCCGCCTGGACGCCGATACATCGTGGCTGACGATGCGCGGCGTCGTGGCGCACTCGTTCTTCCTTGAGCCGCTGTTCGATCCGAATCCGGAGGAGGGTGGAACGCTCTCGCACGAGCTGGCGTTCGCGGTGCGCGGCCAGTACGCGTTCGGATCCCGCCTGGTCCCCAACTTCCAGGAGGTCGCGGGCGGCCTGTACACCGTGCGCGGCTATCCGGAGGCGATCGCCGCGGGCGATAACGCGTACGTGCTCAACGCCGAATACCGCTGGCACATCCCCAAGGGCTTCGACACGGAGCCGCAACCGGCCAGTTTTTTCGGACGGCCCTTCCGATTCGCGCCGCAGCACCAGTATGGACCGACCGATTGGGACCTGATCGCGCGCGTATTCGTGGATTTCGGACAGACATTTGACAACGATCGGCTACCATTTGAGAGGAACCAGACGCTCCTCGGAACGGGCGTCGGCGCTGAAATCCAGTTGAGCCGTCACTTCAGCGCGCGAGTGGACTGGGGGTTCGCCCTTCATGACGTAGAAGACGCGCTGGGGAACGATCTCGTGGAAGCGGGCGACGACAGGGTCCACTTCGTGGTCACCCTGGTATACTGACGGCCGGTCGTCGCCCGGGCCTCGCACGGGGTCCCAGGCGGAGCAATCGGCCGAGAGTGATTCCTTCGGGGCTTCGGGGAGATAGAGAAGATGCAGGTTCGCACCAACCGCGCCGACGTTGTCATGCGGGCTGCGCGCGTCGCCCTCTTCGCGGGCGGCGCGGCCAGCCTCTACGCGCCCGCCGTCCTCGCCGCGCCGCAGGGCCAGCAGGTGGTCCGGGGCCAGGCCCAGTTCAGCCGCGTCGGCGACACCACGGTCATCCGCGCCAGCAACGGCGCCATCATCAACTATGGCTCGTTCGATATCGCGGCGCACGAGGCCGTGCGCTTCGTGCAGCCCGGCGCCGAAGCCCGCGTGCTGAACCGCATTCAGTCCGCGGCGCCGACGCGCATCGATGGCGCGCTGCAGGCGAACGGGCGCGTCTACATCGTGAACCCCGCGGGCGTGATCTTCGGCCGCGGCTCGATCATCGACGTCGCGGGCCTCTACGCCGGCGCCGCGCACATTGCCGATTCCGACTTCGCCCGCGGCGTGAATCACTTCACGGATGTGGCGGGCGCGGTCGTGAACGAGGGCACGATCAACGCGAGCGCGGTACACCTCATCGGCGCACACGTGGCGAACCACGGCGCGATCGTGGCGAACAAGGGCATCGTCTCCATGCTCGTGGGGAACGATGTCTACATCGGCGAGCAGGGCGGCTCGATCTACGTGCGCATCGACGGCGCATCGCTGAGCCCGGAGGCGGGCCCCGCGAAGGGCGCCGGCGCCACGCCCGATCTTGCCGCGGCGCCCGGCGTCGAGAACACCGGCTCGATCAGCGCCCGGGGCGGACGCATCACGCTCGGCGCGGGCGACGCCTACTCGCTGGCCATCCGCAACTCCGGCTCGATCCGTGCGGCGGGCGGCAACGTGGCGCTCGCAGCGCGGGACGGCGCGATTCACAACTCCGGCGAACTGAGCGCGAGCGCCAGCCGCGGCAAGGCGGGCGACGTCACCGTCCAGGCGCCGGTCGTGCTGCACGAGGGCATCGCGAGCGCGGACACGGGCGCCGGCCAGGCCGGGCGCGTCGAGATCACCAGCAGCCGCGGAACGACGCTGGCTTCGGGCTCGGTGGTTTCCGCGGCGGGCGGCAAAGGCAACGCCCACGGCGGCGAGGTGCTCGTGCACGCGTACGAGGGCGACACGGTGTTTGCCCCTGGGGCCACAGTGGATATCTCCGGAGGCGATCTTGGCGGCCACGGCGGCTTCGCTGAAATCAGCGGCGGCGAGCGGCTGGCGATCCACGGCCGGATCAAGGGGGACGTGAAGGCCGGTTTCGACGCGGCCACCGTGCTGTTCGATCCGCGCGACATCCTCATCTTCGGCGGCGCCCCGGGCGACGGCGCGGATGACGGCGAAGTGGGCGACGGCTTGGTCGGCTCGGGCGACGGCGGGATGCTCGATTTCTCGATCTCGACGGGCGCCATCGAGGCCTTCGTCGGCGACGTGATCCTGGAGGCCGAGCGCGACATCATCGCGGGCGAGACGATCAACAAGACCAACGGCGGCCTGATCTTCGACGCCGGGCGCGACATCCTCATGGGCGGCGAGTTCGGCGGCGGCGACACCGCCTCCTTCACGGCGACCTTCCTGGAGTTCACCGCCGGGCGCAACATCATCGATCGCTCGCTGCTCGGCACGAACCTCACGTCCACCAGCGGCAACATCACGCTGGAGGCGACGACCGGCCACATCGAGTTCGCGCTGGCGACCGTGCCCTTCAACCGCACGCTCAGCCTCACGCAGGCGGAGAATCTCTTCGTCGGCGCCGGCCCCTTCGGCTACGTCGGCAACCCGGCCGGCACGAACCTGAACGTCACCGTGACGAACGGCTGGCTCATCTTCGGCGGCGAGTTCGGCGGCGAAATCGGCTTCACCCAGCAACTCCGCTCCGTCGATGCGTTCGCCAGCAACTTCGTCCGCGTGGACGACAACCTCGATGTCACCGGCAACGCCCGCATCCGCAGCCTCGGCAACGTCGAGGTGAACGGCTTCATCCACTCCGATTCGGGCGCCATCACGCTCCACGGCGATACGAACGGCAACGGCTCCGGCGCGCCGGACGTCTTCTTCGGCCCGGGCGCCGATCTCGCGGCCGAGTCGATCAACCTCCTCGCGGGCTCGAATTCCGGCCAGGCCACGGCTCGCGTGGATGCCCGTACGAACAACCCCGCCCTCCGCGGCGCCTCGCTCGGCGCCACGCGGCCGACTTCAGTCCGCTTCGAGCAGGATGCGCCCATCACCGCGGGCGATCTTCCCTCTCCCGGCCAGTTCGGCGCCGCGCTCGCGGGCATGGAGTACCGCGTCGAGTCCTACGACGCCTCCGTCACCATCGGGAATGGCTCGATCGTCGAGGGAACGCAGCTCACGCTCGCCAGCCAGACGGGCAGCGTCATCGATGATGATCTCGACCTCGCCTCGCTCCGCGTGATCAACACCGCCACGCTGAATGAAGACGTCACATCGACCGGCGATCAGACCTACGAGGGCGATGTCACGCTCGGCGCGGATGTCATCCTGACGGGCGACGACATCGTTTTCGAGCAGGAACTCGATGGCGCCGCGGCCGCGACCATCGCCGCCGACGTGGTCTTCGGCGGTTTCGTCGGCGGCGCCACACCGCTCCAGACTCTCGCCGTCATGGGCGCGGCGTCGATCGATGGCGGCGGCGTCACGACTCAATCCGGCCAGAACTACAGCGGCCCGCTCGCGCTCGGCGACCACACCGCGCTCACCAGCCTTGACGCCGGCGTCATTCGCCTGGGCGGCGGCGCGAACGGCCCGTTCGATCTCTTCGTCACCACTTCGCCCGGTGGGCTCATCATCCTCGGCGACAGCCTCGGCGCCTCGCAGGCCCTGCGCGACATCCGCCTCAGCACCGCGGGCGAGAGCGGCGTGCGCCCCATCCCCGACCGCGCCACAATCGTCGGCGAGCAATCGCTCTCCATTCACTCGCGGGACTTCGTGATGGGGCAGCACGAGAAGTTCACCACGCTCGGCTCGCTGAACGTCAACGCCTCCCGCCTCGCCGAACTGAGCGACCTCGTCACCACCGGCGCCATGACCGTCACGGCGCCTGAGATCAGCCTCCTCCGCCGCGAGGGCGCGTCCCTGCTCAACTCCGCCGGCGTCCTCGTGACCGACCGAGGCCTCGACTTCGTCGCCGGCGGCGCCATCAACTTCAACGGCGCCATCACGCTCGCCGGCGACGCCGCCGCCCACCCGCCCACCTTCGGCTCCGCGGCAAGCGACGTCGCCCCGCCCTCACTCGAGGACTTCGAGTTCTCGCTCATCGATGGCGCTCTCGTCACCGAAAGCGCCCTGATGTTCGATGGCATCGTGCTCGACCAGCGCACTTCGCCCGGCGATACGGAGCCGCCTGGGCCGCCGGACGACGAAACCGATCCCTCGCCCGATCTCGCCGGCGCCGATCGCACCACACCGCAGTTCCAGGATTTCACGCTCCCCGAAGCGTACGACGTCCAGTTGCTCGGCCGCATCGCCGTCGCTTCACGCGCGCCTTCCCTCGGTGAGGCGCAGGGCGCCACCGTCGGCCGGGCCCTCTTCAACGACATGCCCGCAGCACCCGCAGGCTTCACAGAGGGCGAGCGCATCGCCTCAGCCACCCGCTTCGACATCGACCTCGTCCGCCGCGTGGTCGAGGCCTACGAAGGCTTCTTCGGCCCGGGCGAGGGCAGCGGCGATGCTCCACAGATCGCCGTGATCCTCTCCGCGGCTTCGCAGCAGTACATGTCGCTGCACGACGCAGCCCAGATCGATGCCGCGGGGTTCGATCAGTTCCTCCGGGAGAACCCCGACCAGGCCGTGGCGCTCGACTACGTGCTCCGCCTGAGGGCCGTCCTGCGCGAGATGCAGGGGCTGGGCCTCACCCCGGCGGAGTACGCCCAGGCGCGAGACCGCCTCCTGGCCACCCTGGCCCGCGTGGAGGGCCTCACGGTCGAGCAACTGCGCCTCATGGCCGACCCGACGCTTATCCCCGGCGCCTGATCCGGCAGCGGCAGGCCCGACGTGTCCCGCGAGAGCCCCTGCGAGACCCGTTACTGCCAGTTTGAGAGGCAGGAACGGCCCGAGAACGCTCCCAAGGCCGATTCCGGCGTGTTCCGGGGGTCGCCCGACGCGTTGGCGCGGCGCGCCCGTTGCCCCACCTCAACCTGGTGTCGAACCGGGCGTCCGCCCGGGTCGTAGTTGAGCCAAGTCTGCAACGCAGTTGGAAGGGTCAGGTATCGAGCGGCGGCGAGGTGGGAACCGGGACTCAGATCCGCTGGAACCCCCGCCGACAGAAAGCCAACAAGAGTCCGCCGCGGATTGCGTGTGCTGCGCTCGCGCGCAGCGCCGCGGCCACAGGAAGGAGCATCTCGTCCATGGAGACCAAGACCATCAGACGTTCCCTCACCGCCACCTCCACGCTTGCCGTCATCGCGCTGGGCGCGATCGCGCTGCCCCCGGTCTTCGCGGATCCGGAGCCCTCCGCGCCGGATGTATCGCGACAGCAGCTCGAGCATGCCCGCAGCCTGTCGGATGCGTTCCGCGCCGTCGCGAAGTCCACGGCGCCGAGCGTCGTCAACATTCGCTCGGTGCAGCGGGCGCAGACCGCCACGCAGCCGCGCATGTTGCCCCCCAGCGGCCTGCCGAGTCCCTTCGATGAACTCTTCGAGCGCTTCCACTTCGATGACCAGGCGCCGCCGCAGCAGCGCGAGCGCTCCAGCGTCGGCAGCGGCGTTGTCGTCAGCGAAGACGGCTACATCCTCACGAACAACCACGTCATCGCGAACGCGGACGAAATCACGGTGACGCTCGACACCGGCAGCGAATACACGGCCGAAGTCGTCGGGGCCGATCCGCCCACAGATCTCGCCGTGCTGCGCATTGAGGCGAGTCATCTCACCCCGGCCCGCCTCGGCAACTCGGATTCGATCGAAGTGGGTGACTGGGTGCTCGCCGTCGGCTCGCCCTTCGGCTTCGATCACACGGTCACCGCGGGCATCGTGAGCGCCAAGGGCCGCTCCGGGCTCCGCCTCGCGTCGTATGAGCAGTTCATCCAGACCGATGCGGCCATCAACCCCGGCAACTCCGGCGGCCCCCTCGTCAACCTGAACGGCGAGGTCATCGGCATCAACTCCGCCATCACCACGCGCACCGGCGGGTCGATCGGCATCGGCTTCGCCATCCCGGCCAATATGGCCCGGAGCGTGATGGAATCGATCATCGCGAACAACGGCTCCGTGGTCCGCGGCTGGCTCGGCGTCAACATCCAGGAACTCACGCCCGATCTCGCGCAGTCCTTCGACTACACGAGCACCCACGGCGTGCTCGTTCCGGAAGTGACGGAGAATGGCCCCGCGTCCAAGGCCGGCATCCAGCCGGGCGACATCATCCTCTCCTTCGATGGCCACGAGACGGAGAACCCCGATCAACTCCGCAACATCGTCGCGCTCACCACGCCCGGCGAAGAGGTTGAAATCGAGGTGTTCCGCGACGGCGCTCGAAAGACCGTGAATGTCGAAGTCGGGCGCCTCGATCCGGAGCGCCTGGCGTCCGCGGAGTCCGCCGCGCCCGCCGGAACCACGGCTTCCACGGAACTCGGTGTCACCGTGCGCACGCTCGACGACCAGATTGCCGCGGAACTCGGCTACCGCAGCGGCCTGCAGGGCGTCGTCATCACCGAGGTTGAACGCGGCTCCCTCGCCAACCGCGTCGGCCTCAGCCCGCGCGACATCATCGTGCAGATCGGCGAGGCGCCGGTGCACAACCTCGCCGACTTTGAAGCGGCGCTGAAGTCGAGCGACCTCTCGCAGGGCCTTCGCATGCAGGTCGTCTCCCGCGGCGTGAAGCGATACGTCTTCGTTCGCGTGCCCTCCAACGACAAGCGCTGATCCGCCAGGACGCGGACGGCGTCTCCGGCCCGCCGGCGTGACCGCTCCTTCCGGGGGCGCGCCGGCGGGCATTTTTTGCGGTTTTCCCGCGCCGGTTGCTGTGGTCGGAGGGCGCGCCTGCCCTCGCTATCCTCTGCACCATGACCCCTTCCGAAGCCCGCGCCCTCATGCACGAATGGACACAGAGCCCCGCCCTGCGCGGGCACATGGAGGCCGTCGCCGCGTGCATGGGCGCCTGCGCCGATCGGGCTGACCCCGCCGCCAAAGACCGCTGGATCACCGCCGGCCTGCTCCACGACTTCGATTACGAGAAGCACCCGTCGAAGGAGGAACACCCCTTCGTCGGCGTGAAGCGGCTGCGCGAACTCGGCGTCGATGAGGAGATCTGCCGCGCCATTCTCGGCCACGCCCAGTATTCCGGCCAGGAGCGCGATACGCCGATGGCGCGCTCCCTCTTCGCCGTGGATGAACTCGCCGGCTTCATCGTCGCGTGCGCCAAAGTGCGCCCGAGCGGCATCGCCGACCTCGAAGCGAAGAGCGTGAGGAAGAAACTGAAGGACAAAGCCTTCGCCGCCGCCGTCAGCCGCGAGGACATTCGGCAGGGCATCGCCGAACTCGGCGTCGATGAGGCCGAGCACATCACGCTTTGTATCGAGGCCATCCGCGGCGCAGGGGATCGCGTGCCGATCTAACGCCGGCCGACTTCCGGCCTCCGAATCACTCCTCGCCGACCACCGCGGCGCTCGCCGTGGTCAGCACGTCGATGCGCTTCGGGTGGATGATGTTCACGCGCAGGGCCGGATCGATCCGCCCTTCGCCCTCAACGCCCACGATCGAGCCCAGTTTGCCCTTGAGATCGACCACTTCCGACGGCGCCAGGTACGCAATCGTGTGCGCCGAGGCCGTGTCCACGCTCTGCAGGCGGTACATCAGCGGCAGATCCTGCCCGTTGTAGATCGTGCTTGACGTCAGCCGCCCCACCGCCACGTACTGCCTCATCTCGGAGAGCGCGAACACGCGGCTCTTGATCTCCTCGATCCCCTTCGACGCGTTCTGCTCCACCGCGGCGATGCGCTGCATGTCCTTCTGAAGATCGATGCGGATCTTGAGCAGCTCGACGCGCGACTGAATCGCCCTCCGCACCGGCTCGCTCTCCGAAACGTCCGGGAGCGACGTCCGAAGCGCCTCAAACTCCGCCAGCAGCGGCTCGAGTTCGGCGTCCTCAGTGGGCTCCTGCGCCAGGCGCTTGAAAACCTTGTCCAGATCCTCGAAGGAAGCCGGATCTCGCCGGCGCTCAGGCGCGGGCGCGGAAGCCGTGCGAGCCGGCCGTTCCGGCGCCGGAGCGATCGAGTCATGCTCAAACGATGAACCCGATCCCCAGGCAAGCCCCCCTGCCGTGCCGTCATACGGCATCGGCCCGAACACGTCCGGGGCCGGCGCCGCTCCCGGAGCAGGCCGGGTCGCCGTGGTGGTCATGGGCGTGGTCTGAGGCTGACCCGCGCCGGGCGCTGCCGCCGTCTGCCCGCCATCCGCCGCGCCACTGGGAAAATCCCCACGTGGCGCCGCAGTGGTCGTGGTTGGCGAGGTCGGCGGCGGCACAACCGGCTGGCTCGGCGCCGCGGCTGCGATGTCCTGCGGCGTCGCGGGACGCACGGCCTGCGCGCTCACGAACCCTCGCGCCGCCTCCGGCGCCCGCACGATGAACCCCGCGATGCGCCCCTGCGCATCGTTCACGGTTTCGATGTGATCCAGTTCGGTTCCCGCCGGCATCTTGTCCGTGAGCAGGCGCTTCCAGCTGTCGCGCACATCGGCGTTCATGTAGAGCGCCAGCAGGCCCGACGGCCGCGTGAGCCGCACCTTGTTCCGCCCCTGCACGAACTCGCCGTCCTCCGGCGCCACCAGCGCGCGCACTCCGGCGGGATACTGAACCCTGATCCAGCCGTGCGCCTCGCCATCCGCCGTCAGAACATCGCCGCGCTTCGCCTGGCCGACGGCGTACCACACGTCGCCCCCGCCGCAGCGGATCGGCGCGCTGTCCGTGGTCACGACAACCTGCCGCGGCTGCACGTCCGTCGTCTGAGCGCGCGCCTGCGGCGCTGCTACAGCAGTGGCCGCCACAGCGCCGGTCAGAATTGCAAGCGTGAGAAGGGAAGTCCGGACCTTCGATCTGCCATCCGTTGCATGGAACCCCATAGTCGCATCCTCTCGGTTCGGGGGTGGGTCAGGATTTTCTCGCATCTTATCGGATCCGCCGCGGGGCGCGTTGAGGCCCCCCGCCCCGTCCGGCCGGGTTATTCCCGGGCCGCGGGGCGACCGCCCCGCTTTGACCGCCCCGACGCCCGGTCGTACCCTCGGCCATTCATGTCGCAAAGACGCTGCCCCCGACGCGCGCACACCCTGGCCGCGGCCGTTGCCCTCGCCGCCGCCGCGGGTTGCGCCGCTCCATTCGACCGCGAGACCTCCGACGCCCTCCGCCGCTCCATCCTGGAATCGGCCCAGCGCGAGATCGCCCCCGGCGAGCCCTACGCCGAGCCGAGGCCGACCGAACGCTCCTCCACCTCCCTTAACATCCCCGCCGACCGCCTTGAGGAACTGGATGCGATGGCGGGTCCGAAGTCCTACGTCGGGGTCGCGCCCGCGCTCGACGAGAACCTTTTCGGAGAGGAGACCACGGAGGTCGCCATCACCCTGCGCGACGCCATCTCCCGCGGCGTGCGCTACAACCTCCGCGTCCAGGCGGCCCGCGTCACGCCCGCGATCACGGAGGCCCAGGTCGTCGCTGCCGAAGCAGCGTTCGACTGGGTGCTCTTCGCCAGCGCCAACGCCAGCCGCATCGATCAACCCAGCGCCGTGCCGGTGATCAACAACCTGCCCGTCGGCTCCGCGGTCAACAAGCGCCAGAACTATGCCTTCGAGACCGGGGTCCGCAAGCCGCTCACCACCGGCGGCACGCTCCAGATCACCACCGGGTTCGGCGTCTCGAACAATCAGAATCCCAACATCCAGCTCTTCCCGGATCCCGCCCGCGCCGCCTCGCTCGACATCCTCTTCGCCCAGCCGCTGCTGCGCAACTTCGGCTCCGAAACCGCCGAAGCGCAGATCTACCTCGCGCAGAATCTCGAGCGCGACGCCATCCAGACCCTGCGCCTCGAACTTATCGACACCGTCGCCCAGGTCGAGCGAGCCTACTGGGATCTGCTCGAGGCCCGCGCATTCCTCCTCATCCGACAGCGCCTGCTCGAGCGCGGCATCGAGACGCGCGACGTGCTGGAAGGCCGCCTCGACTTCGACGTCAAACCCGCCGAGTATTCCGACGCCGTCGCCCGCGTCGAAACCCGCCGCGCCGATGTCATCCGCGGCCGCAACGACGTCCGCCAGCGATCCGATGCGCTCAAGACCCTGATCAACGACCCGAACCTTCCCGTCGGCGGCGAAATCGTCCTCGCGCCCATCGATCGCCCGCTCGACGCTCCGGTCGAATACAGCCTCGCCGACGCGATCTCCGAGGCCATCGCCTCGCGCCCGGACGTGCAGCGCGCCGTCCTCCGCATCGACGACGCCTCCATCCGCGAGCGCGTCGCCATCAACCAGAAACTTCCCGTGCTCGATCTCACCGCGCAGGCCACGTTCAACGGCCTCGGCGACAGCCCCGGCGACGCCTACGAGCAGATCGGCGACGCGTCGTTCGTCAACATGATCCTCGGCCTCATCTTCGAGTGGCCCATCGGCAACCGGGGGCCGGAAGCCGAGGCCCGTCGCCGCCAACTCGAACGCCTCCAGTCCGTCATCGACTACCGCGCCGTCGTGCAGAACGCCACGCTCGAAGTCGTCATCGCCCTGCGCAACATCGTCACCAATTATCGCCTCATCGAGCAGACGCGCATCGCCCGCATCGCCTCCGCCGAGAATCTGCGCACCCTCCAGGTCGAGGAAGAGAACATCCGCGCCCTCACGCCGGATTTCCTCGATCTGAAACTTCGCCGGCAGGAGTCCCTTGCCCTCTCCGAGGCCGAAGAGGTCCGCGCCCTGCGCGATTACAACGTCGCCCTCTCCGAACTCACGCGCGCCGTCGGCACAGCGCTCGAACGCAACCGCATCGAGTTCGTCGTCCCCAACCCGGGCGACCTCACCCCTCCCTGAAATCGCCCGAAGCCTCACGCAGCGCATACAGCCCCACAGCGCACGCCGTCGCCACGTTGAGCGAATCCACGCCCGGCGCCATGGCGATCTTCACGCGCGCATCCGCCGCTTCCATCGCGCCCGCGCTCAGCCCCGGCCCCTCCGCCCCCAGCGCCAGCCCGATCCTCCGCGGCCACGACATTGCCGACGCCACTCCACAAAGGTCGCGCGCATCGCCCGCAGGCGTCATCGCCAGAATCGCGAACCCCGCCCGCCGCAGCGATTCATACCCCTTCGGCAGACTTCCAACCCCGGCAAACGGCAGTCGCAGCGCCGCTCCCATCGAAACCCTGATCGACTTGCGATACAGCGGGTCGCAGCACCGCTCCGTAAGCAGGATCAGCCCCGCCCCCAGCGCCGCGGCATTCCGGAAGATCCCGCCCATGTTGTCATGGTTCGCCAGATCCTCGACGATCACCACCGTCGCCGCCCCCGCGCCCAGCGATCCGATCGCTTCTTCCGCCCTCAGCGGCGCCCCGCGCTCCCCCACCGCCAGCACGCCGCGGTGCAGGTGAAACCCCACGATCGCCTCGAACAGCGCCACGGGCGCAACGTACACCGGGGCGCCCTTCGGCAGCCGCTCCAGCGCATCGTGCAGCCGTTCCAGCCGGTTCTCCGCAACAAACACCGAGACCGGCCGAAACCGCGACCCCTCGATCAACCGGCGCACGACCAGTTCACCCTCGGCCATGAACCGCCCGCCCTGCCCCGCGAGATCGCCGTCCTTCACATCCCGATAGTCGGCGACGCGAGGGTCATCCAGGCTCTCAATCCTCTCGATCCGCATGTCCGCTCCGCCCGGCGCAGACGCGCCGCACCGGCTTTCGTACCATGCCCTCCCATGGGAACGCCACACCCCACATTCCGCCGTAGTGCCGCGATTCGCCTCTCCCTCGCGGGCCTCTCCATCGCCATTTCCGCCCTCGCCGCGGGCTGCGGCGAAGAGCCCCCGGAGGCACGCTACATCGACGAAAACGCCTCCGGTCAGGGGGCAAACGCCCCAGCCTCTCCGTCGGAGGCTCCAACCGCAAGCCCATCAGAGCCCGCGGCTTCGGCCACCGATCCTGCGCCGGCGCCCCCCGCCGGCCCCACGATCGCCGGCCTCGTCTGGACGGTCCCCGAGGGCTGGCAGCGCCGCGATCCGTCCAGCCCCATGCGTCAGGCGGAGTTCACCGTGCCTTCCACGGCAGCCGCGGAGGTTGTGGTGTTCTGCTTCGGCCCCGGGCAGGGCGGCACGGTGGACGACAACATCGAGCGCTGGGCCCGCATGGTGCTCGATGATCAGGGCAAGCCGGTCATTCCCGAAATCGACACACTCGGCGCCCACGGCCTGATCATCACCACTTCCTACGCCCGCGGCGAATATCAGAGCGGCATGCCCGGCGCCACGCCGACGCCCCTCGCCAACCATGCGCTCCTCGCCGCGGCGGTCGAGGGCGGGCCCGCGGGCGCCGTCTACATCCGCATGACCGGTCCGGCGGATGTCGTCGCCGAGCATCGGGAGGCGTTCATGGGCATGGTCTCCTCGCTGCGGATTCCCGCGGGAGCGACGGCGCCACTGTGAGCAAGCGCGCCGCGGCGCCGGACCGCTTCGAACTCTACGAGCGCGCGGCGCAATCGCCCGCGATGCAGGCTCGCTTCCTGCGCGCCCTGCACGAGGCGCCGCCTGGCGCGCCGCTCATCCTGGGCGAGGATTTCTGCGGCGCCGGCGCGGTGTCCCGCGCGTGGGTGGCGCTCGCGCCAAAGCATCGCGCGGTGTGCGTGGACCACGATTCCGACCCGCTGCGCCGCCTGCGCGCCTTCAGGCCGCCCCGCGTGGCCATCCGCCGCGCCGATGTCATGGCCGTGAAGGACCCTGTGGACATTCTCGCGACGCTCAACTTCTCCATCTGCGAATGGAAGACCCGTGGTGAACTCGTCGCGTACCTGCGTCGCGCCCGCGCTCGTCTCCGCCCCGGAGGCGTCTTCGTCATGGATATCTACGGCGGCGAGCGCGCTTTCGCCCTGGGAACCTCCGAAGTCGAACTCCGCGGCGGCGTGCGCTACGTGTGGGAGCAGCGCGCCGCCGATCCCGTCACCGGGCGCGTCGTCAACGCCATGCACTTCCGCATCGGCGCCCACCGCGCCCCGCGCTGGCTCCGCGACGCCTTCGTCTACGACTGGCGCCTGTGGTCCATCCCCGAACTTCGCGATGCGCTCGCCGAAGCCGGTCTGCCCGACATCGAGATCTACGACCGCCTCGCCGAAGCCATCGACGGCGACGGCGCGGCGCTCGTGCGGCCCGTCGCCTCGGGCGAGGACCTCGACGAGGACTACGTGCTGTACCTGGCCGCCAGATCTCCACGCCGCGCGCCGTCCCGCGCACGACCCCGCGCCGGCGCGGCCAGCCCCTCTCGGCGCTCCCGGCCACAACGTCGGCAATAATCACGGCCAGTGACCTTTCTCGCGCCCATCGCAGGGATCATCGCCGCCGCGATCGCGGTTCCGCTGCTTGCGCTCTTCTACTTCCTGAAACTGCGCCGCCAACCCGTGCGCATCAGCTCCACCCTGCTCTGGGAGCGCGCCGTCCAGGACATCCAGGCCAATGCGCCCTTCCGCTGGCTGCGGCCCTCCCTTCTCCTCCTCATTCAACTGCTCGCGCTCGCCTGCCTCATCGTCGCGCTGGCGCGCCCAGCGATCTCAGCGGCGGATGAGCCCGTCGCCGGCCGCACCATCATCGTCATCGATCGATCCGCCTCCATGTCCGCCCCCGCCACCGCCACCGTTGGGTCCGCCCCGGGCGGCGATGGCGTCCGACTCGACGCCGCGCAGGATGCCGCGCTCGACGTCATCGACCGGCTTTCGTCAGGCGGCGCCGCAGCCCAGGCCATGGTCATCGCCTTCGCGTCCGATGCGCGCCTGATCGCGCCCTTCACGAACGACCGCGTCGCACTCCGCCGCGCCGTGCGCGGCATCGAGCCCACCGACCAGCCCGCCGATTTCGAAGCCGCGCTGCGCCTCATCGAGGCCCAGGCCATGCGCGCCCTTGAAGATGACGCCGCGGCGCCGTCGCTTCCGCGCGTCGTCCTCATCAGCGATGGGTCGCTCCCCCGCCACGCCGGCGTGGCCCGCGCCGGAGTCAGCGGCGCGGAGTTCCGCTTCATCCGCGTCGGCCCCGAGCCCAATGCCCCCCGCGACAATGTCGGGGTCGTGGCGCTCAGCGCCAAGCGCGATTATGAAGATCCATCCCTCGTCCGCCTCTTCTTCCGCCTTCAGAGCGTCGCCACCGAGTCTCTCGAAATCCCGCTGCGCATCCTCGTCAACGGCGAGCCCTCCGTCGCCCGAACCCTCACCCTCCCCCCCGCCGCGGCCGACCAGTCCGGCGCCCTCGTTCCGGGAGAAGCCGCGGAGACCATCGAACTTCGCGCGCCCGGCGCCGGCGTCGCCATCATCTCGATCGCGCGCCCCGACGGCCTCGCCGCGGACAATGAGGCCGGCGTGGAGATCGATGCCCCGCGCGCCGCGCGCATCGTCGTCGTCGGCCCCACGCTCCGCGAAGCCGGCGCCTCCCTCGCCGAGACATCGCTGCTCAGGGCCCTCGAAGAAATCACGCTCCGCCCCGTCGCCCGCATCGACGCCGGCGCCTACGAGCGTTTCTCCGCCGCCCGCCAGATCGCCTCGGACTACGACCTCGTCGTCTTCGATGGCGTCCGTCCCGGCGCCCTGCCTCCAATTCCCTCCATCAGTTTCGGCGCCGCACTCCCCATCCCCGGCCTCCGCCTCGAGGATCCCGATGACAATCGCGCCTCCGACGCCGTTCGCTTCGTTTCATGGCTGCGCTCCCACCCGATCATGCGCGCCGTCAGCCTCGACGCCGTCGTCATCAGTCAACCCCTGCGGATGACCCTGCCCGATCCGGAAGCCCGCGACCCCGAGGCGCCGGCGCTCGCCGCCACGCCGCTCGCTTCCGGCCCAGATGGGCCGCTCATCGCGCACCTCGAATCGTCCGGCCTCGAGCGAGTGGTCGTCGCTTTCCCCCTCGCGCGCTCCACCTGGCCCCTTCAGCCCTCCTTCATCATTTTCCTCGTGAACGCCGTCGAACGCCTGGCGCGCGTCGGCCAGGCGTCCGAATCGCGCGCCCTCACCACACGCGATCCGGTCTCCGTCCGCGCCGCTCCCGGCGCGCAGACGATCACCGTCACAGGACCGTTGTCCCTCGAAGTTCCTGTCCCCCCCGGCGCCGCGAACGAGCCAGTCGCCTTTGGCCCGCTGCCCCGCGTCGGCGCCTACCGCCTCCGCGGCGTCGCCGGTGGCGAGCGCACGCTCCCCATCAGCCTCCTCGACCCCGGCGAAAGCGCCATCGCCACCGCGGACCACGTGGACGTCGCCGGCAAGACCACCGAGTCCGGCGGCGTCGAGGAATCCGCCCCACGCGAGGTCTGGCGCTGGTTCGTCCTTGCCGCGGCGGCGCTCGCCACCCTCGAGTGGCTCCTCTTCGCTTGGCGGACGCGGGTCTGATCCTTTATCCTGCCGCGTCATGGGCACAACATCTGCGTCTCGACTGACGCGCGCCACGCTCAAAGCATCTGCGCGCTGCGCCTCGGTCCTCGTGGCCGTCTTCGGGCCCGCGGCCGCCCTCGGCCAACCTCTGCCCGGCCTCGCCATCGATATCGATCAACTCCGCCAGCAGACCCAGGCGGTCACCGTCGGCTTCAACCTCGCGCAGAGCATCGCCCTTCCCGCTGATCTCGATGGCGGCGGCGAAGCCGGTGTGTGGCGCACACGCGGCGGCGTGGCGGTCGCCTACCAGTTTGACGAGACCTCGCAGATCATCTTCAACATGAACGGTGAGTACTCGCACTACGATTTCGATGGCGTCACCACGCTCCTCCCCGGTGATCCCAGCCCGATCGACGATGTCTTCTCAGCCTCCTTCTCGCCAATCTTCGTCAACCGCGTCACGCAGGAGTTTGGCTGGTTCGTCGGCGGCCTCGTGGAGTTCTCAGGTGAAGCCGATGCCGACTTTGGAGACTCGATCCTGGGCGGCGGCTTCGGCGGCGTCGGCTGGCGGTTCAGCGATGAGCTCGCCGCGACCATCGGTGTCTCGATCGTGTCGCGCCTCGAGGACGATCCGCAGATTCTTCCCCTCATCGGCCTCTCGTGGAGCCCGGCCGAGAATGTCCGCCTCTACACCACCGGTCCCGGGCTCGCGCTGGAAGTTGATGTCACCGAAGAGTGGCTCGTGCGCATGAAGGGCCGCTGGGAGCCTCGGGAGTTTCGACTCTCCGACGACGCCACCCTGTCGGAGGGCGTCGTTCAGGACGATTCGGTCATCGTCTCCGGCGAACTCGCGTGGCGCCCCCGCCCCGACCTCGAACTCGCCCTCGAGGTCGGCAGCGTCGTCTACCAGGAGTTCGAACTCCAGAACAGCAATGGCGACACCGTAAGCACCGACGACACCGATCCCGCCCTCTACCTCGCCCTCCGCTTCAACTTCCGGTTCTGAGCGCCCTCGCTTCTTGACGCACTCCTGACCGTGCAGGCCCCGCCGCCCCGGCCCGCTCCGATCTACCATCACCCCGCCGAAGCCTCCGCGGTTGCCGAACCCCGCGGGATGCATTCGCGCGCGAGGAGCATGAGCGATGAACCCGCATCCCCACGGCGCAGCGCCCGACCCCGCGCTCCCCCGTCGCGATTTTCTCAAGGCCGGCGGCGCCACGATTGCCGCGGGCGCGCTGGCCGGCGGCGCCATCGCCGCATCCACCGGCGCTCACCGATCAGCCGCCACAGCCGCTTCTCCGCCACGCGCGGCCGAGCCCCCCACCGTCGAGCCCAAACCCCCGCCCGCCGCGGCCAATCGCACCGCGCGCCCCGCCGCCATGAACCTCATCTTCATGGCCGTTGACGGCATGAGCCTCGGAACCCTCGCCCTTGCCGACCTCGCCTGCCGCAAGCGCCACAACCGCCCCACCCACTGGACCAGCCTCCTGCGCCGCGGCGATGCGCGCGCGGCCCTCGTCGAGACCGCCCCCGCCGAAGGCCACGTGCCCGATTCCGCGGCTTCTGCCTCCGCATGGGGCATCGGCGAGCGCGTGCACAATCAGGCCGTGTGCTTCACCCCCGACGGCCGCGCGCCGACGCCCCTCTTCCTCGAAGCCAGGCAACGCGGCAAAGCCGTCGGCTTCGTCACGACCACCCGACTGACCGACGCAACCCCTGCCTGCCTCTTCGCCAACGCGCCCAAACGATCGATGGAGGATGACATCGTCATCCAGATGATGGATCGCGGCGCCGACGTCATGCTCGGCGGCGGCGGAGCGAAGTTCCCGAACGATGTCATCACGCGCCGCGCCGGCGTGACGCTTCTTCCAAATCGGCGCGCCCTGCTCGACCGCGCCTCCGCGCCCCTGGACAATCAGCCGCTGCTCGGCCTCTTCGCCGCCGATGTCATGCGCCACGACATCGATCGCGAAGACGACCAGCCCTCGCTCGCTGAAATGACCGCCGCGGCCCTTCGCGCCCTCGAATCCCGTCCGAACGGCTTCGTCCTCTGCGTCGAAGCCGCCCGCGTCGATCACGCCGCCCACGCCAACGACGCCGTCGGACTCGTCACCGATTTCTGCGCCTTCGACCAAGCCGTCGAAATCGCGCTCGATTTCGCCGATCGCCGCGGCGATACGCTCATCATCCTCACCACCGACCACGGCAACGCCAACCCCGGCCTCGCCACAGCGGGCGAAGCCGGCGTGCGCCAGTTCGAGAGCCTCATCGAATCCGAGCACACGCTCGAATGGGCGCTCGAGCGCCTCGCCCGCATGCCGCGCTCGGAGCGCACCGGGCCCGCGCTCGCCTCCCTCGTGCGCGAGGGGCTCGGCGTCACCCTCTCGAACGACGAAATCGACATCATTGACAAGCACCTGACCGGCCACCGCGTCGATCCCTACCTCCGCGCCAATCAGAAATCCTCCCCCATCGGCTCCGTCATCGCCAACCACCTCGGCGTCGCCTTCACCGGCCCCGACCACACGACCGACCACGTGCTCGCCACCGCCGTCGGCCCCGGTTCGGGCGCGCTTGCCCCCTTCATCGGCATCGAGGAACTGCACTTCCTCGCCGCGGCCGCTCTCGATATCCCCGCTGCACGCCGCCGCTGACCCGCCCGGGGATTCGCGCGAACTTGTGCGGACGCCCCGCCCGCCTATCCTGCCCCCACGACCGCGAGGCGCCCCCACATGACCGATCCCCGCACACCCGAAGAAGTCCAGGCCGCCGTCGGCGCTTTCCGCAACGACTACGCCGCGGTCCGCACGCAGATCGAGCGCGCCGTCGTCGGCCATCGCGAGATCGTCGATGGCGTCCTCACCTGCCTCTTCACGAATGGTCACGCCCTGCTCGAGGGCGTCCCCGGCCTCGGGAAGACGCTCCTCATCCGCTCCCTCGCCAAGGCCCTTTCACTTGCCTTCAAGCGCATCCAGTTCACGCCCGACCTCATGCCCGCGGATGTCACCGGCACAACTGTCGTCGTCGATGCGCCGGAGGGCCGCACCTTTCGCTTCCAGCGCGGCCCCATCTTCGCCCAGATCATCCTCGCCGACGAAATCAACCGCGCCACGCCGAAGACCCAGTCCGCGCTTCTCGAAGCTATGCAGGAGCGCTCGGTCACGGTCGAAGGGACGACCCACAACCTCGAGCGCCCCTTCTTCGTGATGGCGACGCAGAATCCCATCGAGCAGGAGGGCACTTATCCCCTGCCCGAGGCGCAACTCGATCGCTTCTTCTTCAAACTGCACGTGCAGCCCTCATCCCGGGCCGATCTCTCCGAGATCCTCCGCCGCACCACCGCCGGCGATGAACCCACGCTCGAGCCAGTGCTCGACGGCCCCGCGATCATCGCCCATCAGCGCCTCGTCCGCCGCGTCGCCATCGCCGACCGCGTGCAGGATTACGCCGTGCGCGCCACCCTCGCCACCCACCCCACCGGCGAGTTCGCCACGCCCCTCGTGAACCGCTTTGTCCGCTTCGGCTCGAGCCCCCGCGGCGCCCAGGCCCTCGTTCTCGCCGCCAAGTGCCGGGCCCTGCTCGATGGTCGAGCCGCGGCATCCATCGACGACATCCGCGCCGTCGCCCACCCCGCCCTCCGCCACCGCATCCTCCTCAACTTCGAGGGCCAGGCCGAAGGCGTCACGACGGATCAGATCATCGAGAACCTGCTGGCCACGCTGCCCCTCGATGCCCAAGCCGCGGCGTAGGAACCGGAAGCCCTCACCGGAGCAGGCCCGCCCGGTGGTTCTCACAGCCGCGAATCAAAAACTGAAAACACCCCCGACCCAGAGGCCGGGGGCGTGTGAAGCCCTTTCGGGTTTCGAACCCCAAATCCTGAATCAGCGGCGGCGGCGACCCGCGAACACCGCGCCCGCAACGCTCAACAGACCGAGCGTTCCGGGACCCGGCACCTCGACGCGGAACAGGCTCGTAAACGAGGCCTGATCGCCCGGGGTGAGCGAGAACCGCAACTGAATGCCGATGTTCGTGAACACCGCGGGGCCGTTCTCGAACACAGGGATGCCGAACGAATCGCTGCCCAGCGTATCGCTGGCGTCCGGGCCGACGGTCACCGAAGCGACATCGAGCAGGTTCGCCGGCTCGCCGACGAAACCGTTGTCGATGATCGCCTGGTAGATCGAAGAGCCCACGACGGAAGCCAGCGTGCCGCCGCTGCCATCACCCGTCAGACCACCCTGCACCGAGCCGCGCATCAGGGACGACGGCGAGATCGCCGGCGCGATGGGCAGCAGAGCGGTGAGCGTGAACGTCTGAGTCGCCAGCGTGTTGTTCGTCAGCGACAGATTCGAGGTGATGAACGGATCAGCGTCCGCCGTCATATCCCAGTTCAGCAACACGCCGTTGCCGCTGTAGGAGCCGACGTAGCGATACACGTTCGCCGTTGGTGTCGGCTCGCCTTCAGGCATGCCCTGCCATGCAGGCTCATCATTGATGGCCAGCATGATCAAAAGCTCTGGGGCGCCTGCGATGCCGGCGTAAGCGCTTGATGCAAGCGCAACAGCGCTGACTCCGACAATGGCCATCTTGTAAGCCATGACGCGTTTCTCCTCCTGAGGTCGCGCGCCCCTCCCCGGGCAATGCGACTCACCAGAAGGTACCGGCCCCTTGCCGCCCCTGTCAACCCCATTTTCTTTACTTCTTGAGGCCGTATGATCGGACCTTCCACAACCCCATGCAGCGACGTGGCTTGCGCTCAGGCCGCCAGGCGGGAAATCGTCCGTTCGGGGAACGGCAGGGGGTTCGCCCCGGTCGCCGCCTCCACCCGCAGGTGGCTCACCCACGTCCCATAGCGATTCCGCCACAGCCCGTGGGCGGAGTAGTCTGGGATCCAGGTCGCCTCGTCCACCACGTACTGGAAGTTGTGGTCCCCCGCCGGAAGAGCCACCTCGGCCGTCCACCAGCCGTCCTCCGACCGCTCCATCTCGATCGCCCCAGCCCGCCAGCCCGTGAAGTCCCCCGCCAGCAGCACCCGCCGAGCCTCCGGCAGATGGACCCGGAACTCCACGCCTCCCGAACCACACACCGTGATCACAGCTTTCCTCTCCTCCATCCAGCCCGGCCTTCGCGCTTCCTGGCGATGGCGGTTCCGCCCCCGTCTATCGGCAGAACAGCCCCCCCGCTTCGGCCCAAGCCGCCTCCGAACCTCCGCGATCGGCGCTCTGGCCGGTTTTCTCGCCGCACTCTCGCTTTCAGGGTGCAGCGCCCCCCAGAAGCCGCCCGCAGGCGTTGCTCAGTCCATCATTCCGGCCGTTCCCGGCCCCATCCTCGCCTTCCGGGGCCGCACCCTCGTCATCCCGGTTGAGTCCTCGGGATCCGCGCTCACGCCGGGCGAGTTCGACCTTCCACTCGGCGACGGCGCCGTGGCGCACTGCTCGCTCGTGCGCTATCTCGTTCGACGCGCCGAGGCCGCCTCCTCATCCTGGCTCAAGCCCGCGGCTGAGTGGTCCACCTGGCGCGATCCCACGACGGCGCCGACAGCGCATGACGAAGCCTTCTGGGCTGCCCTCATTCCAATCCCGCTCGAGAACCCACCCGGCCAACTCCTGCTCGGCGGCGCGGCCACACCGCTTCAGATTCGCGCGCCCTCGAGCGACGACCGCGACGCCCACCCGGCGCGCGAGAGCCTCCAGACCGATGCGCCGAACCTCGAAGCGATCCGCCCCTTCCTGACACCACTGCTCACAGACCCCGCGGAGCGCTGGCGCGCCAGTCTCATCGAACAGCGCCTCAAGCGCGACGACCCCTCAACGCTCCCCGCCGAGCCTCGCCCCGCCATCGACGACCCCGCACTCGAAGCCCTCGCCACTCAGAACGAGGACCGCTGGCGCCACGCGCTGCAGCGTCTCGCCGACGCCGACCCCGACGCCGCCGCCCGTCTCGTGAGCGAACTCACGGCCGTCGCCGAGATCACACCCGGCGTGCGCGCCCCCGCGTGGATCATTAACCCCACCGATCAATCCCTTTTCCTCGAAGGCCTTCTCGCGCCCGCCGCGAGCCCGCGCGACCTCGTCGCCCTCGCGCACGACTGGGTCAACCGTCAGCCTCGCGCCGTCGCCTGGATCACGGATGACGCGGGCCACCCCATCCCCGGCAGCGATTCGGTCATCGTCTCCGCCGCGATCGTCGAGCGCTCCGGCCGCCCCGGCATGGCCTCCATGTCCGCCGCGTCGCCCCCCGCCCGAAGCATCGGCGCGCCGGCGCCTGCGCCGCCCTTCAAGCCCACGGTTCTCAGCGGCCCGGTCAACACGGCATCGCCCCCCCGCGCGCTGCGCATCTCGCTCGACGGGTGGTCCACCGTCCTCCCCATTGCCGCGGGTGGCCTCCCTGCACAGCCGCCCGGCGCCATCCTCGGTCCCCTCTTCGAAGACTGGCGACTCGATTCCTGGATCACCGGCGCACCGCGCATCCCCCCTGTCGAACTCCGCACCGTCGCCCTCGTTCAGAAATCGCCGGATTCCGCCGGCTGGCAGGTCTACATCGAATGCCGCACGCCCGCCTCCTCCGGCGACCCCGAGGCGCCCCTCTCCCCCGAAGAAAACTACGACTTCGTCCGCCTCTTCCTCGGCCCCACCGCCGCGCCCGTCGCCATCCTGCGCATCGATTCCCGCGCCGGCGCCGTCAACGAACTCCAGCAGGCGCAGCCCGCGCCCCAGGCCGCCATCCACCTCGAATCCGACCGCTGGACCGCCGTCCTCCCCATCCCGCATTCCGCCATCGAGCCCGGCGGCGCCCTCCGCATCGCCATCGAGCGCCGCCGCGGCAACCACCGCTCCGCCTGGCCCCGACCCATGCTCCCCTGGCAGAACCGCCCCGGACGCATCGCGCTCAACCTCAGCGCGTGGACCGATCCCGCAATCGCGCGGTGATCAATCGTCCGGCTCGTCTGGAGCACCGAGCGCACGCCCGACAGCGGTTCATTCCTCGTCGTCGAGCGCTTCGTCCTCATCTTCCGCCACGGCGTGCCCGTTCAACTCACCGCCCGTCACCACGAGCACTTCGCCGTCCTCGCCCGCCGTCACCACGCCCAGCGCATTCAGCGCCAACAGCGCCGCCTGCTGCTCCGCCTGCTTCTTCGATGATCCCCAACTCGATTCAAACCGCTGCGCGCCGATCTGCACGCACACCTCGAAGCACTTCGCGTGGTCCGGCCCCTTCTCATCCAGCAGGATGTACAGCGGCGTCGCGAGGAAGCGCTCCTGCGCCACGTGCTGCAACACCGACTTGAAGTTCTGCTGGTGCCCGCTATCCGCCGCGCGCTGAATGATCGGCGTCAGCCGCGGCATCAGGAACTCCCGCGCCGCATCCAGCCCCGCATCCAGGTAGATCGCCCCGATCACCGATTCCAGCACGGCCGCCGAGAGCGAACTCGGCAGCGTTGCGTGCGTCTGCATCCCCTTGCCCAGTTTCAGCAGATCGGTCAGCCCCATGTCCTCCGCGATCCGCGCGCACGTCTTCCGCGACACCGCCGCCGACTTGATCTTCGTCATGTCCCCCTCGAGCAGATCCGGAAACTCCCGGAACAGATGCTCGCACACGATCAGCCCCAGCACCGCGTCGCCCAGGAACTCCAGCCGCTCGTTCGAATCCACCCGCGCATCCGCAATGGATGCGTGCGTCAGCGCCTCGCTCAACAGCGCCCTGTCCTCGAACGTATGGCCGAGGATCCGCTCAGCCGCTTCCAGCGTTTCCAGTTGTTCCATAACCCACACGCACCATGACCGACGGGCATCCAAGGCCCGCGGCCGCGCCTGGTCCGTCTGCGCCTTTCTCAGACGCCCCGCCCGAGTCCCGGCGAGATTCGCCCGTCTCCGGGCGCTCTCCGATCGCCGGGTTCGAGCGATCCGCCGGACCGCCGAACCGAAACCCGGTCGGACGCGTGGGCTCACCGGTCGTCACGCCTCGGATCGAGCCCGCCATCCCCCATTGGGGCGGGGCAATCAACCCGCTCGCGACGGCCACTGAGCACAAGCGGCCACTCCGCCGGGACAACGTGTCCCGAACACACACAGCCTATCGGCGCTTCTTCACGAAGCCATCATGAACTGCCCGGGACCAGCGGGTTTTTTGACCCCCCGCCGCCCCGACCCGCCCCGCGGCCCCCCCACCCCCCTTTCCCGACCCCGCCTGTTGCCCCCAAACGCCCGCCGACGCTATATTCCCTCCCCCTCTGCCCGCCGCCGCGGCAGAATCCCCAGACCCCCCCGGCCCCGGCCGCAGCGAGCCACGCCATGCACTACCCCAAGCGACAGAGCAGGATCAAGCGCAAGCGCAGCATCGGCTTCCGCGCCCGGATGAAGACCCGCGGCGGCCGCGCACTCATCAACCGCAAGCGCCGCGCCGGCCGTCTCGTCAACGTCGCCGACAAATGATCCGCCCGGCCCGCGGCCAACCGCCGCAAGCCCTGTGCGACCCGAAACATCCGCCGCCCGAATCCGCATCAATCGCCTGAGGTCCCTCAACCCCTCCGGAGATATCGCCATGCGCATCAAGACCCTTGCGCTCGCCCTGCTGACCGCGCTCGCCGCGCCGCTCGCCCTCTGCGGCTGCGCCGGCCCCCGCGCCGGCGACCCCGCGCCCTCGTTCACGCTGAACGACACTTCAGGCAAGTCGCAGGCCCTTGAGGAATACAGCGGCAGGGTCGTCCTCCTCGATTTCTGGGCCACCTGGTGCGGACCGTGCGTGAAAGCAAGCCCCATGGTCCAGCGCCTGCACGATGAGTTCGCGAGCGACGGCCTCGTCGTCCTCGCCGTTCACTTCGATGACTCCGGCGACCCCGCCAAGTACGCCTCCGAGCACGGCTACACCTACACCGTGCTCCCCAAGGGCGGCCGCGAAGTCGCGCGCATCTACGCCGTCGAAAGCATCCCCACCTTCATCGTCGTCGGACGCGACGGCGTCGTCACGCACCGCTCCCTCGGCTACTACGGCGAAAGCACCGAAACCAAACTCCGCGACGCCATCACCGCCGCCCTCAAGGGCTGACGCGGCGCCCCCATTTCCATCCCAACGCCACGCGAGCGTAACGCCCGTACCCGCCCGCGCCATCCTCCCCAGTGCGCCCGGCTCACCTCCGCGCCCTCATCGCTATCCTGCGCCCTCCTCTTCCTCCGCGATTGCCTATTGCCTATTCCCTATTGCCTCTTGCCCCCATTGCCCACTCCCCATTGCCATGAAGATTCACGAACACCAGGCCAGACAACTCCTCGCCGACGCCGGCGTCCCTGTCCCCGCGGGCATGGTCATCGAGCGCATCGAGGACGCCGCCCCCGCCTACAAGCACGTCACGCAGGAGGCCGGAACCACGCTCGCCGTCGTGAAGGCCCAGGTTCACGCCGGCGGCCGCGGCAAGGCGGGCTTCGTCAAACTCGTCCGCTCGCCGGAAGAAGCCGCGGACGCTGCGCGGTTCATGCTCTCCAACCGCATGGTCTCCGCGCAGACCGGCCCCGAAGGGCTCGAAGTCAGGAAACTCCTCATCGCCGCGGGCGTGGACATCGCGAAGGAGTACTACCTCGCCATCACCACCGACCGCGCCTCGCGACGCAACGTGCTCATCGCCTCAGCCGAGGGCGGCGTCGAGATCGAGCAGGTCGCCAAGAAGAACCCCGACGCGATTCTCAAGGCGCCCATTCACCCGCTCATGGGCCTCCAGCCGCACCAATCGCGCCGCATCGCGTTCCAACTCGGCTTCAAGGGCAAGCAGGTGAACCAGGCCGCGGCGATCATGACCGCGCTCGCCAGGGTGTACCAGGAGAAGGATTGCACGCTCGCCGAGATCAATCCGCTCATCGTCACGCCCCCAACCCCGGCCCACCCCGACGGCCAGGTCATGGCCATCGACGCCAAGTTCAACTTCGATGACAACGCCCTCTTCCGCCAGAAGCGCATCGCCGACATGTTCGATCCATCGGAGGAAGACCCGCGCGAACTCCGCGCCAGCCGCTTCGGCCTCACCTACATCGCCATGGACGGCAACATCGGCTGCCTCGTGAACGGCGCCGGCCTCGCCATGGCCACCATGGACATCATCAAGCACGAAGGCGGCGAGCCCGCCAACTTCCTCGATGTCGGCGGCAGCGCCTCGGAGGAAGCCGTGACCGAGGGCTTCCGCATCATCCTCTCCGATAGCGCCGTCAAGGGCGTTCTCGTCAATATCTTCGGCGGCATCATGCGCTGCGACGTCATCGCCCAGGCCATCGTCAACGCCGCGAAGGAAGTCGGCTTCAAAGTCCCCCTCGTCGTCCGCCTCGAAGGCACGAACGTGGACGAAGGCCGCAGGATCCTCGAATCGGCGCGGTCCTCCATCCCGACGATGCAGCCCGCCACGGACCTCGCCGACGCGGCGAGGAGGGTGTGCGGGGCGGTGGGGTGACAATCCGCTCGGCGCATCCGTCTTCGCGCGGCGACTGTCGCCATCTACCCGGGAGGCTGACATGCTTGAGACTCGGCTGCTCTTGGTCGCAATTGTGACGGCGATGCTGGTGCCTCATTCCGTCTTGAGTTCAACGAGCCCACAAGGCGCCCCGCTTGATGCGCTTCCTCCCAATCTTCGCCGAGCGGTTATTCAGCACAGCGAAGCGTTTCTGCAGCTGCCTGATGGCAGAATAGTCGACAGAACAGTCGACTTAGAGTACCGCCGAGTTCGAGAAGCGGCGTACCAGAACGGGACGAGACTTCCTGACAACTCAAGAGCGCCAAAGGCAACGCGGGAGAACATCGAATGGGGACTTGCCCACGATGCAACCGTGACCGTTGAGCCGCCGCCTCGCTTCCTCGATTCGAGCACCGGCAATAGGATCGAAGCCGTTCTGATAGATCGCGCACACACGGCGTACTGGAACGAGCAGCCTCTCCGCGTTGTCCAAGTGCTGGACGCCGAAGGAACCGCCCTTGTTGGCCGCGCCTTGCCCCACAAGCCAAGTGACATCGAGTATCACGTCCGTGGTCTGCCCCGCGATCTTGTTGACGGCCAAGAAGTCGCGGGTTCGTGCTTGCTTGTGCCCGATGATCCGCCTACATACACATACACAACCGCGAGCGGCGCAAGTTCGACGAAGAAGAGCTACCGGTTCTATCCTTTAGACGAGGTTTCAATGACCCGCGATGGGCTAGCCGGTGCAATCACCGACGGCCGCGCGAAACTCCTTGTGTGGAAGCGAAAGCGTGTTCCAGACGGGGCAACGCAGGGCCATTGGAAAGTGATCTGGGAATGCCGAGAGGTTGCCAAGTAGGAGCATGCCACTCACCAGCGCCCCCCCTCCTCCCCCCTCTGTGTCCTCTGCGCCTCCGTGGTGAACTCTTGCTTTCAGCGCCCCCCTACTCCACCACCGCCACATCAAACGGAACCCCCGGCGTCGTGATCGGCGCCGGCGTCGGGAACGTCTGATCGCCCGGGTTGATCACCAGCAGCCCGTAATGCTCGCCCACATCGGCGAAGTACACCAGTTTCTCCCCCCGCGCCCACGCGAACGCATCCGATGACCCGCCCAGCGAGTCGTACACCGGATGGTGCGGCGGCGCGCCCGTCTCCACGTTGAACCATTGCAGGTGCGATGACGCCGCGAGGTCCGTGTGGAACACGAAGACGCCGTCGCCCTCGTCCGTGAACGCGAACCCGCCCAACTGCGCATACGAGTTCACGCCGTTCTCCGACACCACCAGCCCCTTGCTCCGCCGCTGGCGCAGATCGATCTTCTCGATCCCGCCGACGTTCGTGTTGAGTTCCCCCGGGCTCGAAACCAGCAGCCACGAATCGTCCGCCGACACCGCCATGTCGCTCGTCGGCAGCGTCCCCGCCAGCAGAATCCCCTGCGCGCCCGGCGCCCCCGGATCGGCGTCCACCAGCGCCCCGGTCGCCAGGTCCACGATCGCCAACACGGCCCGCACGTGCGGAATCTGCGCCGCCCCCGCCCCCGGACCAACCCCCGCCGAAACCGGCTGCACCTGCGCATACAGCAGCCCATCCACCACGATCATCGCCCGGTTGTCCGCCGTCATCCCCGCGCCCGCCACCGGCGCCAGATCCGTCCACCGCGTCAGCCGCCCCGCCGGCAGCGTGAGCCGCCACAGCGCCGAATCATCGCTCCGCGTGAACACCAGCGTGTCCTTCGTCACCCACGCCGCATCGACATACGGCGCCGTCGGCAGTTGCGTCGAAACCTTCAGTTCAAACGTGCGCGCATTCCGCACGTGCAGCCGCGCCGTCTGCACGTCGAACAGCGCCACCGCATCCTTCCTGGGCCGCACGATCGTCAGCGGCCCCGGCGCATGCAGCGTCTCACGCAGCCCCCACGGCGCCTGCGACCCATACACCGCCACCGCCTCATCCACCGTCGAAACCCACACCGTCTTCTGATCCCACGATGGCCCGATCACAGGCGCCCCCGGAATCCCCGTCTCAGGCCCCGCTCCGGGAAGCACGCCCGCGAGCACCAGCGCAAGATCCCCCGCATCCACCACGCCATCCGCATTCACATCCGCGGCCGCGCCCGATGTCCCCCACTCCCCCACCACCAGCCGCACACGCGCCGCCAGCGCCTCAACCCCCGCCGCGGCGCCCGCGGCTTCCTGGCCCATCGAACCCGCGGGACCGGCCCCGAACGCGCACGAAACGCACACGCCCGTAAAGGCGCCCGCCAAGAGCACAACGCGGCTGAAATGACGCATGGTGGGAATCCTCCGTCAGGAACGAATCCATCCCCACCAACCCGCCCGCGCATCACCCAGATGCGCGCTCCGCGGGACGCCCGCCATCGGCCCACCCAGTCTACGGTCCGTCGAGAGACCCCGCACCTCACCGTTGCTCACGAAATAAAGGGGGCGCCATACCCGGCGCCCCGCGAAATCAGCGCTTCTTCTTCTTCTTCTTTCTTCTTCTTCTTTCTTCTTCTTCTTCTCTGTGTCCTCTGAGTCTCAGTGGTGAACTCCTGTTCCCGCCTGCTACTCCGCCAGCAGCAACTGCCACGAGACCCCGAACCGGTCCTCCACCCACGCGAACTTCTTCGCAAAGGGATACGTGTCGAGCGGCATGTACACGTCGCCATCCTTCGAGAGCGCCGCGCTCAGCCTCTCGATCTCCGCCTCATCCGCGCACTCCACGAACAACGAGAGCGACGGCGTAAACGTGAAGCCGTGCTGCCGGTTGTTGTCCATGCACCGCAGCGTATGACCGCCGACCGTGAACGCCGCGTGCTTGATCGTCCCCTCGTCGCCACCCTCCTCCCCCGCCGCCCACCGCTCCACCGCGATCACCTTCGAGCCCGCAAACAGCGAGGTGTACAGCGTCATCGCCGCCTCAGCCTGCCCGCTGAACATGAGCGCCGTCGTCACGGGCGTCGCGCGCTCCCCGCGCGCCGCTTCACCCGCCGCGGCCCGCCCCGCCAACCCCTGCCCCTCAGGCGCCAGCGCCGAATATCCCGCCACGAACGAAACTCCGCACACCACCGCCGCCAGCATCGCCACAGCCTTCATCGCCTGCTCCTTTCCTTCTTCAATCAGTGCGTTTGCGCAATCTGAATCAGGTTCCCACACGTGTCGTCCAGCACCGCCGTCGTCACCGGCCCCATGTCCACCGGCGGCTGCGTGAACTGCACGCCCGCCTTCGTCAGCCGCTCGTATTCCGACTTCACGTCATCCACCGCGAACGATGTGAACGGAATCCCGTCCTCCACCAGCGCCTGCTTGAACGGCTTCACCGCCGGATGCCAGTCCGGCTCGAGCACCAGTTCCACGCCCTCCGGATCAGCCTTGCTCACCACCGTCAGCCACCGCGCCTCGCCCATCGGAACATCCATCTTCTTCACGAACCCCAGCACGTCCGTGTAGAACGCCAGCGCCTTGTCCTGATCATCCACGAGCACGCTCGCCACCACGATCCTCATCGCTTCTTTCCTTTCCCACGCCCTGCTTCGGAACCCGCCCCCGCATGCGCCTCCCCCGCCCCCGCCCCCGGACCATTCGCCTCCGGCCCCCTTCCGGAGGACTTCCGGGGGGCTTCCCGGGGGCCAGCGCGCAACGATCGCGCCCAGCGGCCTCGTGTCGATGAAGTGAAACTTGTACCGGCCCTGCCGTTCCGTCCTGATCAGCCCCGCCGATTCCAGCACGTCAAGGTGCTGCGAAATCGCCTGACGCGTGAGGCCCAGTCCGTGCGTCATCGTCAGACGCCCGCACAACTCAAACAGCGTCTGCCCATCCCTCTTGCACAACTCATCCAGAATCGCCCGCCGCGCCGGCGCCGCCAGCGCCTCGAAAACATCCGACATGCCCCAGCATAGGCAAGCCCACACTTGCCTGTCAAGCCTCTCCCGCTTTTCCCCGTCTACCGTCTACCGTCTACCGACTCCTTCTCCACCAGCAACGCACCAGCAAGGAGCACCCCCATGCGCCCCTCCTACGCCATCATCTTCGTCTCCGACATGGCCCGCTCAATCGCCTTCTACCGCGACGTCCTCGGACTGCCCCTCAAGTTCGAAACTTCCCACTGGACCGAGTTCGCCACCGAAGGCGCCACCATCGCCCTCCACCGAAGCGAGCAGCCCAACCCCGACAGCCCCGAGGCCCACACCGCCGAGTTCGCCGGCCGCTGCCGCCCCGGATTCTCCGTCCCCGACCTCGACGCCTTCCACACACGCATGCTCGAGCGCAATGTCCCCTGCCTCCAGCCGCCCAAACCCGTCTTCGGCGCGCGCATCGCCCAATACGCCGACCCCGACGGCCTCCCCATCTCCGTCAGCGAAGCCCGCGGCACGTAAGAGTCGCACAAACCGCGATTCTTCCCCCGTCTACCGTCTACCGTCTACCGCCTACCGTCTTCCCCCCCACCTACCTCCTACCACCTACCCACACACCCCCCACCCCCCCAGCAACTGCGCCAGATCCGCCGCGTTCACCACACCGTCAAAGTTCAAATCCGCCAGGCTCGATATCGTCCCCCACGCCCCCAGCATCAGCGCCAGGTCCGCTGCCCCCACCGCGCCGTCCCCATCAAGATCAGCCTGGCACGGCTGCGGATCGAACGACCACTCGATCCGGTGCAGCCCCGACCCATACTCAAATCCGCCGATCGGCAGCTCCCCGCTCGCCCACGTCCATTCGATGCGCACGTCGTACGCCCCCGGTGCGGGGAACGCGATCTCCGCCTCGCCCCCCGCAGCCCCGAAACCGATCACAACCTGCCCCACAACCACCCCGCCGCCGTCCGTCATCGTCACCGTCGCGTCCGGCGTCGCTCCCGCAACGGAATCCGTCGCGAACCGCATCGTCGCGCCCCCATCCGCCTCGAAATGCACCACCGAATCCACCCCCGCCTCCGCCGATGCGCCCGCCGCCGTGTTCCCCTCCACCTCCACGCCCACCGTCCACTCATAGAAACCGCCCGCCACCGAATCGAAATCCGTCAAATGCTCGCCGAAGGTCGTGAACACGATCGCATCCGGCGCAAAATCGCTCACAATCGTGTGCGTCCCCGCCAATGACGTCGCCCGCAGCGCCGGATTCGCGTCACTAGTGCAACTCCGCTGCGCCTGCTGAACCGCCTGCGCGACGTTGCGCGCCTTCGTGCACATCTCCCGCGCACCCGTCAGCCCCCTGATCCGCAGCGCGCTCGCCTCCGGACACAACCACATCGTCCCGCCCGCCGCCGCCGCCGCGGCCGCGCACATCACACCCAATCGCATCGCTTGGCTCTCCTGATCACGCAAGGCGGCCGCCGCCAACCCGCGGCAAATCCGCGCCGCAAAGCCTAACCCCCACCCCCGCCCCACGCGATCACAATCCCGCCCCACCACCCCGCCCAGCGCCGAACAGCAAGAACCCGACAGGCCCCAAATTGCCCGGTTGCGTGCCCACCGCACGTATCGCCCAATGCGCACGCCAGGTGTGGGGGGGGGGGGGGGGGGGGGGGGGGGGGGGGGGGGGGGGGGGGGGGGGGGGGGGGGGGGGGGGGGGGGGGG